>JAAZLS010000050.1 GCA_012799185.1 Bacillota bacterium | reverse complement strand
TCAGTCTTAATTAAACCGGCCTTTTTCTTGACAATGGGGCGGAGGATCTATATAATTTAGTAACAAATTTATAGCGGGGTGTTGGAAACGGCGCGGGTTACTAACATCCGGGTAAAAAGTGTCAAGCAGGCTTGGCACTATCTTTATGATAGCCTCGAATTTCAGGCAAAAATGAACATTGTTGGTGGTCTGTTGCATAGATATAGCCCAGAATCATCCTCAAAAAAGGAGCGTAAGTTATGGCGAGTAGTGAGATCCTGTTAACTAAAGAAGGCCTGGAAAAACTGGAAAAGGAACTAGATTTTTTGAAATCCGTAAAACGAAAACAGGTTGCTTCCCGCATAAAGGAGGCAATTTCTTACGGGGATATTGCCGAAAACTCCGAGTACGAAAACGCTAAAAATGAACAGGCCTTTGTTGAAGGCAGGATTGTTACCCTGGAAAAAATACTTCGTCATGCCCGTATTTTTGAGAAAAGCGATCATAATAACCGTTATGTGGCTCTAGGTTCTACGGTGACGATTAAAGACCTGGATACGGGTGAGGATTACAAATATACCATTGTTGGAACGGCGGAGGCTGATCCCCGGGCTAATAAAATATCCAATGAATCCCCGGTCGGGAGCTCCATCTTGGGTATGGAGGTTGGGCAGGAGGTTGAAGTAAACGTCCCGGGGGGGATTTTTAGGTGTAAGATATTAGGAATCAGCTAATATCATTTTGGGAGGATTATTTTAGATGCAAGAAGATTGGAACGAGTTGTTACAAGTTAGGTATCAAAAGATGAAGGAATTAAAGGAGCAGGGTATCGACCCCTTTGGAGAAAAGTATACTGCAAGCCATTATTCCAATGCCATTATTGATGGTTTTGACCATTTGGACGGCCGGCAAGTTTCTGTTGCCGGTCGTTTGATTAGTAAACGGGTTCACGGAAAGGCCAGCTTTGCCAACCTGGCCGATCAGGGGGGTCAGATCCAGATCTATCTCCGCCTGGATCAACTAGGGGAGAAGGACTACCGCCTGTTTAACCTGGTGGATATTGGTGATTTTATCGGGGTAAAGGGCAAGGTTTTTCGCACCCGCCGGGGAGAGGTGACGATTGAAGTCGAGGAGTACCGTTTTCTGACGAAGGCTCTCCGGCCCCTACCCGAAAAATGGCATGGTCTAAAAGATGTCGACCTTCGTTATCGGCAGCGGTACCTGGACCTAATTGTCAACCCGAAATCCAGGCAAACCTTTGTGTTACGTAGTCGGATCATCCAGTCGATGAGGGATTATTTAAACGATCAGGGTTTTTTGGAGGTGGAGACCCCGGTCATGTCTCCGGTGGCCGGTGGAGCCGCCGCCCGTCCCTTTATTACCTACCATAACACATTGGGGATTAATCTCTATCTGCGGATTGCCACCGAGCTGCATCTCAAGCGCCTCCTGGTGGGGGGGCTGGATAAAATATACGAGATAGGTCGCATCTTTCGGAATGAAGGGATATCAACCATCCATAACCCCGAATTTACCACGGTGGAACTCTACCAAAGTTACGCCGATTACGAGGATATGATGGCTATTACCGAAAACATGGTTCACCAGGTGGCCCTGCAGGTATTGGGGACCGCTCGAATAAGTTACCAGGGGGAAGAGTATGACTTAACCCCGCCCTGGTCCCGGGAATCGATGGTGGAGATGGTCCATAAAGTTACCGGGGTCGATTTTTTAAACATCGATGATGACCAATCTGCCCGTAAGGCAGCCGGTGATTTAGGGCTTAAACTGGAGGGGAACCCCTCTTGGGGGGAGGTGCTCTTTATCCTATTCGAGCATTATTGTGAGGATCGGCTACGTCAACCGGTATTTATTAAACAGTATCCCCTGGAGGTTTCACCCTTGGCTAAGAAGAGCAAAACCGATCCCCGGTTTACCGACCGTTTTGAAGCTTTTTTAGGGGGAAAAGAGATCGCCAATGCTTTTACCGAGCTAAACGATCCCTTTGATCAAAGGGATCGGTTTAACGAACAGCTGGCCCGGCGGGAGGCGGGGGATAAAGAGGCCCATATGATGGACGAAGATTTTTTGTTGGCCCTGGAACATGGCATGCCTCCGGCGGGAGGTTTGGGGATCGGGATCGATCGCCTGGTAATGATGATAACCGATTCTCCCTCCATCAGGGATGTGATCCTCTTCCCTACCATGAGGCCGGGTCCGGAGGCGATAGAACCAGGGGAGGCGGCGGGGCAGCCCCGGGAGGCGGAAGAGAAAGGGGGGGAAGAAGGATAAGGGCTATCACTCTTTCTTGGTTCTTGTTTTTGTAAAATGTATCTTGCGCCGCGCTTGGTAATATACTATAATACGACCCGGCCGTTAAAAATGAATAAAAATGAACTTTTATAGATAAAAAAGAAGAAACCGGTTTGACAAACTTTTCGGCTCATGCTATTATAGTTTCCGGTCGCCCCGGGAGCAGTAAGTTAGCGATGGGGCGATGAAACTGTTCTTTGAAAACTGGATAGGGTAGGTTCTAAGTTTGGCTCTATTTTTTTGTGGGGCCTAAGAAGTGTTTAGGTGTAAACTGGAGAGTTTGATCCTGGCTCAGGACGAACGC
>JAAZLS010000049.1 GCA_012799185.1 Bacillota bacterium | reverse complement strand
GGTTGATCCAGGCTTTTAAGCTGGCCGGTAGCCCCCCGGAGAAACTTTAGCCCCTTGCCCCGGTATGTTATAATACAGTTGTTACTTTATATGCCGTTTTCTTCGGGGTCTGGTGAGAAGGTTAACCTTCAATTCCGAACCGGCGGTGAGAGCCCGCGAGTTGGAAACAGCTGACCCGGTGCAATTCCGGGGCCGACAGTAGAGTCTGGAAGAGAGAAGAGGCGGAGATGCCCCTCTTTCGTTGATCCCGCCCTGAAGAAAGGTTCAGGGCTTTATTTATGCCATGGCGCGGGGGGGGATAATCTTGAACAGTGATGAGAAGTGGATGAAAAAGGTTTTTAAATTGGCCCGGCGGGGCCGGGGCGGGACCAGCCCTAACCCTCAGGTGGGGGCCTTGGTTATCCGGGAGGGGGAGCCGGTGGGAAGCGGCTATCACCGGGTTGCCGGCGGGCCCCATGCGGAGGTAGTCGCCCTGGGCCGGGCCGGGGAGCGGGCACGGGGCGCTACCCTTTACGTGAACCTGGAGCCCTGTTCCCACCGGGGGCGGACCCCCCCCTGTGTCGACCTTATTATCAGTGCCGGAATAGCCCGGGTGGTGGCCGCCTTGGAGGACCCCAATCCCCGGGTCTCTGGGCAGGGCTTTAAGCGGCTCCGGGAGGCCGGCATTGCGGTTAAAACCGGGGTCCTGGCTGCAGAGGCCCGCCGCCTAAACGAAATCTACCTGAAATTTATTACTACCGGGCGACCCTTCCTGGCAATCAAGGCGGCCTTAACCCTCGACGGTAAGATTGCCACCGCCGGCGGTGACTCCCGTTGGATTACCGGGGAGCGGTCCCGCCGTTATGTTCACACCCTAAGGGACCGGTTCGATGCCATCATGGTGGGGCTGGGGACCGCCCTTAAAGACGACCCCCGGCTGACTACCCGTTTTGCCGGCGGGCGGGACGGGGTGCGGATCGTGGTCGATAGTCGGGCCCGTCTGCCCCGTACTGCCCGGCTAATCGATAGCAGTAGGAGCGCTCCCGCCCTCCTGGCCACCACGACCGGGGCCGATCCCGACCGGTGCCGGCACCTGCGGGAGCGGGGGATGGAGATCCTGACCCTCCCCGCCCGGGAGGGCCGGGTAGACCTGGAGGCCCTGCTGAAGGTGCTGGGGGAGCGGGGCCTGGCATCGGTCCTGGTGGAAGGGGGCGGCAAATTAAATTACAGCCTGCTGGAGCAGGGGCTGGTCGATAAGTTCTATCTCTTTCTAGCCCCGCTGATCTGTGGGGGGCGGGAGGCACCGACCGCCTTTGATGGGGCCGGGGTGGAGAAGATCAGGGATGCCTGGCGCCTGGGACAGCTGGAGTTAAAAAGGTTCGGACCGGACCTGCTGCTCACCGGCTACCCGGTAAAGGAGGGGGAAGAGACTTGTTTACAGGAATAGTGGAAGAGTTGGGCGAGCTGCAGGGCCGGGAGGGAGGCCGGGGGGGGAGCCGGTTAACTATTGCCGCCCGGCAGGTCCTAGAGGACCTAAAGCTTGGGGATAGCATCGCCGTTAACGGGGCCTGCCTTACCGTTACCCGGCTCCGCCGGGGGGGTTTCGAGGCCCTGGTGGCACCGGAGACTCTTGATAAGACCAATCTAGGAGAGCTGGTACCGGGCTGCCGGGTAAACCTGGAGCGGGCCCTCCCCCTGGGCGGTCGCCTGGGGGGCCACCTGGTCAGCGGCCATATTGACGGGGTGGGCCGGCTGCTGACCCGGCAGGCCGAGGGGGAGGCGATTCGCTTTAGCTTCCAGGTCCCCCCCGGGCTGCAGCGCTACATTATCAGCAAGGGTTCCATCGCCGTAGACGGGATCAGCCTGACGGTGGCGAGCCTGGAGGATCCAGGTTTCACCGTCTCGGTGGTGCCCCATACTGCCGATAATACCACCCTGGGCGAAGCCCCCCTGGGGGCAGCTGTTAACCTAGAGGTCGATTTAATCGGTAAATACGTGGAGAGGCTCCTCTCCCCGGCCGCCGGCAAAGGGCCGGCCGGGAGCAAGATTACAGTCTCCTTATTACAGGAAAAAGGTTTTATCTAAGCGGGGTGATGACCTATCTTTAATTCTATTGATGAAGCAATTGCCGCCCTCCGGGCGGGAGAGATGATCGTCGTCGTCGACGATGAGGACCGGGAAAATGAGGGGGATCTGGTAATGGCTGCCGAAAAAGTTACTCCGGAGGCGGTCAATTTCATGATCCGCCATGCTCGCGGGCTTGTCTGTGCACCGCTTACCCCTCGGCGGGTTGAAGAGCTGGAGCTCCCCCCGATGGTGCACCATAACACCGATCGGATGGGGACCGCCTTTACCGTTTCAGTTGATATCAAGAGTGCCTCCACCGGTATCTCCGCCTTCGAACGGGCGGAGACGATCAAAGCGTTAATTGATCCCGCTACCCGGCCCGAAGATCTGCGCCGTCCCGGCCATATCTTCCCCCTAGAAGCCAAGGAGGGGGGAGTGCTGCGCCGGGCCGGGCATACGGAGGCGGCGGTAGACCTGGCCCGGTTGGCGGGGTTGGAGCCGGCGGGGGCGATCTGTGAGATTGTTAACGAGGACGGGACCATGGCCCGCGTCCCCCAGCTGGCCGAGTTCTGCCGGACCCACGGCTTGAAGCTGGTCTCTATCGCTGACCTGATTCACTACCGGAGGAAGAAAGAGAAGCTGGTCCGGCGGGTAGCCGCGGCGGAGCTTCCCACCGCCTTTGGCCACTTTAAAGTAATCGCCTACGAGAGCCTCCTTGACGGGCAGACCAATATCGCCCTGGTTAAAGGGCCGCTCAACCCGGGGGAGCCGGTGCTGGTGCGGGCCCACTCCGAATGTTTAACCGGTGATGTGCTAGGTTCCCTGCGCTGCGATTGCGGCACCCAGCTACAGCAGGCGCTGCGCCAGATCGAGCAACATGGTAGCGGAGTCCTGGTCTATATGCGCCAGGAGGGGCGGGGGATTGGCCTCTTGAACAAGCTGCGCGCCTATGAGCTGCAGGACCAGGGCCAGGATACGGTGGAGGCCAACGAGTCCCTAGGCTTCCCCGCCGACCTGCGGGACTACGGGATCGGCGCCCAGATCCTGGTGGACCTGGGGATCCGCCAGATCCGTCTCCTGACCAATAACCCTCGCAAAGTAAAGGGGCTAGAGGGATACGGTTTAACCATCGTCGAACGGGTGCCGATCGAGGTAGAGCCGGGAGAGCATAACTGCCACTACCTAGCTACCAAGAAAAAAAAGCTGGGCCATTACCTGGACTTGGCCTAGCCGTTAACCATTGACCTTAATAAAGGAGGATCCCGATGAAAATATACGAAGGAAAATTAATTGCCCGCGACTATCGCTTTGCCCTGGTGATCAGCCGCTTTAACGAATTTATCTCTAACCGGCTCTTAAGCGGTGCCCTGGACGCCTTAACGCGCCATGATGCCCGCCGGGAAAATATTGCCGTCTTCTGGGTCCCTGGCTGCTTTGAGATACCGCTGGCCGCCAAGAAGGTAGCCGCCGGCGGCAACTTCGATGCGGTGATCTGCCTGGGGGCGGTAATCCGGGGCGATACCCCCCATTTTGACTACGTGGCCTCGGAGGTAGCCAAGGGGGTGGCCAAGATTGGCCTCGATACGGGGGTGCCGACCATGTTCGGGGTGATCACCAGCGACAATCTGGAACAGGCCATCGAGCGGGCCGGGGCGAAGGCGGGGAACAAGGGGTTCGAGGCAGCCCTCGCCGCCATCGAGATGGCCGATCTCTCCCGTCAGG
>JAAZLS010000001.1 GCA_012799185.1 Bacillota bacterium | reverse complement strand
TTTCCAGGTAACCATCCGGATGCGGCTTCTGATCCATTCATCCAACCTCTGCACCCGGCCTTTGGCATCAGCCAGTTTGAAGAAATTTATCCAGCCGCGTATTACTTGGTTTAGCCGGATTTTTCCATGACATGATATTGCCAAGAAGTCGTCAGGCCGGAAGTTTGCCTCCGGCTTCCTTCAGATTCCACCTCGCAGTGGAGACCCTTCCCTTCGGCTATGTGCTTGGCACTATCAACCCGCACTAGGGACTTTCACCCATTAGACTGCGCCCATGCCGGGCGCACAACAATAAGGGCAGGGGGATTTCCCTGCCCTCTGCTTGCGGCTAGGAGGGCTCACCGGCCTCCGCCTCTTTCAGAACCTGCTCGAGTTCATCGATAGCCTGCTCTAGTTGCTCCACCGTGATTACCAGCGGTGGGAGGAAACGAATTATATTTTCGCCGATGGCATTGATTAACATCCCTCGTTCCTGGCAGCGGCGCTGAACCGCCGAAGCCAGCGGGACCGCCAACTCCAGGGCCATGATCAGACCTAGCCCTCTTACCTCCCGCACCAACCCCGGGTATCCCTTGGCCAGCTTCAGAAGACCATTTTTAAATAGTTCCCCTTTCTCCCGGACCTGCTCTAGGAAGGGTTCCTCCAGCAAGATCTTTAGCACCTCGACGGCCGCCCGGCAAACCACCGGGTTGCCACCAAAGGTGGAGGCATGATCTCCCGGTTTAAAAGTTGCATCAACCCCCTCTCGAGCCAGCATAACGCCTATCGGCAACCCGCCGCCCAACCCCTTGGCCATGGTAACAATATCCGGCTTAACTCCGTAGTTTTCATACCCCCACAGCCGGCCGGTGCGGCCCATACCGCATTGCACTTCATCAAAAATAAGCAGTAGGTTCTCCCGATCACAGAGCTCCCGTAAACCCTGTATAAACCCGGCCTCGGCGGGATAAACCCCGCCCTCCCCCTGGACCGGTTCGATCATGATCCCGGCGGTCTCCCGATCTACCCGGCGAGCAAAGGAATCCAGATCGTTAAATGTGGCGTAGCGGAATCCCTCTGCCAGGGGCTCAAAACCCCGCTGATATTTTTCCTGCCCGGTGGCGGTAACCGTGGCCAGGGTCCGTCCATGGAAGGAACGTTCGGCAGTAATAATGGCAAAACGCCCCGGGCCCTGTGTTAACCCAGCATACTTTCGGGTTATCTTGATTGCAGCCTCGTTAGCCTCCGCCCCACTGTTGGCAAAAAATACCCGGCCACCAAAGGTCTGTTCAACCAGTATGCGAGCCAACTCGACCTGGGGGGCGGTGTAATAGAGGTTCGATGTATGAATTAACGTGGCTACCTGCTCCTGTACCGCTTTCACTACCCGGGGGTGACAATGGCCGACAGCATTTACCGCCAGTCCCCCTAGCAAATCTAGATAGCGCTTCCCCTCTTCATCCCAGGCCAGGGCCCCCTCCCCTTTTACCAGCAATGGGTTAACCCCTGGTTGCCGGTTATAGGTATTAATAATATATTGTCTCTCCTGTTCTTGAATATTGCTCATTATAATACCCCCTTTAAATTTATCTACCGGATCCGGCAGAACGGCAGGTTATCGGACAACCATGGTTCCAATCCCCCGATCGGTAAATACCTCCAACAAGAGAGAATGGGGAATCCGCCCGTCAATTATATGGGCCTTGGAGATACCGTGTTCGATCACCTGTAAGCATGATTCAACCTTCGGAATCATCCCCCCGTTGATCTCTCCCTTTCTAATCATATCCCGGGCCTCCGATTCCCGGAGTGAGGATAGAAACACCGGTTCCTGGCTGTTTTCCCGGCGATAGATCCCCTCCACATCAGTTAGCAAGATATATTTTTCCGCCTTTAGGGCTACCGCCAGCTCGCCGGCTACATGATCGGCATTTATATTCAGGCTCTCCCCGGTGGTATCGGCACCAATAGGAGCGATTACCGGAATATAACCGTGCTCCATCAAGATTTGGAGAGATTCTGGATTCACGGCGGTAATCTCCCCGACCCGGCCCAGGTCTACCTTCTCCCCGGAGGGGTCGTCGGCCGGCGGCTGGGGGCCTTTACGCCGAGCCTGGAGGAGATTGGCATCTTTACCGCTTAAACCTACCCCCTGCCCCCCTTTTTGATTGATCAGACTAACAATCTGCCGATTTACCTTGCCTACCAGGACCATCTCTACTATCTCCATGGTTTCCTCATCGGTAACCCGTAGGCCATTTATAAATACCGGCTCTTTCCCCAGCTTCTCCATTACTCCGTTTACCTCTTTGCCCCCGCCGTGCACCAACACCGGGTGGGCACCAATATATTTAAGCAGCACCAGGTCGGTCATTACCGATTCTTTAAGTTCATCGCTAACCATGGCGTGGCCGCCATACTTGATCACAAATATTTTACCGGCGAATGCACGGATATAAGGCAGCGCCTCGACCAGCACCTCGGCTTTTGAAATTAAATCCGGGAGCTTAATTGTCATCTATCTTCATCATCCTTCCTAACTTCGGTAACCGCTGTTGATTCTAATGTATTCCGGGCTGAGATCGGTTCCCCAGGCTGTTACCGAGACCCGGCCGGCATGGAGCTCTACCAGTACCGGTACCTCCTCCTGTTGAAGCACGGTCGCAGCGGCCTGCTCATCAAAGGGGACCGCCCCCCCGCCGGCGGCTACCTGTACCGATCCCAGGTAAATATCGACCTTCTCCGGGTCAAGCCCTACCCCGGCGTTTCCCAGGGCCGACATGATCCGGCCCCAGTTGGCATCCTGACCATAGAAGGCAGTCTTCACCAAAGGAGAGTTTAGAACCGCCCGGGCTAGGCGGGAGGCAACCAAAAAATCGGGTGCCCCGGCGACAGTGAGGGCAATAACCCGGTTGGCCCCCTCCCCATCGGCTACAATCTGGTAGGCCAAGCGGCGGCAGGCCTGTTCCAGCATGCGGTAGAAGAGCCTGCAGGAGGCATCCCCCTCCCTGACCTCCACCCCAGAGCTGCCATTGGCCAACAGCAGGACTGTATCGTTGGTAGAGGTATCCCCGTCCACGGTAATTAAATTAAACGATCTTTCTACAGCCCGGGTTAAAAGTTTCTGCAGCAGTTGCCGGGAGAACCGTAGATCGGTTACCAGGAAGGCCAGCATTGTCGCCATGTTCGGAGCAATCATGCCCGAGCCCTTGGCTATACCGGCCAGGTGTACCGTCCTCTCAGAGAGGCGAGCCCGGTAAGCTACCTGTTTGATCACCGTATCGGTAGTCAGGATAGCCTCCGCCGCATCCAGCGTCCCCGACGGTTCCGTAGTAAGGGCAGCGGCCGCGCTCTCAATCCCGGCCCGGATCTTTTCCATCGGCAGCTGCGTTCCGATCACCCCGGTGGAACAGACCATGATCTGCTCCGGGTTCACCTGGAGGGCCCGGCTGGCCAGTTCCGCCATTGCGTAGGCATTCGCAAGCCCCTTTTCACCGGTACAGGCATTGGCATTGCCGCTATTGACCACCACCGCCCGGATTAAATTGCCCGTCCTCTCCCGACACAACTTTATCGGGGCGGCCTGGACCCGGTTGCGAGTAAATACCCCTGCCGTAACCGCCGGCACCTCACTATAGATTATGGCCAGGTCCTTCTTGTTTCTCTTAAGACCGCAGGGTACCCCGGAAGCCTTGATCCCTTCGATAAGGGTTAATCCACCGTCAACCGGCCGGATCTCAGATTCTTTTTCCATACCAGCCCCACCTTCCTTTACTGCCCCTTCAACTGCTTTCAACCGGGACTAGAATAGTAGTTAATTACCCCCAGCCCCCTAAAATGAGACCTGGGTTAATCCTTCCTCCTGGAGATAACCAAACATTAAATTCATATTTTGAACGGCCTGGCCGGAGGCTCCTTTTATTAAGTTGTCAATACAGGAGATAATTATTAGCCGACCGGCCCGTTCATCTACCCGTAGCGCTAAATCACAGTAGTTGCTCCCCCGCACCAAACGGGTTTCCGGCAGTCTTTCCCGGCACACCCGGACAAAGATGCTATCTCGATAAAAATCCTCGTAGAGATCATATAGCCCCTCTAAGCTACGCCCCGGCATCTTTACATAGACCGTGCTTAAAATCCCCCGGATCATCGGTACCAGGTGGGGAACAAAGGTTACCCGGGCTACCTCTCCCCCAGCCAGCCTACCCAACTCCTGTTCAATTTCCGGGGTATGCTGGTGATTGCCTACACGGTAAGCCTTAAAATTATCGCTACAGTCGGGAAAATGAAAGCCCGGTCGGGGGGTCCGCCCGGCTCCCGATACCCCCGTCTTGGCATCAATGATTACGCTATCCCAGTCTACCAGCCGTTCCGCGGCCAGGGGAGCC
Source organism: Bacillota bacterium (assembly GCA_012799185.1). Classification (GTDB taxonomy): domain Bacteria; phylum Bacillota; class Dethiobacteria; order DTU022; family DTU022; genus JAAZLS01. The sequence goes on along the minus strand of JAAZLS010000001.1, from coordinate 11,429 downwards.
AGGGGCAAAATAGCCCCGGTGGGGAAACAGCCCGGATTGGCTACTAACCGGGCCCGGCTAACGGCGGAGGCATTAATCTCCGGTAATCCGTAGACTGAAGAGCGGAGCAGCCCGGGGGCGGGGTGCTCCCAACCGTACCAACGGGGATAGAGGGCCGGAGGATGCAACCGGAAATCGGCACTAAGATCTATAACTTTAAAACCCCGTTGCAACAGGCCCGGAACTACCGGAGCTGAGCGGCCATGGGGCAGGGCACAGAAAACCACCTTTACCCCTTCCGGGATAGCCTCTACCTGCAGAGACTGCAACCGGGTATCAACCAAACCCTCAAACTGGGGATGAACCTGGCTGAATTTAGATCCGGCCTGGCTTTCGGAACTTAAAAATACCAGCTCTACCCCCGGATGATCTGCTAACAGTCGCACCAGCTCCGTTCCGGCATAACCGGTAGCGCCAAGCACGGCTACTTTTACCAATTTTATTCCTCCTTTAAACCCTCAAATAAAACCCCTCGCCCTAAATTTGAAGGACGAGAGGTTTTTTCTCGCGGTACCACCTTTATTGACTGCCTCCAAGCAGCCCTCTTACGTGACCCTCGACAGGCCACCCTGGATAACGGCAGGCTCCGGAATAACCTACGCACCACTTTTATGCGGCTTCAGTCTCCACCTCCGGGGTGCGCTTCACGACCGGCTTCCAAACCGGGCTTTCACCGTCCCCGGCTCGCTAGCTCTCCACCCATCGTTACTCTCCCCATCACCGGCAATTAATTATACCTTTTAATATGCCTTAGATATTACCATACCTTCCCCAGAAGTCAAGTCAACTATCCGTTTTTTTGGCTGCAATCTCGCCAGCTACCGGGAACCGGTAAGTTTCTCCCTGGTAAGCTTTCGCCATCAAGAATGCCCAAAGGACCAAGGCTCCCACCCAGACAATAGCGCTAACCATGCCAAATAGGTTTAATACCGAGTATAGCGATCCTGTCAAGGGGAGGAACGCTGTCAACCCTTTCCTAATTAACTGGATAGCCAACTGGAACAGGGTGACCGTCCCAAAGATAATGATCGCCTGCATGGCATGAAACTTAACATACCTACTTTTCCCGGCAAAGTAAAACAGCAAGCCGCTGATCCAACCCACCAGGTAAGAGAGAAGGGCCGCCAGCTTTTCATCAGCCTCCGGTGCGACAAAGGAACCCCCGGAGGAGACCGATGGACCAGTGGCAGGACCCGGTCCTCCCTCTCTGTTGCCTCTTTTGTAGTAGTTGGAATCCGGCATAACTCCGGAACCCCCTATTTATCCACTGGTTGCTTTCCAAATTAGCCTAATTTTACTGTTTACCGGGGAAAAAGTCAACGCTTCGCGCGTCCGGTTTATAGCGGCAGGTTACTATGTTTCTTCATCGGCCGCTGATCCCGTTTCTCCCGTAACATCTCCAGGCCCTTTAGCAGGTAGATTCGGGTATGCCGGGGATCGATTACCTCGTCTACCCAACCCCGGGCAGCGGCAATATAGGGATTGGCAAATTTCTGGCGATACTGATCTACCAGCTCCCGACGCCGCTCTTCCTTATCTTCGGCTGCCTCGATATCCCGGCGGTTGACAATATTTACTGCCCCCTCCGGGCCCATTACCGCTATCTCCGCAGTAGGCCAGGCCAGGCAATAATCGGCGCCCAGGGAGCGGGAACTCATGGCAATGTAGGCTCCCCCGTAAGCTTTCCGCAAAATAACCGATATCTGGGGGACGGTAGCCTCGGAGTAGGCATAGAGGACCTTGGCCCCATGGCGGATAATACCCCCCCATTCCTGCTCTACCCCGGGTAGGTAACCGGGAACATCGACAAGGGTAACCAGCGGCAGGTTGAAACAGTCGCAGAAACGAACAAACCGGGAAATCTTATCGGAGCTGTCGATATCTAGGCAACCGGCCTTAACCTGAGGCTGGTTGGCAATTATCCCAACCGGTGCTCCGCCCAGCCGGGCAAATCCTACTACCGCATTCTCGGCAAAATGGCGGTGCACCTCAAAAAACGAACCGCCGTCAACCACCCGTAAAATGACATCCTTGACATTGTAAGAGCGGTTGGGGTTTTCGGGTACAATTCCAACTAACTCCTCCCGCTCAAAACCTGGTTCTACCGGTTCGGCTGTTGGCGGATCTTCCATGTTATTCGCCGGGAGATAGCTGAGCAGGGTCTTCACCTGCTGCAAGCACTCGGCTTCATCATCGGCCATAAAATGGGCTACCCCGCTGGTCCTGTTGTGGGCCAGGGCTCCCCCCAGTTCCTCGGTACTTACAGTTTCACCGGTCACCGCCTTTATAACTTGGGGCCCGGTAATAAACATGTTGCCGGTCCCGGAAACCATGAAAATAAAGTCTTGCAACGCGGGGGAATAGACGGCACCACCGGCACAGGGCCCCATAATAACGGAAATCTGGGGGATAACCCCTGAATAGATAGTATTACGGGAAAATATGGATCCGTAGCCATCCAGGGCATATACCCCCTCCTGTATACGGGCCCCCCCGGAATCGTTTAACCCGATCACCGGAACGCCATTCTTGGAGGCCAAGTCCAGGATATGGCAAATCTTGGCGGCATGGGCCTCGCCTAGAGAACCGCCGGCTACCGTAAAATCCTGGGCAAATACAAAAACTTGGCGGCCGTTGACGGTACCGTAACCGGTAACTACCCCTTCTCCGGGATTTTTTATCTCCAGCGAACTGGCATCACTTAAACCGGTCTGTACGAAGGTCCCCAGCTCCACAAAACTGCCTTCATCCAGAAACTGTTCCAGCCGTTCCCGGGCGGTCCCTTTCCCCTTTTCGTGCTGGGTCCGGATGCGCCTCTCGCCGCCCCCACCCATTGTTACCCGGCGCCTCTCTTCAAGATGCTGTAACTTTTTCTCCACTACCTTCACCGCTTTCTTGTTATGATAATTAGGCCAAACACTAGCGCTCACAAAGTTCTATAAGCACCCCACAGGTGCTCTTAGGATGAATAAATGCAACCCGGGCTCCACCCGCCCCCCGGCGGGGTTTCTCATCGATAAGACGTACTCCCTTCGATTTCAGCCGGCCCAGGCTCTCCTCCAAATTTTCTACCCGAAAGGCAATATGTTGAATACCTTCGCCCCGTCTTTCAATAAACCTGGCTACCGGTCCCTCCGGATCGGTAGACTGGAGAAGTTCAATTTTGCTTTCCCCCAGGGGCAAAAATGCAACCTTGACCTTCTGCTCTGCTACCTCTTCCACCCCATCCACATCAATCCCCAACTGGTCACGAAATATGTGAAGGGCCGCCTCCAGGTCCCGCACCGCCACCCCTAGATGGTCGATCTTTTTTAGCAAGGACCGCTACCCCCTTTCATTTCTATCCTCGCTCCCGGTTCGTTTAATTCTGGGCAAACCGACATTGGAGGAATTCAATAATATCCTTAATTGGCGCCCCCGGGGTAAAAACTTCGGCGATACCGGCCTCCTTCAAGTAGGGGATATCATCCTTGGGGATTACTCCCCCGGCTACCACCAGGATGTCCTCCCCCTCCTGTTTCCGAAGGAGATCTACCACTAAAGGTAATAGCTGCATATGGGCTCCCGAAAGGATACTGATTCCGATTACCTGAACATCCTCCTGTAATGCCGCCTCGACGATCTGCTCCGGCGTCTGGCGCAACCCGGTGTAGATCACCTCCATCCCGGCATCACGAAAAGCCTGCGCCACTACCTTGGCTCCCCGGTCATGGCCATCAAGACCAACCTTGCCTACCAGTACCCGTATTGGATGTCCGTTCATTTTGAATCGAGCTCCCCCTTTCTATCGCTCTTCCGCCGCTAAGCCATATCGAATAATATAACCTTTAATAGTAAGAACAACCTGTTTTCCATTAAAAGACAACCTGCTGTTTATATTCCCCAAATATTTCCCTCAACACGCCACATATTTCCCCCAGGCTGGCATAAGCCTTAACCGCTTTAAATATATACGGCATCAGGTTTTCCTTTGACTGGGCTCCCCGCCGCAGCTCTTGGAGAACCTCCGCTACTTTCCCCTGATCGCGGCGCAGGCGAACCTTCTTTAAACGTTCGATTTGCCGCTCCCCCACCGCCGGATCTACCTTTAACAGGTCGATGGGCAGCTCATCGCCGCTGGCAAAACGGTTAACTCCGATTACCACTCGTTCGCCCGACTCCACCTCCCGCTGATAGCGGTAGGCGCTCTCCTGGATTTCCCGCTGCATGAAACCTTGTTCAATTGCTGCCACCGCCCCACCCAGTTCATCAATCTGTTTAATATAGCCCATGACCTCTTGTTCAACCTGGTCGGTAAGCGCCTCCACGTAGTACGAACCCCCCAGGGGGTCTACCGTATCGGTCACCCCGATCTCATAGCCGACCACCTGTTGGGTTCGCAGGGCCAGCAGGGCCGCATGTTCACTGGGCAACGCCAGCGCTTCGTCCATGGAGTTGGTATGCAGCGACTGGGTTCCGCCCAGGACCGCACTTAAGGCCTGGAAGGCTACCCGCATGATATTGACCTCCGGTTGTTGGGCGGTCAGGCTGCAACCAGCTGTCTGGGTATGGAACCGCAGGGTCATCGAACGAGCCTTCTTGGCCCCGAAGCGGTTCTTCATTATCCGGGCCCAGATCCGCCGGGCCGCCCGGAACTTGGCAACCTCTTCGAAAAAATTTACATGAGCATTGAAAAAAAACGATAGCCGGGGTGCAAATTGATCTACATTAAGCCCGGCCTCCATCGCCGCCTCTACGTAGGCGATGGCGTTACTTAAGGTAAAGGCTAACTCTTGAACAGCAGTTGAACCGGCTTCCCGGATATGATAACCGCTGATACTGATCGTATTCCAGGAGGGAATATTTTTTCCGGCATAGGCAAAAATATCGACAATTAGGCGCATCGATTCCCGGGGGGGAAAGATATAGGTTCCCCGGGCCACGTACTCCTTCAAAATATCGTTCTGGATGGTCCCCCGGATCTTAGTAAAGGGGACCCCCTGTTTCTCCGCTACCGCCATATACATGGCCATTAAAACCGCCGCCGGAGCATTGATGGTCATGGAGGTGCTTACCTGATCCAGCGGGATTTCATTCATTAATATTTCCATATCTTCCAGGGTATCGATCGCCACCCCGACTTTACCGATCTCCCCCCGGGCCAGGGGGTGATCGGAATCGTAACCGATCTGGGTCGGCAAATCGAAGGCTACACTTAAACCGGTCTGACCCTGCTCTAAAAGGTAGCGATAACGCCGGTTAGTCTCCTCGGCGGTGCCAAATCCAGCATACTGGCGCATGGTCCAAAGGCGCCCCCGGTACATGGTAGGCTGGACCCCCCGAGTGTAGGGAAACTCCCCTGGAAACCCCAGCTTGTCAGAATAATCCCACTCCGGCAGATCCAGCGGAGTATAGACCCCCTCCACCTTGTATCCCGAATCCAATTTAAATTCTTTACGTTCCGGATATTTCTCAAGGACGGCTCTTACCTTTTTCTGCCAGGATTTCTTATGGCCACTTAGCTCTGACAGCTTCTCCCGTGGCTGCATTTTAATAAATCCTCCTTATTACGAATTCCCCAACGCCTCTCTTACCAGGGAAGGAACCTCAAAAGGTAACTCGGCCACCCGTACTTTAGCTTCATGCAAAGCTTCGATTTTACTAGCGAATGTCCCCCGCCCCCCTTCGATAATAGCCCCGGCATGTCCCATTCGCTTGCCGGGAGGGGCACTTTTACCGGCGATGTAAGCCACTACCGGCTTGCTCATGTGGGCGGCAATAAACCGGGAGGCCTCCTCTTCCGCACTGCCACCAATCTCCCCGACCAGTACCACCACCTCGGTGGCCGGATCCTTCTCAAATTCTTTTAACACATCAATAAAACCCAGACCCACTACCCGGTCTCCTCCCATCCCGACCACGGTAGTAGTGCCCAGGCCGGCATCAGATAAATTGCCGACAATTTCGTAGCTAAGGGTCCCGCTACGAGAGACCACGCCCACCGGGCCCGGAACATAAAACCGGTTGGGCATAATCCCAATTTTACATTGCCCCGAAGAGACCAGCCCAAAGGTGTTGGGACCGACTACCACCGTCCCCTCCCGATGGGCATAATCCATGATATCGAGAGCATCGTGCAGCGGAATGCCCTCTGTAATAACTACTAGAAGCTTAATCCCGGCATCGATAGCTTCGTAGGCCGCATCACGGGCAAAGGGGGCAGGGATAAAAAGGATCGAAGCCTCCGCCGGCTCCGCCTCCATCGCTTCAAATACCGTATCATAAACCGGTAGCCCCTCCACCACCTGTCCGCTTTTTCCGGGAGATGTGCCTCCAACTAGGCGGGTGCCGTAAGCAAGCATCTGCGCGGTATGAAACGAGCCTTGGCGGCCGGTAATACCCTGGACCAGCACCCGGGTAGATTTATTTATGTAAATCGCCATCAATAATAGCCTCCTTAGACTTTATTTAATTTTTATCGATCTATGGTTAAGGCAAGCTGATCTCTACCGCGTGACGAACAGCCTCTTCCGTCGAATGAAAAGCGCTGATCCCCATCCGCTCTAGAACGGCTCTTCCCTCTTCTTCATTGGTCCCCACCAGGCGGAAAGATACAGGCAGATCAACCCCCCGGCTCTCTTTAACCTGGGCAAAGGCCTCTGCTACCACATCACAGCGGGTGATACCACCAAAAATATTGATTAGGATCGCCCGGGGATTAGTAGCTAGCAACAGTTCCAAGGCGTTGGCCGTCCGTTCCAGATCCGCCCCGCCACCCATATCCAAGAAGTTAGCCGGAGTTCCGCCGTAATGCTGGACCATATCCAGTGTAGCCATGGTTATCCCCGCCCCGTTGGCCATTACCGCAATTTCCCCCCCCAGCTCAACAAATGCTAGGCCCAGTTCCTCGGCTCTCAGTTCCAATGCGGTCTTTTCTGTAATCCGGGGAAGTTCTTTATGCCGGTAAAGAGCATCTTCATCAATGGTAACCTTGGCATCAGCGGCGATCAACCCGCTGCCACAGAGGGCCAGGGGATTAATCTCCACCAGCTCCGCATCCAGTTCCCGAAACAGCCGATACAACCGGGGTACCAGCTCCAACATCTGCTTCTGCAAACCGCCGCCTATCCCCAGCCGGCGACAGATTTCCCGGATGGCATAGGGCTGTAATCCCAGGTTGACATTAACCGGCCAACGAAGCATTCGCTCCGCGGGAACCTCCTCCACCTCCATGCCCCCATCCAGCGAAACCAAAAGAATCGGGCTGCGGGAAGCCCCGTCGACAGTTATAGCCAGGTAAAGCTCCTGGTCGATAGAGATTTTCTCCTCTACCAACAGTTTTTCTACCGGCAACCCCTGTATCTCCATTGCCAATAACCGGGCCGCCTCCTGTCGGGCCTGATCGGGGCTGGAAACAAAGGCAATCCCTCCGGCCTTACCCCGCTTACCCGTTAGGACCTGCGATTTAACAACCGCCTCTCCATACTCCGCTGCGGCCTCCGCCGCCTCTCCGGGAGTTTCCACCATCTGTCCCTTGGGGATAGCAATCCCATAACGAGCAAAAAGTTGCTTTCCCAGATATTCGTACAGTTTCAACCAAAAGCCCCCCTATCCTGTAGGTTGTAGAATAATTGCTTGCTTAAGTATTATAAGCAATAAGTGCCACTTTGAATATTATTATTATGTATTTTCCTACCCCTTACAGCTGAATTATAGGCGCTGGCTTGTTTTTCTAAGGGGTGTTTAAAAGGGGAAATACCCGCTTCTAGGGTCTCCCCTAAGAACATTATACCAGAGAAGCCTTAATTTATAACAGGGGTTTACAGGTTTGAGCGATACTTTTTAAGCTTGTTATAAAGAGTAGCCAGCGAAATGTTGAGCGCCCGGGCCGCCTTTTTCTTCCCCTCCAGGGATTCTCCATACCGGTTAAGGGCCTGTTTCAATAGGATCTGTTCCATTCTTTCCAGGGGCATAATTTCATCAAAGACGGGAGTTATAGCAGCATTCAGCTTGCCGGCATAGGGAGAGAGATGATGGGGCTCAATTACTGGACCCTCGGCCACAATTACCGCCCGTTCCATCACATTTCTTAGCTCACTAATATTACCCGGCCAATCATATTCCGCCAGCCACTGTAGGGTCTGGTGAGAAATCTGGCGTACACTTTTACCCAGCTTATGATTGTAAAAACCCATGAAATGTTCCGCCAGCAGGGGAAGATCCTCCAACCGCTTCCTAAGGGGGCTTAAAAATATTTCCACCGCGCTTAACCCCTGGTATAGCTCCCCGCTCAAGTACCCTTTTCGCAGGGCCGTTTTCGGTTCAAAGGTAGTGCAGGCCACCAGGCGCAATTCGATTTTAATTGGCTCTTCACCACCAATACGGTAAAACTCCCCCTCCCGCCATACCTTAGCCAACTTATCCTGGACATAGGGGCTAAGCGAGGTAACCCCTTTTAAGTAGAGGGTCCCCTCCCGGGCCAGTTCGATTTTCCCTAGGCGGGTCTGCACCACCCCGGTTAATGCCCCCTTCTCACACCCAAAAAGCTCCACCTCCTGGACCGCCTCCGGAATCGAAGAACAGTCAACCCGGATCAATGGCCGGCCGCGATGGGAGCTATAGTTATGGATAGCCTGCGCGAAGATTCCCTTCCCCACCCCAACCTCCCCGATTAACAAAATAGTGTTCCCGCTACGGGAAGCCTTGCGGGCCAGCTCAACGGTGGAAAGAAATAGCTGGCTTTTCCCCACTAGATCCTCAAAGCACCAACGACTACTAGAGATCTGATCGATCTGGGCATAGAGATTTTCAATCACCGCATTACTATGGTTTAGCTGGTCCATTAGCTTTAAAATATCATTTACCAGTTGGAATACTACTACCGCTCCCCGGATCTCCCCGTCCACAATGATCGGAGAGGCGTTGGAGATGACCTCTGCATCGCTTCCGCCAACATAGGTCCGGTAGCCTACTACCGGTTTCTGTAAGATTAACGACTGGGCCAGGGCCCCGTAAGGGGAGACCTCAAAAATATTCTGGCCCACCCTTTTCTTTTCCGGTATTCCAGAGACCCGGGTAAAAGCCGGGTTAACATATTTTATTACCCCCCGGTCATCAACCACCTCGATCGGATCTTGGACAGAGTTCAAGATCGCCCATAGCTCACCTTTAAGCAACCGCGTTTCAATCAGCTGTTTTCCGGAGCTAAGCAGGGTCATCAGGAAACTTTGGGGAGAGATTGTTACCAATTCCCGGGGGGTTTTTAGCAGGGGCGTTAACCGTTTCTGCAACTGTTGATCGTTACTTACCGCCACTACCGTATTTAAATCGGGTAACGCCGCCACCCGGCTTAAATCGGTAGTAATGTAATATTTTTGTCGTTCCTCCGCCGTTACCCAAGAAAGGTCACCGGAAAGATCAACCAGCCCGACAATCTCCAAACCGGCGGTCTCCTGAAGTATACGAAAGATATCGATCCCTCTCTGATCTTCAACTACCAGCGCTAACTTTAGCACTCCTTCACCTGCCCCGTTTTTACTCTTACCCTTAGAATGTTCGTAAATCTTAGAAGAACTCCTGCTTGTTGCCCCTTTTTTTTAATTGGGCCGCTGGAAATGGGTGCGTAACGGGGATGAGTAACGGGGACGGAGGCTTTTACTCATGAGTAACAGGGACGGAGGCTTTTACTCATATCGATCTTCTATCTTACGATTAGCTTCCTAATCTTTATGTTATAATCAATCTTGCGCTTATACTACAATCCTAAAGTTCGAAACGAGGTTACCTTAGTGCATATATTTGAATACGGGCGAAGGGAAATTGAATACCTAGGCGGGCGAGATCGATTATTGGGAGAGGCAATTCATAAAATCGGCCCGATCCGGCGCAAAATTTATCCAGATCTATTTACGGCCCTGATCCGAAATATTGTCGCCCAGCAGATCGCGAAAAAGGCTGCTGCCACAGTATGGAACAGATTGTGCAAAAGGGTGGGAGAAATTAAACCGGCTAAGATTGCAGCTACCGACCTGACTACCCTCCAGCAATGCGGCATCTCCGGACGCAAGGCAGGTTACATCAAGGGAACAGCTGAAGCCCTTCTCTCCGGCCGGGTTGATCTTGAGGCCATCCCCGGCATGACCGATGAAGAGATTATCAGGGAGCTGACCTCCCTTCCGGGGGTAGGGGTATGGACCGCTGAGATGTTGCTTATTTTATCCCTGGCCCGGCCAGATGTCTTAAGCTGGAACGACCTGGCCCTAAAACGCGGGATGAAAAAACTTTACAACCTGGAGGATCTTTCTCGAAACCAGTTTGAAATATACAGGGAGCGCTATTCACCCTACGGTTCAGTGGCCTCCCTCTATTTATGGGAACTTTCTTAATCTCTGACAGCCATTGCAAAGTATGGCGCCGGGCATCAATAAGTCCACGATTCAAAGTGGGAAGCTAAACCAATAATAAAGCGATCGGATGAATTAAATGTGGTTTTTATTTGCCCTCTTCTCCACCCTGGCCTGGGGTATCGCGGATCTTTTTTACAAAAAGAGCTCGATTCGCAGTGACCGGTACAGTCACCTAAAAATAGTGATAACAGTGGGCACCGTGATGGGGCTTCATGGCATCGGGTACATGATTGCTAATGGGCTTAGCTTCTCGCCATACCAGATTATATGGTACCTGCCGGTCTCATCTTGTTACATCCTATCTATGACCATCGGCTATATCGGACTGCGCTACATAGAGCTGTCGATCTCTTCTCCCGTTCAAAATTCTTCCGGGGCGGTGACTGTCCTTCTCCTTTTTATATTTTTTAACCAGTCCCTGGGCCGGTTGGGAATACTGGCAATCATCATCATTTCGGCCGGTGTACTCGGAATTGCAATTTTAGAAAAAAGGAAGGAAGAGCAGGAGATCATCAGGTTTGATTCCCGACACCGTTTTAGCCTGCTGGCGATTACTTTACCGATATTATATTGTTTTATTGATGGTTTGGGTACCTTCGCCGATGGGATTTATTTAGATGAGTTAAGATTGATTAGTGAGAATGATGCCCTGTTGGCTTTTGAGTTTACCTTTTTCATCTGTGCCTTCCTGGCATTTTTTTATCATACCGTTATTAAAAAGCGTAAATTTAACATTATAGAGGAAAGGAATAAGGTTTTTGCCGCCATCTTTGAAACCACCGGCCAATTTTTTTATGTATTCGCCATGGCCGGTAGTGCCATTATTACCGTCCCGCTTGTCTCGGCATACAGTGTTGTATCAGTGATTCTTTCCCGAATTTTTCTTAAAGAGAGGCTTACCGGGTTGCAGTATTTAATTATCTTTTTTGTCGTTATCGGCATTGTGCTTCTCGGGTTAACCCGGGAATTATAGGAGGGGGTGAAATAATAAATGCTTGATCTATC
>JAAZLS010000048.1 GCA_012799185.1 Bacillota bacterium | reverse complement strand
ATCATGGTAATTGAACTGGTCGCCGGGAATGGTAGCAATTTTTTCAAAACTCCCCGGGGCCTTTTTGCGTTCCAAGATAAAATATTCAGCTGTTGCTCTCGGGTAGGACCAGGTTAGTATTATTTCGTTTTCCCGGTCGGTGTACTCTAGCTCCGAAGGTTCCGGGGGACGGGAATTACCGTTACCCCCGTTATCTGCCTTTAATTTAACCTCAACCGGTACAGAGAAGCGATCAAGATAATCGGCAGCATAGAGGATGTAGGTATACCCGGCGCCGGGGTCGTCATCTAAGATATCGGTATAATCCCGGAAATCAGGATGGATCGAGGCCACAAATTGCCGTTCTTCCCCCTTCTTTTGACGGAACAGGATAAAGCTTTCCAGGCGGTGTTCAGCCGGGTATTTCCATTCTAAAAAGACTAGGTCCTCCTGGACGGTGGCGGTAAAACCGGTGGGGGCCTCCGGCCGCTTCGAATCTTCCGTTTCGGAGTTCGACTCTCCATTAGGAGGCATCAGCTTGGCATCTTCAGGAATCCGTCCCGGTTTGCCATGCCAGCGGGAATCTGTAACCAGGTAGGGGGGGCGCTTAAGAAAGATCCTGGTTTCAACCAGGTGGGGAGGGACAAAGGGGCCCGCCGGCAGACCGGTAGTGCTATCTATATCCAGGGCTACATGCAGGTCACAGGGCAGGCGGGGGACATGGTTCTCCAGGAAATAATCGGTGACTACCGTGCCCTCAGCCCGGCAGAGCTCGGTTGGAAGCAGGCCGGATTTACTGCAGACCTCTACCTGGGCGACCCCCGGGGGACGTTTAAAATTTTCTATAGGTAAGGTTTTAAAGACCTCTTTAAATATCTCCCGCAGGAAGGTAGTAGAGTAGCTCCAACCCTGTTCGATGCTTCCAACCCGTGGCTCATCGTAACCCATCCAAAAGGTAGCCACCAGGTTGGGGGTGTAAGCGGCCAGGTAGACATCCCGCCAATAGTTGGTAGTTCCGGTCTTGCAGGCTACCGGGCGATCAATATTGAGCTTGCTACCCGTATAGTAGCGCACCTGGTCTTGAAGGATATCTGTAACAATAAAGGTACTTTGAGGGCTTAAAATCTGCCGGGGTTGGGGGCTATACTCGTAGATTATCTCCCCCCGGCGATTTTCGATCCGTCTAATCGTATATAGATCCAGCTTTAAACCTTCATTGGCCAGTACGCTAAAGGCCTGAGTCATATCCAAGGCAGTTACACCGTGGGTTATACCGCCCAAGGTAGTTGGTAGGTACTCTTCATCGCCGGGGGCAAAAGTAGAGATGCCCATCTCTTTGGCGTAGCGGGTTCCTACCTGGGGTGTGAGCATTTCAAAGGCCCGCACTGCCGGCACGTTAAAAGAGTAGAGCAGCGCCTCCCGTACCGTAATTAATCCCCGAAAACGATAATCGAAATTTTCCGGGGCCCAGCTACCGGAGATGTAGGGAGAGTCGTCGAGAACTGAGCCGGCCCCGGCCAAGATCGCCTCCTCGAAAGCCGGGCCGTAGGTAACGATCGGTTTAATGGCCGAGCCAGGCTGGCGCAGGCTGGTAAAACGAAGCAGCTGGTTGTTTTTTCTGCTATACTCCCGGCCGCCGCCCAGGGCAGTTATCTCGCCGGTTTTAGGATTGGCCAGTACCACCGCCGCCTGGGGTTGGGGGACACCGTTTTCCTCATCAATGCATTCCGCCAGCCTGTTTGCCGATAGGCTAACCTCCGGGTTGGAAGGTAGCTCCTGAGTTGCTTCACGGAGCTTATTCATATCGACATATACTGTACGGGGATAAAGCTCAGACCGGTTTAGCACATTTTCTACCTGGGTTTGGTAGGTTCTATCCATGGTAGTATAGATTCGAAGCCCCTCATTATAGATAGCATGGTAGGCCTCTTCTTCAGTGCCGAACCGGGGGATAGCGGTAAGGATATCGACCAGTTCCTGGTGAACCACGTAATCAATGAAATAGGGGTGGGGATATTCTACTGATGGGGGTTCCCCATAATCCAGTTCCTGTTCCAAGGCTTGCTCGTACTGTTTCTGATCAATATATTTTAACCGTAACATATTTCCCAGTACCAGTGCCTGCTTGGCAGTGGCTATCTCCTCACTATTAAAAGGATTATTAATATTGGGCGAACTGATTATTCCGGCCAGCAGGGCCCCCTCGGCCAGGGAGAGCTCGCTTACACTTTTGCCAAAGTAGGTTTGGGCTGCTGTCTCAACTCCATAGGCATGATGTCCGAAATAGATACGATTCAGGTACATCTCAAGGATCTCCGGCTTGGTAAAATGTTTTTCAATTAACAGGGCCAGCCAGACCTCTTTTATTTTTCGTTCATAGGTTTGGTCAAAAGTAAGATAGGTGTTGCGGGCCAGTTGCTGGGTGATGGTGCTAAATCCCTGTTGGATCGAGCGATGACGAATATTGGTTAACAGGGCCCGGAAAAAACCGATGATATCGACCCCGAAATGGGTTTCAAAACGCTCGTCTTCGATAGCGATAAAGGCTCTTTGAACATGCTCCGGGATATCATCCAGGGATACGATTACCCGGTTTTGTTCATCATGGAGGGCGGTGATCTCCCGGTCCTGGTTATCATAGACGAATGAAGCCTCTATAAATTGTAACTGTTCCGGATCAAAGGGAGGGAGATCCTTGATGCATTTGGCTACCGCTACCCCGAAGGCTAGCCCCCCGATGATCAGGAGCGCCAGTATCAGCCCGAATATGCTTCTCCGAGTCTTCCTTGCCCTCTGTTTCCTTTTTGAACTGTTTCCTTGGCGGTTTTTACCTACCGACACTTGGTCAGCCTCCTCCCAGACAGGACAAACTATTTTGCAGGCCAGTAAGCTGTTTAACGTATTATAGCATAACTTCTTAGACATTTTTCAAAAAGTTAAACCGGCATTGTTTCCCCGCCGGTAGGCTTCATCGCCTCTTTCTAATATAATTGGAAACGGTGGGGTAAAATACCGGTATTAAATAAGCAGGCCGAAACGGGCCGAGCTCCTTTTTAAAATTATGATATTATAGCGGGGAGAAGTGATATTAAATCGAGAGGACGTAATTACATGGCTACAGCAGCAGTAATATTAGGGGCAAATTTTTATACTGCGCTGGGAGGAATTCGCACCCTGGGAAGACACGGGGTAAAGGTGTACGCCCTGGATTATGATTTTTCCAGGGCGTACGGTTTATCCTCCCGTTATGTATTTAAAAAAATCCTTTGCCCGGATATTAACCGGGATGAGGAGGCGTTGGCGAAATTTTTGTTAAAACTGGGGGGGACCTTTAAGAAGCCTCCGGTTCTGTTCGCCTCCGCCGATAGCTACGCTCTGCTCATCTCCCGGTATGCGGAAAGACTGGCCCCTTATTACCTTTTTCCCGATAACCCTCCCCGGTTGCTGGAGACGATTATCAATAAGCGGGGTCTCTACCGGCTCTCCCGGGAACAAGGTTTACAGATGCCGCTGACCTTTTTTCCGGGAAGCGAAGCGGAGTTTGAAGAGATCGCTGCAAAGATTCCTTACCCCTGCATCGTTAAGCCGACCATATCGCACCAGTTCGTGAAGGTTTTCCGGGCGAAATGCTTGCGGGTAGGGGAGGCAGCCGGCCTGATCAAAGCCTTGAAACAGGCCCGGGCCGCCGGGTTGGAGGTAATGGTCCAGGAAATTATCCCTGGATTTGACGACCAGATGTTCTGTTTTGATGTATATGTGAATCGGGAGGGACGCCCTACCCATACATTGATTGCGCAAAAACTACGCCAGTTCCCGGCAAACTTTGGCTCCTCTACTTTGACCCACCAGTGTTATGATTCGGAGGTGGAGGCACAGGGCCTGGAATATATCAAAAAACTTGGTTACCGGGGTTACGGAGAGATCGAATTCAAACGGCATGCCACCAGCGGTGAACTCTATATGATTGAAATCAACGCTCGTTTAAGCAGTATTAATATTTTATTTGATCTCTGTGGAGTGGAATTTACCTATGTAATGTACCGGGATTTAACTGGTAAACCGTTACCGGATAAGTTTCTCCGGGAAGAGAAACCCTGGGCTTTTTGGCATGCCTACGAGGATCTTTTAACGATCAGGCAGTACCGTCGGAATGGCCAATTAACCTGGGCCCAGATCGTAAAGCCCTGGTTGGCTCACCGTAAAGCCCACGCGATATGGGCCCCCGATGATCCCCGGCCCCTGTTTTCTTTTGCCTGGCTTATTTTAAAAAAGGTTTTGAAGAAGGTCGGGCGACTGTTAACATTGCCTTTACAAATACTTATCCGGCAAAGACGAGAGACTGTCGATAAACGGGGGGCCTAAACCGTCTGAATTTATGGTATTATGATAGTTACCAGTTAGCGCATAAAGCAGGTGAAAAAAATTCGAGTGACGGTGATAGACGGTCGCGGTGGGGGAATAGGGAGAGCAATTGTCGGTAAATTGAGACAGGTGTTCGGCGAAGAGATCACGATCATTGCCCTGGGTACCAACGCCCTGGCGGCATCAGTTATGCTAAAAGCCGGGGCAAATAAGGGGGCCTCCGGTGAAAATGCGATTATGGTTAATGCCCGCAAGGCAGAACTTATAATGGGGACGATCGGAATAATTTCCGCCAGTTCCATGATGGGGGAGCTGACACCGGCAATGGCCCGGGCGATTGCTGAAAGTCCGGCGAGGAAAATACTTATCCCCCTGAACCAGTACAATATTCAGATAGCGGGGGCGAAAAGTATGCCGCTGCCTCATTATGTCGATGAGGCGATTGAACTGGTAAAATATTATTTACGGGGTGAATAATATGTGCGAAGCCAATGTCTATTTTCACGATAAAGAAGGTAAGGAATCGCTAATCTTGGAATCGGTTGATCGTATTGTTCCCACCGAAGAAGGGGTCTTACTGGAAAGTATATTTAGCGAAAGAAAAATGGTTAAAGGCAAGATTAAAGAGATGATCCTGGCGGAACACCGGGTTGTGTTGGAAGATATAGATTGAGAAAAATTGAGGATAATCTAGATTCCTATCCGGGCCCGATCATTGCGGTTAGCTTGGGGATCGTTTCCAAAGCATCCCCCCAGAGGGTTAATGTATGGGGCTCCTGGTAGAGGGTATTGGGGACCCCGGAGTAACCGGGATTTGAGTCCAGGTTGCATACTATCACCTGCCGGCTTTGGGAGACCTCCAGGATAGGCATACCGTAGATCGGTGTACCTTCGGCAGTATTGGCGGCCGGATTGATCACATCGCAGGCCCCCACTGCGATTACCAGGTCGGTGTTCTTAAATTTAGGGTTTATGGTCTCCAGCTCGAAAAGCATATCGTAGGGGATGCCTACCTCTGCCAGCAAGACATTCATATGGCCGGGCATCCTCCCGGCGACCGGGTGAATAGCAATTTTAACCTCTTTACCTGCGACTTGTAGCGCATCGATTAATTCTTTTACCGCCTGTTGGGCTTGGGCGACAGCCATACCGTAACCCGGTACAATTACGAACGATTGAGCTCCCTTTAGGATCCCCGGCAGTCTTTCCCGGGGATCGGCCGCTTCCCCGGTCCGGTCGGGGGAGGCTTCCTTCTCCGGCGGTTTTACCTTTATTCCACCCAATACCGCCGGTAGATTTCGGTTCATGGCCCGACACATGATCTGGGTTAGGATCATCCCCGCTACCCCTACCAGTGCCCCGACCCCGGTTAACAAGAGACTAAATACGGTTAAACCGGTGACGGCGGTGGCGAGCCCGGAGAGGGAGTTAAAGAAAGAGATGATGATCGGCATATCCGCCCCGCCGACCCGTATAGAAAGAAAAAGCCCGTAGAGAGCGAAAATCACCAGGGTTAGGGGGAGGATTAAACGAATTAATTCCCGGCCCGGATAGATCAGGGTGGATAGTACCGACAGGGTTCCGGTTAAAAGAAATAACCCCAGGAGAAAATTATGGCCGGGGACAAAAACCGGGCGTTGTGAGAGCCATCCTTGCAACTTCAAGGCGGCGACAATACTTCCGACCAGGGTTAATATGCCCAGCCCGGTGGCCAGCACCGCCGTAAACCAGAACACCACCGGTTCACCGCCGGCCGGGTAAGCGGCGGCCACACTGGAAACCAGGGCGGAGGCGGCACCGCCTAGCCCGTTAAGGAGAGCGATCGCCTGGGGCATCTGGATCATGGTTACCAACTGCCCTAGTAGAAAGCCGATGAGGCCGCCTACAACCAGCAGGATCCCGGCAGAGGGGCTACCGGTATTCCAAAGAACTAGCAAAATGGCCGCGGTCATGCCGGCCAGGCCCAAGCGGTTTCCAGCCACCGCGGTTTCAGGGGATTGCATCAGGTGGATCCCGGCTAAAAAGGCTATGACTATGATAATAGAGGCAACCGTTAAAAGCATTAGTCTCCCTCCAGTTCCCCGGTCTGTTCGTCTCGACGGTGGAACATGCGCAGCATCCGATCGGTGACCAAAAAACCGCCCACGACATTAATCATGGCGACAATTACCGCCAGGCCAGTCCATATCCGGGCACCGGAGGGGGATGCGGCGTAGGTAGTCAGTGCGCCGATAACTATTATCCCGGAGAGGGCGTTCATGCCGGACATGAGCGGGGTATGTAACAGGGGAGG
The DNA here is from genome assembly GCA_012799185.1 of Bacillota bacterium. Classification (GTDB taxonomy): domain Bacteria; phylum Bacillota; class Dethiobacteria; order DTU022; family DTU022; genus JAAZLS01. The sequence goes on along the minus strand of JAAZLS010000048.1, from coordinate 48,255 downwards.
GACCGATGAAATCACCCTATACCCCAGTAAGGCGGCAGCGATTAGGGAAATAAACAATCCCGGGTACATTTTAGAATTACCTCCTCCTAATTTTTCCTGGCCTATTAGAGCTACTATCTTAACCTGTTAATTAACCTTTCCGCTGCTCCATGGCCAGCAGCGTCCCCCGGTGAACTATTTGACCATCCCTAGTAACCAGGGATTTGGCGATAATTTCATCGGTGGGATCGTAATCAATCTCTCCGTCCTTAATAATATATTGTAAAAAATGCCGGGCATTCTGGGCAAACATCCAGGTGGCATCAGAAGCTAGGGTGGCGGGTACGTTTAGCAGGCCGATTATATGTACTCCATGAAGACTATGTTCCTCCCCGGGGTGGGTTAAGGTGCAATTTCCTCCCTGGTCCACCGCTATATCGACAATTACTGCACCCGGCTTCATCTGTTTTACCATATGTTCATCGATTAGTAGGGGCGCCTCTTCGCCGGGAATTAAGGCGGTTAGAATAAGGATATCAGCATTTTTTACTGCTGGTAGTAGTGCTTCCCGTTCCTTAAGGTACCACTCTTCCGGGAGGCGGAGGGCGTAACCTCCCTTCCCCAGGGCGAGCCGGGGGGGCACATCAAAGGGCACCACCGTCGCGCCAAGACTTTTGGCCTGTTCATTGGCTTCCGGACGGATATCAAGGGCTTTTACTTTTGCCCCCAGGCGTTTAGCGGTGGCGATCGCTTGCAGGCCGGCCACGCCTACCCCGACAACCAGGATTTCAGCCGGCTGAATTACTCCGAAGGCGGTCGGCATCATGGGAATAAACCGGGGAAGGTGGAAGGCGCCAAGGATGACCGCCTTGTACCCGGCGATAGTGCTCATGGAGGTGAGGGAATCCATCTGTTGAGCCCGGGATATGCGCGGTATGCCATCCAAGGTGAAACTGGATACTCTCCTACGGGCCAGAATTCTTATGGTCTGATGGTTGGCTGGATTGGCCGGGTGCAGAAAACAGATCAGGGTGGATTCCTCGGTAAGCTGTTCGGCTTCATGAACCTGGAGCTGCCCGTTATAAAGAGGTTCTTTGACCTTTAAAATCAGGTTGGCGTTGCTGTAGATCTCCCCGGGTGTAGTGGCGATCCCGGCCCCTGCCTCCTGATAATCTCGGTCATCCAGGTAGGAGCCGATCCCGGCCCCCGTCTCTACCAGCACCCGGGCCCCTCCTGCGGTAAATTGGCGGACTGTTTGGGGTATAGCGGCTACCCGCCTCTCTCCGGGCATGATCTCTTTCGGTATTCCGATGGTAATTCCTTTAAATGGCATGGTGTACCTCCTCATGGCTTTGAATGACGGCAAAGCCCGACCAATCGGTAGGCAATGCCCGTAAATGGAAATTTACCATTCTTCTCAATAGTATCATAAATCTAACCGGTGATGGCCTTGATTTGTCTCCCGGATGGCGCGGAACCGATCCTTGACAGTTATAAATCCCGGTGTTATTCTACGTTTACGGCCTCCATTTTTTTTAATTTAATACATGAGTTTTTTAGTCATGATTGTCCGGGGGGGTGTCAATGAAACTATCAGCAAGGGTGGAGTACGGGGTAAGAGCGATGGCGGTCCTGGCGTTTCACTATGACCAGGGGCCGTTGCCCCTGCGAGAGATTGCCCGCCGGGAAGGAATCTCCCTTCAGTTTTTAGGGCAAATATTCCTTGATCTTAGACGGGCGGGTCTTGCAAATAGTGTGCGGGGGGCAAAAGGGGGTTACCTGTTGGCCCATCGACCGAATTTAATCAAAATCGGCGATATAGTTCGGGCGGTAGAGGGGCCGATTGTCCCCATGGATTGTCTTGATAAAAATAACTCCCTTCGTTGCCACCGGGATGAGGGTTGTATGGCCCGCTGGGTTTGGGAAAAATTAAGGGACCGGATTAACGAGGTTTTGGATAGTGTTACGCTGGCTGAATTGATCGAGATGAAATCAGGCTGACAGCTATAAAGGAGGTTAATATCAGTGGGAAGACGGCTGGTCTATATGGATCACAGCGCTACAACTCCCCTTAGGGAAGAAGTTATAAAAGCCATGGAACCTTTTTTCAGGGAGCGGTACGGCAACCCCTCCAGTCTTCATTCTTGGGGCCGGGAAACCCGCCAGGCAGTGGAGTCCGCCCGGAGAAAAGTAGGCCTAGCCCTGGGCTCCGAACCGGAAGAGATCTATTTTACAGGGGGGGGGACCGAATCCAACAATATTGTTCTCCAGGGTATCGCCCGACGGCGGGGCAAAGGGCATATCATTACCTCTAGCATTGAACATCACGCCGTATTGGATGTCTGTCGGGATCTGGCTACCGGGGGATTCCAGGTTACCTACCTGCCGGTGGATCGCTACGGGATGGTTGATCCCCGGGAGGTGGAGGAGGCGATTACTCCAGGGACCGTCCTGATCTCAATTATGATGGCCAACAACGAGGTGGGGACTATCCAGCCGATAAAAGAGATCGGTAACCTGGCCCGGTTGAAAAACATTTTATTCCATACCGATGCGGTGCAGGCAGTAGGTAAATTGCCGGTGAAGGTAAATGATCTCGGGGTCGATTTCCTCTCCCTCTCCGCCCATAAATTTAACGGGCCCAAGGGGGTAGGGGCGCTCTACGTTCGCAAAGGGGTTTCGTTGGCCCCGCTTTGCAATGGTGGCGGACAGGAGCGTAAACTCCGGCCGGGTACGGAAAATGTACCGGGTATAGTAGGCCTGGCCGAGGCGCTAGAGCTGGCGATGGGTGAACTTTCTCCTAGAACGGCTCATCTGGTAGCCCTGCAGAAAAGGATGGAAGAAGGGTTGCTAAAAATTGGGGGGGCTACCGTTAATGGGCACCCTCAATTGCGTCTCCCCGGGCATATTAATGTAAGCTTTAATTACGTAGAGGGGGAGTCGCTCCTCCTGGGCCTGGACCTACAGGGGGTAGCTGCCTCCAGCGGTTCGGCCTGTACTTCTGGTTCTATTGATCCCTCCCATGTTTTACTGGCCATGGGGTTAGAACCGGAGGTGGCCCGCGGCTCATTGCGGTTGACCATGGGGTGGGAAAATACCGCGGAGGATGTAGATTATGTTTTAGGGGTGCTTTCGCCGCTGGTAAAGAGACTGCGAAAGATATCGGCCCATTACCCTCAATCGCGATCATGGGAGGGGCTGAAAGGTGTATAGCTCAAAGGTAATCGATCATTTTAACAATCCCCGCAACGGGGGGGAGATGGCTGATGCCGATGTGGTGGGGGAGGCGGGGAGCTTCAAATGTGGTGATACGATGAAGATCTTTCTAAAAATCGAGCAGGAAAGAATCGTTGATGTTAAGTTTCAAACCTTTGGCTGCGCTGCCGCTATCGCCAGTAGCAGCATGTTAACTGAAATGGTTAAAGGTAAAAAGATCGGCCAGGCCCGGCGGATAACTAACGAACAGGTAGCAGAAGAGCTGGGGGGACTTCCACCACTAAAGATGCATTGTTCCAACCTGGCTGCCGATGCCCTCCAGGATGCTCTGGATAAGTATTCGGATGGGCCGGCCCGTAAACAGGGGAGGGCGAAGTAGCCACCGGTTTTTAATTAACCTCCCGGTTTATGCTATAATCTGTACCGGGGGGAAGACGATAAAATGGCGTTACGTTTAAGGCTGGCCGACCTGGCAATTATTATCGCCGTTTTACTTGTCGGGCTGGGAAGCCTTTGGCATAATTTAAGCCGGCCGACCGTCATGTCGGAAGAAAAATATGTAGCTTTATATGTGGATAATGAGTTTGTAACCGAGCTCTCCCTATCGGAACATTATCTATATGAATTTACTTTTGGGACGGGCGAATATCGGGCTCGCCTGGAGGTAGACCGGGGTCGGGTTAGAATGCTTCCCCTGGAGCGGGAACTCTGCCCCCGGGGGATCTGTTCCCATACCGGGTGGATATCGGAACCGTATGAAAGTATCGTCTGTTTACCCAACCGTATCCTGGTTTCATTTACCCGGGGGCCTTTCGGGGGGGATCATGTCGACCGGATAACCTATTAGGGTTGGTTTTTAGAGCCGGTATTTCTTGACAAAGAATTTAAAGGTGCATATAATTGCGTTAGTTTTTTAAAGGGGTGGAGAAAGTTGAAGATTTACCTGCCGGAGGTTCGTCAAAGGGAAGGGCAGTTTGCCACTTATACCTTCGCGGGGAAAATTCCAGCCGGCTTTGGGCCGGATCCCGGTTCACCGGGTCGCCTACAGGTTAAGGCAGATATTCGGATCAATGGTGACAAGGTGTTCCTAGAGGGGGTACTATCGGCTGATATAATGGCAAATTGCAGTCGTTGCTTGAAGGAGTATGCCCGGCATTTGGAGGTTGACTTTAAGGAAACCTTTACCTTGCAGGGGATGCCCGGCCCCGGGGAAAATCCGGGACCGGCTGCTTTGGCTGCTGAAGCGGCCAACCAGCTGATCGTTTACGGGGATTACCTTTACCTGGAAGAATACTTTCGGCAGGTGTTTCTGTTGGGTCTCGGTTACCGGTCTCTCTGCCGGGAGAATTGCCAGGGTATCTGCCCACTTTGCGGGATTGATTTAAATCATGGCTCCTGTGACTGTACCCCGGAGGAAAGAATAGATCCCCGGTTAAAAGCCCTTAAGGATTTCTGCCCCCGCAGTTAAAGTACAACCTGTAAGGAGTGTGATAAAGTGGCTGTTCCTAAGCGACGGACATCTCGCGCAAAGCGAGCTCAGCGCCGTTCCCATGATAAAATTAAAGCAGTCAATTTAGTGCCATGCCCCAAGTGTCATGAGCTTAAACTTGCCCACCGGGTCTGTTTAAACTGCGGCAGTTACAATGGCCGGGTAGTGATTGAAGCGCCGAAGGCGGAATAGGTAACGGATCTGTAATTGACCGCCCTTTCTAGAGATTTGTGTTCAAGAGAGGGCGGTACTATTATCCATGGAGAGGACCGGTTTTCTGATTTGTTGTTGCCAGCGGTAATTTGTTGCAAGGGGTGAAGAAGTGATTAGGGTGGCTATTGACGCCATGGGGGGAGACCATGCACCCGATGAGATTGTTCGAGGAGCGGTAGCGGCAGTTACTGCCAACCGGGATTTAATGGCACTGCTGGTAGGTCGGGAGGAGCAGCTGGAACGTTGCCTTCATGAGCTAAACTGCTCGCGGGACCGGCTCCGCCTGGTTCCGGCGGAGGATGTTATTTCAAATGATGACAATCCCGGGCTGGCGGTTCGCAATAAGCGGGGGGCCTCCATGATAACCGCGTTAGAATTGGTTCGTTCCGGACAGGCGGAGGCCGCTTTAAGCGCCGGGAACACCGGGGCATTAATGACTGCTGGGGTTTTATGGTTGGGCCGCCTGCCCGGTGTAAGCCGGCCAGCCCTGTTGGCGCTTTTTTCCCGGTTTTGTGGTGAACCGGTGGTGGTACTTGATGTGGGGGCCAACATGGATGCTCGGCCGGAACAGATGCTTCAGTATGCTTACATGGGCCGTATCTATGCCGGCAAACTATTGGGGCGTTCTAATCCCCGGGTGGCCCTGTTGAATGTAGGAGATGAACAAAATAAAGGCAACAGCCAGGTGAGAAAGGCCTACCGGTTGCTTGAACGCCATGTTCCCGGATTTGATGGCAATATCGAGGGGACGGAGGTTTTCTCCAGGCCGGTTGATGTAATAATCTGTGACGGATTTGTCGGTAACGTTTTATTAAAAACATCGGAGGGGCTCTCGCGGGGAATATTAAACTTTTTGAAGGAGGGGGCGGCCTCCGGCCCCCGGTTACAGCTGGGAGCGGCGCTGTTTAAGCCTGTCCTGGAGGACCTAAGGTGCAAGATGGATGTCCGAGACTACGGGGGGGCGCCCCTTTTGGGGGTAAACGGGGTTTGCATTAAATGCCATGGTTCCTCCCGGGCCCGGACTATTGAGATGGCCCTGCGCAGGCAGGTCTATCCCTTTGTCTGTCAGAACCTGGTCGGTCTTTTTAAACAGGCCCTGCTGGAGATAGCGCCTAAATTAAAGAAAGAGGGACTCGATGGATAGGACGACTAGAAGCATGATAGCTGGCATCGGAGTGGCGGTGCCCCGTAAAATTATTACAAATTATGACCTGGAAAAAATAGTTGATACCAGCGATCATTGGATTGTTACCCGTACCGGGATCAAACAGCGCCGGGTTCTCGAAAAGGGCCGGTCTAATGTGGATCTTTCCGAGCAGGCTGCCCGGGAGGCATTGGATCGGGCCGGCCTGAAACCGGAGCAGTTGGAGATGATCCTAGTCGGTACAATTACCCCCGATTATCCTTTTCCGGCTACGGCCTGCCTGCTCCAAGCTCGGTTGGGGGCATCGAAGGCATTGGCCTTTGATCTTTCGGCGGGATGTACCGGTTTTGTATATGCCTTAACAGTTGCCGATCAATTTATTCGCAGCGGGGCCTGTCAAAACGCTTTGGTTATCGGGGTGGAGGTTCTTAGTCGCATAGTCGATTGGGAGGATCGCAGCACCTGTGTTCTTTTTGGCGATGGGGCCGGGGCGGCGGTAGTTACCCGTACCAATTCCGGGCGGGGTATCCTTAGTTTTGATCTGGGCTCCGATGGGCGCGGCGCGGAATTACTGATGATTCCCGGCGGGGGCAGCTCCTTTCCGACCAGCCGGGAGACGGTGGACCAGAAGTTGCATTATGTTAAAATGAACGGCAACGAAATATTTAAATTTGCAGTCCGAGTGGTAGAAGAAAACACCTTGAATCTTCTTAAAAAGGCGGGATTTACCCCAGCGGATCTGGATTTTCTGTTTTTGCACCAGGCCAACCTACGGATTATTGAGTCGGCCCGGAAGCGTCTAAAAATACCTCCAGAAAGGGTACCGGTTAATATTGATCGTTATGGTAACACCTCATCGGCGGCTATCCCCCTGTTGATTAAAGAGGAGATGGATGCCGGGAGGCTTCTCCCTGGTTCATTGGTTGCCATGGTGGCTTTTGGGGCGGGTCTGACCTGGGGAGGGGTGTTGGCGACTTGGTGATAGATAATAAAGCAAACAGGGTAATATTAACTGGCACAGGGTGGTTGTTTAAATGAAAATAGCATACCTTTTTCCCGGCCAGGGGTCCCAGTATGTGGGGATGGGGCGGGATCTATATGAACGCTACCGGCCGGCTAGAAAGGTGTTTGAAGAGGCGGTACGAATACTGGGAGCGGATTTCCTGGAAACAATATTTACGGGACCGGAGGAGAAACTTAAATCCACCGAGTATACTCAGCCGGCGGTACTGGCTACCAGCCTGGCTGTAGCAGCGGTGGTTGAAGAGGCGGGGTTTAAACCGGAGGGCGCCGCCGGGTTAAGCCTGGGAGAATATAGCGCACTGGTAGTCTCCGGAGCGATGGGTTTTGAGGAGGCCTTGAGGCTGGTTCGACGGCGGGGCCGGCTAATCCAGGAGGCGGTCCCCCCGGGTAAGGGGAGGATGGCTGCTATCATGGGGCTTCCCCGGGAGGAGGTGGAGGAGATCTGCCTCCGCGCCCGGTGCCGGGGGCTGGTGGAGCCGGCCAATTACAACTGCCCCGGGCAGGTAGTAGTCTCCGGTGAGCCGGAGGCTGTCTGCCGGGTGGAAGAGCTGGCCCGGGAGGCCGGCGCAAAAAAAGTAGTCGAACTTAAGGTTAGCGCCCCTTTTCATTGTGCATTACTGGAGCCGGTTGAAGCTGAAATGAGCCGGGAGCTGGCCGCTATTAAAATTCGCGTTCCCGCCATACCGGTGGTCTTTAATTGTTCGGCCACCTTTCTATCTGAGCCGGCCGCTATTAAGGAGGCCCTGATTAAACAGGTAAGCCGGGCTGTTCAATGGGAAAATTCCATCGGTTGCCTGTTGAAAAGGGGGTATGATACCTTCCTGGAGGTGGGTCCGGGGAAGGTACTGGCCGGGTTTATGAAGCGAATCGCACCCGCCAGCTATTGCGCCTCGATCAGTGATATCCCCTCTTTGAATAAGGTGAAAGCAGAGCTGAAGGAGGTCTGTCAATGCCGTTAAGCGGTAAGGTGGCCCTGGTAACCGGGGGGTCGCGGGGTATTGGCCGGGCATCGGCGTTAGAGCTGGCCCGGGCGGGAGCGGCGGTGGTAATAAACTATGTCCGGGATCGGGGGGCGGCAGAAGAGGTAAAGCAAGAGATCGGTGGGAAGGGGGGCCGGGCCGCCATCTGCCGGGCCGATGTTACCGATTTTCATGACTGCCAGTCGCTGGTAGAGTATACTCTTGATCATTTTAAAAGAATTGATATACTGATCAATAATGCCGGCATCACCCGGGATAATTTGCTGGTTAGGATGAAACCGGAGGAATGGCAAGAGGTTCTAGATACCAACTTAACCGGAGTTTATAATTGTACCAAGGCCTGTTTAAAGCCGATGTTGAAGCAGAAAAGCGGAGGCCGTATTATCAACATGGCCTCGGTGGCTGGTATCCATGGAAACGCGGGTCAATGCAATTATGCCGCCGCCAAGGGGGGAGTGATCGCCTTTACCCGATCGCTGGCCCGGGAACTGGGGGTCCGGGGGATCACGGTCAACGCGGTGGCCCCGGGATTTATCGATACGGAGATGACCTCCGTGCTTCCGGATAAGTTGAAAGCTGAGATCTTGTCTCGAATTTCACTGGGGAGGCTAGGCTCTCCCCGGGATGTGGCCGGGCTTGTTTTATTCCTGGCTACAGGGGCAGATTACATAACCGGGCAGATTATTGCCGTTGATGGCGGCCTGGTGATGTAAAGAGGGAAGGGAGGTGAACTACTTGGATATCAAGGAAAAGATAAAATCAGTTATTGCCGATCAACTGGAGATTGAAATCGACAAACTAACTATGGAGACCACGTTTGAAGAGATCGATGCCGATTCATTGGATATCGTAGAGCTGGTGATGACCCTGGAAGAAGAATTTGACCTGGAAATTTCTGATGAGGAGATCGAAAATATCAAGTCGGTGGGAGATGTGGCGAAATACATAGAGGAGAGTGTATGAGTAACGGGGTGAGAAAGTGGGATCAAGAGTAGTTGTTACCGGGATGGGTCTTGTTACCCCCATCGGTATAGGCAAAAAGCAGTTTTGGGATAGCCTGTCGGCGGGGGTAAGCGGAATCTCCCGGGTAGCCAGTTTCGACGTAACCGATTATCCATCGCAAATTGCCGGAGAAGTACTGGATTTCGATCCCACCGACTATATTGATAAAAGAGAAGCCAGGAGAATGGATCGTTTTACCCAGCTTGGGGTAGCAGCGGCATTGGAGGCCTGGAGGGATGCCGGCCTGGAGGGGGCCGGGATCGATAGGGAAGATGCCGGGGTCTTGATCGGTTCGGGGATCGGGGGGATCAAAACTATCGAGGAACAGCTGAGGGTTCTTTGGGAAAAAGGTCCCCGGCGGGTCTCTCCCCTCTTTGTACCGAAACTTATTGCTAATATGGCCTCCGGTTATATTTCGATCATCTTGGGGCTAAAAGGCCCCAATTCTACTACCGTTACTGCTTGTGCGGCCTCGGCTCATGCGATCGGTGACGCCTACCGGATTATTGAGCGGGGCGATGCGGTGATCATGGTGGCCGGAGGGGCGGAGGCAGCCATCTCCAAGCTGGCGTTTGCCGGTTTTTCGGCTGCCCGGGCGCTTTCCACCCGTAATGAGGAGCCATCAAGGGCCTCCCGCCCCTTTGACTTAAGGCGGGATGGGTTTGTTTTGGGTGAGGGGGCGGGGGTGGTAATTTTAGAATCATTGGAACACGCTTTACAACGGGGTGCTCCTATCTACGGTGAGATTACCGGCTATGGTCTCTCCGGTGACGGTTACCATCTTACCGCTCCCGATCCGGAGGGGCGGGGGGCGGTGCTCTGCATGAGCAGGGCCCTGCGCAGTGCGGGTATTGAACCGGAGGCGGTCGATTATATTAATGCCCATGGCACCTCGACCAAGTACAACGATCAGGTGGAAACCGGGGCGATTAAGGAATTGTTTGGTCGCCATGCCTACCGGTTGGTAATTAGCTCTACCAAGTCGATGACCGGCCACCTGCTGGGGGCGGCCGGGGCGGTAGAATTAATTGCCACCCTCTTATGTATAAAGCACCAGATGGGTCACCCGACCATTAATTATGAATATCCGGATCCGGAATGCGATCTTGATTACCTGCCCAACCGGGCCCGAAAATTGGCGATCGATATTGCATTATCGAACTCTTTCGGGTTTGGGGGGACCAACGCCTCCCTAATTGTAGTCCGGTATAGTGATTAAAATGATTAACAGCAAGTTGGAAGGTAGTCGGTATGTGGTGGGATAAGCTAAGCAGATTTTTAAAAAGGCAAGGCTGGGAGATTAACGAAAAAAGCCTATATGAACAGGCTCTGACCCACTCCTCCTTTGCCTACGAGAAGGGTCGCCCCTGTTTTCATAATGAAAGGCTGGAATTTTTGGGAGATGCGGTCTTGGAACTCATTATCAGTAGCTATCTTTATAAATCATATCCCGCTCTCCCGGAGGGGAAGTTAACCCGGCTGCGCGCAGACCTGGTTTGTGAGGCTTCACTGGCTACCCTGGCCGAGAATTTAAACTTGGGTGAGTATTTGCGTTTGGGGAGGGGGGAGCGGGCTTCCGGCGGTGATCGGCGCCCCTCCCTGCTGGCCGATGCCTTGGAGGCGTTAATCGGTGCGATTTACCTGGATTGGGGATTAAAACGTTGCCGCCGGTACGTGTTGGAGCTGTACCGGCCGGCCCTTGACAATCTCCAGGAGGGGCTTCTCAGGAGGGACTATAAAACCCGGGTGCAGGAGTTGGCCCAGGCCCGGTTTGGTATAACCCCGGAATACCGGATTATCCGTGAAAGCGGTCCCGAACATGACAAAATGTTCCAGGCAGAGATAGTCTTTGATTTAAAATCTGTGGGCCGGGGTACCGGCCGCACCAAAAAAGAATCGGAACAGGCGGCAGCAAAAAAAGCATGGGTAAAGCTTACCCGGGACGAAGATGGTCGGGAATAATCAAGCAATCCGACCACCTGATGCATAGTCCGGGGCCTAGTTGAAATATTTGGATAAACCTGCTATTGTAGAGCAGGTTTGTTACTTTATGGGGTTTTATTTAGAGGTGAGCCATGTACCTAAAGCAGGTAGAGCTAATCGGTTTCAAATCATTCTATGAAAAAACCAAGATGGAATTTGCTCCCGGAATAACAGTGATAGTGGGTCCAAACGGTTGCGGCAAAAGCAACCTGGTTGACGCGATCCGATGGGCCCTGGGGGAACAGAGTAGCAAGTCTCTTCGCGGAGGGCGGATGGAAGAGATAATTTTTTCAGGAACCCAGGAGCGTAAACCTCTAAATTTTGCCGAAGTTTCCTTAACTTTTGGCGATGTCGGTGCCAGTTTGAATTTAGATTATGAGGAGGTTACCGTCACCCGTCGGCTCTACCACTCGGGGGAGAGTGAATACCTGTTAAATAAGGCTCCCTGCCGATTGAAGGATATTACCGGACTCTTTCTTGATACGGGGGTTGGAAAAGATTTTTATTCTATTATCGGTCAAGGACGGGTTGAGGAGATTGTTAACAGCCGCCCGGAGGAACGCAGGGAAATTTTTGAAGAGGCGGCGGGAATATTAAAATATAAACGTCGAAAAAAAGAGGCGCAGAGACGGCTTGATGAGACCGGGGAAAATATGGACCGGGTGCAGGACCTGATCTCTGAATTGGAATACCAGGTTGAACCGTTAAAAGAACAGGCGGAGGTGGCCGGTGAATATCGGCTTCTACAGGAGCAGATAGACGCGGCGAAGAAAAAACTATTGGCCTACCAGGTCTGGTTTTACGGGAAAGAATGTAAGCAGGTTGAAACGAAGCTTCTTCGCTCCGATACTGCCGTCGCGTCGGCGGTGGCGGAGGGCGGGCGGCGGGAAAAGCAGCTCCTTGAGCTCCGGCAGAGGTTACAGGAAGAGACCGGGCTTTTAAGAAAAGAAGAACAGGACCTAAACCGGCAGATGCGGGAGCTGGAACAGGTTGAGGGGAAACTGCAGTTATTGGCGGAGCGAAATGTTCATTACCGGGAACAGCTCCAGGAACTAGCCGACCAATGCCAAGATAGGCTAAAAGAAGCCGGAAAGTTAACGGCCCTATCCCGGGAACTGGGGGAGGAAATTAAAGAGAAGCGGAGAGCCGCCGTTAAAGAGCAGGACCGCCGTCACCGGCTGGAAGAAGAGCTAAAACAGTTTGAAGAAGGTAGCCTGATGAAGGGGCTTGAGCAGCAGCAACAGGCCCTGTTGCAGGTGACCTCTGACTATAATGCAGCGGAGGCAGCAGTAAAGGAACTGGGGCTGCAGCTGGAGCGGGAAGAGAAGCGAGGGGCGGTTTTCCAGCGGGAGGAAGAGGGGATTAACCGGGAACTTAACGACACTATTTCCCGGCAGGAAGAACTGAAATCCAGCCTGGTTATCAGCCGTCGAAAGGTTGCCGACCTCAAAAATAGTCGGCGGAAGGGGCTGGAACGGCTCGATGAGCTTACTGGGCAGCTGGAGAGAACCCGTAAAATAGTACAAGGAGACCGGGAGGAACTGCGGGCCCTGGATAGCCGGATCCGGGTTCTAAAGGAGCAGGAGGCCGATTTAAGTGGTTACTACCGGGGGGTAAAAGGGGTTATCCAGGCCTCCCGGGGTGACAGGGCAACCTTAACTGGAATTGTCGGCCCCCTGGTAGATCTTATAACTGTGGAAGAGAAATATTTACGGGCGGTTGAAGAGGCCCTGGGTGGCGGATTGCAATCTATTGTTGCCGCAACCGGCGAGGCAGCCAAGAAAGCAATTGGGTTTCTAAAGCAGAATAATTTAGGCCGGGCGACCTTTTTGCCCCTGGATATGATTACCGTCTATCCCTCCGGCTTGGATCGGCACTCCCAGTGGAGGGGACGGGAGGGGGTGTTGGGAAGGCTGGCAGCCTTTGTTAAAGTTGAACCGGTTTATCGCCGGGTAATAGATTACCTTTTGGGGAATGTGCTCCTTTGCCGTGATCTGGAGGCCGCTGTTGGGGCAGCCCGGGCTATAAAATATAGCTGCCGGGTTATCACCCTGGAGGGGGAAGTTATAAACCCTGGCGGTTCCATGCGGGGGGGTAGCTTGCCAAAACGCAGTGCCGGGTTGCTGGGGCGGCGTCACGAGATTGACACCCTGCAAAAAAACCGGGACCGGCTTGAACAAAAGTTGCTAAAGGTCTCTCGGGAGATGGAGCGTCTCCAAGAAAAAATTTTGGCCTTTAAGGCGACCCGAGAAGAGACGATCCGGCTGTTAGAGGAAGAACAAGAACGGCTGATCCAGCTGGTGAAGCTGGAGGATCAGCTGGCCCAAAGGCGGCTTCACGGGGAAGAACGACTTAAAACCCTGGTCTCCTCCCGGGAAGAATACCGGCGGGAGAGGGCGGCCCTAACCGGGCGCCTTCGGGTAGCCGGACAGCAGGTTCAAGATTATAAACAGATGCTGGTCCGGGTGCGGCAGGCCCTAGAGGGAGAGAAGGGGCTTTATGAAGAGGGCCTGGCCCGGAAGGAAGAACTGGAAAAAAAACTTACCGGTTCCCTGCTTAAATTAAACTCTCTTCAGGAGCAGGAGCATTCCCTTCAAGAAAAGCTGGCTCGGATTAACGGTGAAAGAGAGCGCCTGGAAGGGGAGGTAAAAAAACTACGGGACCGGGAAGAAAAAATCGCCCGGGCCCTGGAGAATAACCAGGCCGAGGAGGGGGAACTTCGCCGGCTACAAAGAGAGCAGGGTGCTTTACTGGCTACCGCTACTGAGCGGGTAGAAAAGTTGCAAGAAGAGGTACGCACCCGGGGGCTCCGGCTGGCGGAGCTGGAGGCCGGTGATCAGAAATGGCTAAAACGCCGCCAGCGATTGGAAAGAAGGAAACAGAAGCTGGGCCTAGAACAGGCTCGCCTGCAGGCGGAGCTGAAGCTATGGCGATTGCGCTATAGTGAACAGTTCGGGGAGGGTGAGCCGGAGGCACCGGAGATTAAACTTAATCCTGCCCAGGTTGAAAAAGAGATAGAGGAACTTCAGGAGCAACAAGGAGCCTTGGGGGAGGTTAACCTAGGGGCAATTGATGAGCTGAAACGATTAGAGGAGCGGATTGAATTTTTGCAACGCCAGGTGGAGGATCTTCGGGAGGGAGAGCAGTCTATCCTGAGCGTATTGGCGGAGATCGACCGGCATATGGCTCGTTATTTTACCCGCACCCTAGAATTGATTAACCAAAATTTCCTAACCGTATTTAAAGATCTTTTTGGAGGAGGAAAAGCCTACCTGGAGCTTACTGACCCGGACCATTTGTTGGATTCAGGAGTGGAGATTGTGGCTCAGCCGCCGGGGAAAAGGCTACAGAGCATTACCCTGCTCTCGACCGGGGAGAAGGTTTTGACCGCCCTGGCCCTGATTTTTGCGATATTGCTCCATAAACCGGCTCCCTTTTACCTATTAGATGAGGTGGAGTCGGCGCTGGATGAGGTTAATCTGAGCAAATTTACCGATTATCTACAGAAACTTTCCGATCAGGCCCAATTTATCTTGATCACCCACCGCCGTCAGACGATGGATACGGCCGGCATTATTTATGGGGTGACCATGCCCGAGCCTGGTATCTCTAAACTTGTATCGGTAAAGATTGACGAGAAAGCCGGTTAAGAGAAAAGGGAGAAGGAATACCATGAATCTATTACAGCGGTTTAAGACTGGATTAACGAAAAGCAGGCAGGAATTTACCCGCCGGTTGGGACAGTTGTTTACTCCCGGGGAGATTACCCCGGAATTCTTTGAGCAGCTGGAGGAGGCTCTAATCCTGGGTGATGTGGGAGCTGTTACCGCTTCGGAGCTGGTGGAGGCGTTGCAGGATCGGGCCCGGCAGGAGAGGCTTAAGGAAAAAGAGGCGGTGAAGGGGCTTCTAGTATCGCAGATAACGGAGCTACTGGAGACCCCCGTTTTAAACCTGGAGACCGAGCCCCTGGTTATTCTTCTGGTGGGCGTTAATGGTTCGGGAAAGACGACTACCGCTGCCAAGCTGGCCTGGATCTATCGGCAACAGGAGAAAAAAGTGCTCCTGGTAGCGGGGGATACTTTTCGCGCGGCGGCAATCGATCAGTTACAGATCTGGGCTGAACGGGCGGGGGCGGATATTATTAAACAGCAACCGGGGTCCGATCCGGCGGCAGTCTTTTTTGACGCTCTCAATGCAGCCCGGGCCCGCCGGGCCCAGGTAGTAATCGGCGATACGGCCGGCCGGCTCCATACCCGGGCCAACCTGATGCAGGAGTTGGAGAAAATCCAGCGGGTAGTTAATCGCTCCCTGGAGGGGCAGCCCCACCTGGTTTGGTTGGTAGTCGATGCCACTACCGGCCAGAACGGGCTGGCTCAGGCCCGCCTTTTTAACCAGTCGGTACCGGTTGACGGGCTGGTAGTGACCAAGCTGGACGGGACTGCTCGGGGAGGAATCGTTGTTGCGATACAGAAGGCCCTCGGTATACCGGTCTGTTACCTGGGGATCGGTGAAGGGATTGATGATCTAGCTCCTTTCCGGGCGGGCGAATTCGCCCGGGCCCTGTTAGAGTAGGCGTTTGCAGGTGATAGGTGCTAATTTTTTCCGGCCCCGGGTTCGCTGTCGCTAGATGTGACTAAAATCACAAGCCCCTCATTTACGGGGGGAATTAGGGTGGGTTTAGCTTGCATAAAGCTGCCATCTTTGGTACACTATAGATTGTAAAGGTTTAAAACTTTACAGGGGATAGTTAATGCTGAAAAAGTTGAACCGGGTCAACTACTTGCTTGATATTTATGGAAGCCTGCTTACTTCCCGCCAAAAAAATGCGCTACAGCTATATTTTATCAATGATCTTACTTTAAGCGAGATCGCTTTAAAATTTAGGATCAGCCGGCAGGCGGTCTATGATTTGATTCGGCGGGCCGTTGGGGCCCTGGAAAGGCTAGAGGAAAGGTTGAGTATTTACAGTCAATTTAAACACTTGCGGCAACATCTTGGAGAGGCGGAGCGGATATTAAATGGCAAGAGCCTGGGAACAGAAGAACAGGAATATTTAAAAGAAATTGTTCAGGAACTATTAGATTATAATGAGCAGTAACGATTAAAGGTGGAAGACCAGTGCTTGGCAACCTGTCAGAGAAACTACAAAATATATTACGCCAGTTAAGAGGCAAGGGCCGGCTTAGTGAAAAGGATGTTGATGTGGCCATGCGGGAAATTCGCCTGGCCCTGCTGGAAGCTGATGTAAATTTTCGGGTAGTCAAGGATTTTATTGCCTCCGTTCGGGAACGTTCGGTGGGGGAAGAAGTTCTAAAAAGTTTAACCCCTGGTCAGCAGGTAGTAAAGATCGTCCACCAAGAACTGACCGGGTTGTTGGGTGAAAAGCAGAGCCGCCTCTCTCTATCCTCCTCCCTTCCGGCGATCATGCTGGTGGGGCTGCAGGGATCTGGTAAGACCACCACCGCGGTAAAACTAGCCAACTATCTGCGCAGGCAGGGGCGCCGTCCGCTACTAGCGGCCGCCGACACCTACCGTCCCGGGGCGGTAGAGCAACTCCGGGTGCTCTCGGAGTCAGCCGGGTTAACCTGTTATGACCAGCCCGGGGCCCGCCCGGTAGAGATCTGTACCGGGGCTTGCCGGTTGGCCGAGCGGGAGGGATATGATCCGGTTATCTTTGATACGGCCGGGAGATTGCACCTGGATCAAGAAATGATGGCCGAACTCCAGGAGATTAAAGGTTCATTGAACCCGGAGGAGGTCCTATTAGTAATAGATGCCATGACCGGCCAAGATGCGGTGAATACCTCCGTTGAATTTAATCGACAGATTGGGTTAACCGGGGTAATTTTAACCAAGCTTGACGGGGATGCCCGGGGCGGTGCGGCGCTCTCGGTAAGGGCGGTTACCGGTTGTCCATTGAAATTTGTCGGTGTCGGCGAGAAGGTGGATGCCCTGGAGCCTTTTTATCCGGAGCGGATGGCCTCGCGAATCTTGGGAATGGGCGACATGCTTACGTTGATTGAGAAGGCCGGGGCGGAACTTGATCTGGAGAAGGCCCGCCAACTGGAACAGAAGCTGCGCCGCAGCCAGTTTACCTTTGATGATTTTCGCGAACAGTTGGAACAGCTGCGAAGGATGGGGCCGCTCCAGGACCTAGTCGATATGCTCCCCGGAGCAGGCCTTCCCAAGGGGATGAAACAGTTGCCGGTCGATGAGGGGCAATTGGGGCGAGTAGAGGCTATTATTAGCTCCATGACCCGGGTTGAACGCCGGGATCCCTCAATTATTAATAGCAGTCGCCGCCGGCGGATCGCTGCCGGTAGCGGCACAAAAATTCAAGATGTAAACCGGTTGTTGCAGCAGTTTAGTCAAATGCAAAGAATGTTTAAACAGATTGGCGGTATGGGGAAAAGGCCCCAGTTTAAGCGCCTTAAGAAGGGGAAAAGGGGCAAGGGTTTTCCCTTTAGATAGGAGAGGCGTTTTAACAGGGGTCAATTCTAGACCATAAGAACCAGGATTAATAGAATGCGAGGTGAACAGTAAAATGGCAGTACGAATTAGATTAAAGAGAATGGGAGCGAAAAAACAACCGTTCTATCGGATCGTAGTCGCCGACTCCCGCTTTCCTCGGGATGGAAGGTTTATCGAAGAGATCGGTTATTATAATCCGACTACGAATCCCACTACTTTTGAGGTTAATGCCGAAAAGGCTCAGCTCTGGTTGTCCAGGGGGGCCCGTCCTTCCAGCACGGTTAAAGAACTGTTTTCAAAAGCAGGTCTCTAAAGAGAATGGCGCTGATAGGGGAGGAATAAGATGAAACAGCTGGTGGAGCACATTGCCAGGGCGCTGGTGGATTACCCCGATCAGGTAGATGTCCAGCAAGTGGAAGGTGAACGTTCAGTTATCCTAGAGATCCGGGTGGCACCGGATGATATGGGGAAGGTAATCGGTAAACGAGGTAGGATCGCCAAGGCCATACGTACCGTTGTCGGTGCAGCGGCTTTAAAGGATAATAAGCGAGTAATGGTGGAGATTATCCAGTAGGGGGGGCTGTAACCTGGTGGCTGATAGCGGGGCGGCGGCGGATGTTGCCGTCGGGAGAATAGTATCCCCTCACGGTGTTACCGGGGCGGTGAAGGTAGAACCTTATTCTGATTTCCGGGAGCGCTACCCGCAGCTAACAGGGGTCAAGGTATATCTTGGGAATCCCGGTAGCCCCCCCCTGCTGGATTGCCAGGCATCGATCTCCGTATCCGAGGTTTCTGCTTACGGGCGTTTTTGGCTGATCAGGTTTGAACAGGTTAAATCGCGGGAAGAAGCCCAGAAATTAAAAGGCTTACTGCTCTATATATCGGCGGAGGATCGTCTTCCCCTACCCGCCGGGAGCTACTACTATGATCAGATCATCGGGCTGGAAGTATACTGCTCCGGGAAGCCCCGGGGTAAAGTGGTGGAGGTACGCCCGGTTCCAGCTCATGATCTGTATGTGATCTTGGGGGATGGGGGTAAGGAGCTCTTGCTACCGGCAGTCAAGGAGTTTGTCAAAAAAATTGACCTGGAGCGGGGGATCATGTTGGTTAAGATCCCGGAGGGGCTGGAGGATCTTTAGACAATGGGGGAGTACGCATTGGCACCGCGCCTAAAAATAGAGCTGGTCACTATTTTTCCGAGGATGTTTGACGGTCCGTTGGGTGAAAGCATGATAAAAAGGGCTGTTGAGCAAAAACTGGTGCAGGTAGAGGCAATCGACCTACGCCTCTTTGCCGAGGGGAGGCACCGCCAGGTTGACGACGAACCTTACGGAGGCGGCCGGGGCATGATTTTTAAGCCCGAACCACTGTTTAAAGCGGTGGAAAATCTGCGGAATCGCAGTGGTCATACCCGACCCCGGGTTATACTGCTTACACCCCAGGGAAGGCAGTTTAACCAGGAACTAGCCCGAGAATTGGCGCAGGAAAATCACTTGATATTGCTATGCGGTCGCTACGAGGGGGTTGATGAAAGGGTTAGAACGGGGTTGGTTGATGATGAAATATCGATTGGCGACTATGTTCTTACCGGGGGAGAGATCCCGGCACTAGTTCTTACCGATGCCGTAGTGCGCCTGGTTCCGGGATTCTTGGAAGAGGAGACTCTAGTCGAGGAATCCTATGCTGCCCAACTTTTAGAGTATCCCCACTATACCCGTCCGCCAGAATATCGGGGGATGCGGGTTCCTTCTGTGCTCCTATCGGGGGATCATGGGCGAATTGCCCTCTGGCGGCGGCAGCAGCAGCTGGAGAGAACCCGTAAAAGACGCCCGGATCTGTTAAAGAAAGCCGAGCTTTCACCGGCAGACCAGCGTTATTTGGATTCGTTAGATTCGTTAAATGATCAATGATTCTTCGTGGGAAGAATGATATACTGATAGCATACAATGAGGAGGGTCTGGCGAGAATGGATCTATTAAAAGAAATTGAGAGGCGATACCTGAAGAAGGATATTCCTCCCTTTGCAGCGGGAGATACGGTGAGGGTTCATGTTCGGGTAGTGGAGGGCGCCAGGGAGAGGACCCAGCTTTACGAGGGGGTCGTAATTAAGCGCAAAGGAAGCGGCCTGCGGGAAACCTTTACTGTCCGACGGGTAACCTACGGAATAGGGGTAGAGCGAACTTTCCCACTACATTCACCGGTGCTCACCAAGATCGAGGTGATCAAGAAAGGAAAGGTTCGGCGGGCTAAGCTGTACTACCTACGGAAGCGTTCAGGGAGGGCCGCCCGAATTCGGGAATTACGCCAGTAGCGGTGGTGACAATTGAAAATGAGCAAAGAAACCTGGGAGTGGGTGCGTTCAATCGCTATTGCCGTGGTGCTGGCGATGCTTATCCGGCTATTTTTATTTGAGGTATTTGTAGTTGAGGGCGCCTCTATGTACCCCACCCTGGACAATCATGAACGGCTGGTGGTTAATAAACTAATTTATCGGATAACCGAGCCCCAACCGGGGGATATCGTGGTATTTAGTTATTCGCCCCGCCGCGATTTTATCAAGCGGGTAATCGGGGTAAGTGGAGACCGGATCGAAATCTGTGAAGGGGTAGTCCTTGTCAATGATTGCCCCCTGGAAGAGCCTTACCTTTTGGAAGAGGATTGCATGGAATTTGGACCGGTAGTGGTTCCTTCCAGTTCTGTTTTTTTATTGGGAGATAACCGGAATAACAGTATGGACAGCCGGGATTCAAATGTCGGTTGTATCTCTATCGATAAGGTCAAAGGCAAAGCTTTATTTGTCTTTTGGCCTCCCCGGGGGCTCCGCTTGCTAAAGGAAGTGCCGGCAGTAAGCCAGGAGAATGTTCGTGGATAAAAAAAGGTTTTCCGGCAGCGAGGGAAGGGCCGCCCGGGAACTCAGGCAGGACCTAGCGGCGATCGACCTGGTGGTGGAGCTTTTAGATGCCCGTGCCCCTTCGGCCAGCCAAAACCCTCGGATTGGCCGATTAACAGCCGGTAAGCAAAGGTTAATTTTACTCCATAAAGCAGACCGGAGTGAACCCCGTGTAACCTCCCGTTGGGTAAATTATTTCAAAGACAAGGGATATTCGGCTATGACATTTAGCATCCACCAGCCTCATCGGCGGCGGGTGCTCTTTAAATATTTACAGGATTGTCGCGCCGGCCTCTCTCCTGCCCATGGCCGGCGTAGTTTAAGGATTATGGTGGTAGGGATCCCCAACGTGGGGAAATCAAGCCTTATCAATTACTTGGTAAGACAGCGGGCGGCCCGTTCTGGGAATCGCCCGGGGATTACCCGCGGCCGACAGTGGATAAGGCTGCTACCGGGGGTAGAACTGTTGGATACACCCGGTGTTCTTTATCCTCGTTTGTCCGGGGAGGTGATCCCCCTCCTAGTGGCGATCGGATCGCTTCCCTCTGCTGCTATAGAGGCGATCAGTACAGCTGGATGGTTACTTGGATTTTATCGGGAGACAGGAAGGGCGGGACTGTTGGCAAAACGCTACCCGGGGCTGGGTAGTAGCGGTGATCCGGATTTGCAACTGGAAGAGATTGGCCGAGTGCAAGGTTGTCTACTACCGGGGGGGAAGATTGATTTACAGCGGGCGGCGGAGACGGTGCTGCGGGATTTTCAGAACGGCAATTTAGGGAATGTATCCCTGGAATATCCCCCGGGTATGGAGGATAAATAATGCTTCGAAAAATGACTCTGGAGCAGCTGGCGAAGTTCCTACAGAAGCGGGAACGGCTGAGCCGGGAGGAGGAGCAACAGCTATTAGCCGATCGCCGGCGGGGAGCCCGGCAGTTACTGGATAGTTTTCGGCGACGGGTAGATAGGCATCGGGAAGAGAGAGAGCGTTTACATAACATGTCTAGCCGGGAACGTAGCCTATGGGCCCGAGGATTTGAACTAGTGGCCGGGGTAGATGAGGCCGGCAGGGGCCCCCTGGCCGGTCCGGTAGTAGCTGCAGCGGTAATCTTACCCCGGGGGGAGTTAAGCCCCTTGGCCGGCTTAAATGATTCTAAACAGTTAACGGTCCAGAAGCGGGGGCTGCTGTTTGAAAATATATTACAGGTAGCGCTCGGAGTCGGGGTCGGGGTGGGGCCGGTAGAATTAATTGACCGCATCAATATTTACGGTGCTACCATGGAGGCCATGGCCGGTGCCGTTTATAATTTGCCCTGCTTGCCATCGGCCGTGTTGGTGGATGGTTACCCGGTGCGGGGTCTTGAGCTCTACCAGCAGGCAATAATCGGGGGAGATGCCTGCTCGCTCTCCATTGCTGCCGCTTCGGTAGTAGCCAAGGTGACCCGGGATCGGTTAATGGATAGACTTCACCGCCAATACCCCCGGTACGGGTTTAGCCGCCATAAAGGGTATGCCACCCGGGAGCACCGGGAGGCGCTGGAGCGGTATGGGCCCTGTCCTGTTCACCGCCGTTCATTTCGTCTTTTTGCTGTCGGGGAGACCGGGCGCTGATGGCCGGGTCGCGCCGCCAGACCGGAGCTGCCGGCGAAGAGCAGGCCCGACGATTTCTACTGCGATCGGGGTACCAGATCCTGCAGATGAATTATCGTTGTCGTTTTGGTGAGATCGATATTATAGCCCGGGAAGGCCCGCTGTTGGTTTTCGTGGAGGTGCGGACTCGCACCGGAACCGGCTTTGGAAAAGCGGTAGAGTCACTCACCGCTACTAAGAAAAAAAGGCTCAGGCGGCTGGTTCGTTATTACCTAGCTAGGGAATTAGGACGGGAAATACCCTGCCGGGTCGACTTAGTAGCCATCGATATGGAGGGACCTGGGCGCTTGCCTCGCCTTAGCCATATCAAAGGGGTTGATCTTTGGGGGTAACAGGAATAACCAGTATGTCCTCTTGTTGCCAGTGGCCTCAGATAGTCCATTTTAGATAGTTACTTCACATAACATCGTTAGGAGTTAAGAATCCAGCATTTCCTCCTAAAAGTGCCGGCTTGTAAGGCTTTCCCATCCGGCTTAGAATAGGGGTTAACATAACGCCTGTATTTTTATCTAGGGGATCACAGTTAGGGAGGTGAACAGTTTCAACCGGGGGAAGGATAACTCCTGTCCCAACCCGATCGTCGACCCCGAAGGCGTAAAAGGAGGAAACTTACATATTGAGTAGTATATTCCGTAGTTTTAAATTGGTGCTGTTATTCTCACTGGTGCTGCTACTGGCGGGAGCAGGCTTGGCGGAGGCTTCGTTCCAGTATGCAGTGGTAAATGGGGAAAGCCTGTGGAAGATATCACAGCGTTATGGGACCACGGTGGAGGCAATAGCCCAGGCTAACAACCTATCAAACCCCGATTTAATCTACCCCGGGCAGGTTTTAATTATCCCGGGGGGCGTGGAATCGGGCGCCACTAAATATACGGTAGTGGCGGGGGATACCCTTTTTAAGATTGCCCTTCGCTTCGGAACTACCAGCGATGCGATTGCCCAGATTAACGGGTTGGCCAATCCCGGCCTGATCTATCCTGGCCAGGTGCTGGCGGTAGTCGCTGGCGGTAGCTCCAATGATGCAGGGGCCGGTCTCTCCCGGGGAGGGAGAATCAGTAATGCCGACCTGGATCTCTTTGCCCGGTTGGTGCATTCGGAGTCAGCGGGAGAACCCTACCTGGGACAGGTGGCGGTGGCGGCTACCGTGCTGAACCGGGTTGACAGCTACCGTTTCCCGAACACAATCCGGGAGGTAATATACCAGGTAAGTGATGGCTATTACCAGTATTCGCCGGTACAGGACGGCCGGATCAATCTACCTGCCGGCCAGCAGGCTCACCAGGCGGTCCGGGAGGCGTTGGGCGGCTGGGATCCTTCCTACGGAGCGACCGGCTTTTACAACCCGGCAAAGACTACCAACCAGTGGGTGCGCAGTCAGCCGGTTACTACGGTAATTGGTAATCACATCTTCTTTAAATATTAATAAAAGTTAAAATAGAGTCCATTTAAATCTAACGGGGCTCCCCATTATTACGGGGGGCCCCCCTGTTTTATTGAAGGTGATAACCCCGGGGAAGAAGAGCGCTTGCTAATTCATCGGGTTTAATGCTACATTAGGCATGTAATATTTGAGGAAATAGCGCTCAAGGGAAATATTTATTATTACAATGGAGGAAAAAGAATGAAATATGTCATCGTTTTAGGAGATGGAATGGCCGATTATCCCGTTGCGGAGCTGAACAACCAGACCCCCCTGCAATATGCCGATCTGCCGACGATCAGGGATCTAGCCGGGCGAGGGCGGGTGGGGCTGGTGAAGACTATCCCCACGGGGATGTCTCCCGGAAGTGATACGGCTAACCTTTCTGTTTTGGGCTACGATCCCCGGGAATATTATACCGGGCGTTCCCCGTTTGAAGCGGCCAGTATGGGGGTCGAGATGAAAAAAGGCGATATCTCTTTTCGGTGTAACCTGGTTACCCTCTCTGATGGTGAGCCGTATAAAGAGAAACAGCTGCTCGATTACAGCGCCGGTGAAATATCTTCAGAGGAATCGGCGGAGTTAATTACTACCATCAATGAATATTTGTCCTCCGACCGGATCAAGTTTTATCCCGGGACCAGCTATCGGCACCTGATGATCTGGGAGGGCGGTCCTAACCGGTGGAGGCTTACCCCTCCCCACGATATTATCGGCAAACAGATTAACCCTTATCTACCATCGGGAGAGGAGAGCGGGGTGCTTTTTACCATGATGGAAAAAAGTTTCCCGTTGCTTAAAGACCAGGAGATAAACCGGGACAGGGTTAGCAGGGGATTGAACCCGGCTAACTCGATCTGGATCTGGGGGGAGGGAACCAGGTCGGCCCTGCCGGCTTTTAATGATAAGTACGGTTTACGGGGGGCGGTCATATCGGCGGTAGATCTGATCAAAGGGATCGCTTACTGTGCCGGGATGAAGGTGATTAAGGTTGAGGGTGCCACCGGGGATATCGATACCAACTACGCAGGCAAGGCCGAGGCGGCCTTGGCAGCCCTGGATAGTGGAGAAGACCTGGTTTTTATCCATATCGAGGCCCCTGATGAATGTGGTCACCAGGCACGGGTGAAGCAGAAGGTCAAATCGATCGAGCTGATCGACCGGTTGGTAGTCCGGGCGGTTAGAGAGGGACTTGACCGGAGGTGTGGGGAATATAGCCTATTAATTTTACCCGATCATGCTACTCCGCTTTCGTTGCGGACCCATACCTCGGATCCGGTGCCGTTTTTGCTTTATCGGAGCAGTGAGCCCCGGCCGGTTAATCTGGAACAAAAATTTACTGAAGAAGGGGCTGCCCGCACCGGTCTCCTGGTTGAAGAGGGGCACCATTTAATGGACCTGTTCCTGACCGGGACCGATTGATATGCTAACTAACAGTCTGTTCATATTTCTGGCTGGCGATCCAGACTGCGGTACTGGATCGCCTCGGCGATATGGTTAAGTTTTATGGTTTCCGCCCCCTCCAGATCGGCAATGGTGCGGGCTACCTTGAGCAGGCGGTCATGGGCACGCATGGAGAGCCCCAGCTGCTGGTAGGAGCGGCGAAGAAGGTCCTTGGCTTCCGAACTAAGGGGGCAGAAATCAACAGTTTGGCGGGAAGACATTTGGGAATTGGTTAGTATCTTTAGGTTTTTGAATCGTTCTTCCTGGCGCTGCCGGGCCCGTTTTACCCGGTTGCGGATAGCGGGGGAGCGTTCTATCGGCCGGTCCTTTTCCAGTTGGTCGTATTTAACCCGGGGCACCTCGATCTGAATATCGATGCGATCCAGCAGGGGGCCGGAGAGGCGGGAGCGGTAACGCTGGATGATTGAAGGGTTACACCGGCATTCCCGGATCGGGTCTCCAAAATTACCGCAGGGGCAAGGATTCATAGAGGCAACCAGCATAAAATCACAGGGATAGGTTAACGAGGCAGAGACCCGGGTAACGGTGACCCGACGATCTTCCAATGGCTGGCGGAGCGCCTCCAGTATATTCCGGTTATATTCGGGTAGTTCATCCAGGAATAGCACACCCCGGTGGGCCAGGCTTACCTCTCCGGGGCGGGGGATTTTACCGCCACCGATGATTCCCGCCGCGGAGGCGCTATGATGAGGGGTGCGGAAGGGCCGGCATGTTACCAGTGGTTGGTGGGGTGCCAGGCACCCGGCCACACTATGGATCCGGGTAATTTCCAACATTTCATCCAAGGCGGGAGAGGGCAGTATGGTCGGCAGGCGGCGGGCCAGCATGGTTTTGCCGCTTCCCGGTGGGCCGTAAAGGAGAATATTATGGGCCCCAGCGGCAGCTACCTCCAGCGCCCGCTTGGCTGTCTCCTGCCCCCTTACCTCGCTAAAATCAAGATTAGTTATCGGCGGTTCCAACAGTTTTTCAATTGAAGGCTTTACTACGGGCAAATTAATTTCATGGCATAGGTAGCTGGTGAGCTGTTTTAAGCTGCGTATTCCGATAACGGTTACGGCGGAGATTAAGGCGGCCTCGGTACTATTTATCTCCGGCAAGCAGATCGTATAGCCTCTTAATTGCCGGTTACTTGCAACCGATGCGGCAATGGCCAGTGCTCCCGGGACCGGCCTTAAGGTCCCTTCTAGTGAAAGTTCACCGACTAATACGGTGCTTTTAAGCAGTTCATTTTGAGGAATCTGTCCGGTAGCCACCAGTATCCCGACGGCAATGGCCAGGTCAAACCCGGTGCCCTCTTTCTTCAAATCGGCCGGGGCCAGGTTTACTGTAATCCGCCGTAGGGGAAACTCAAAGCCGCTATTCTTGATTGCTGAGCGGACCCTTTCCCTAGCCTCCCGCACTGCTGGATCCGGTAGGCCAATCAATTCAAAGGCCGGGAGGCCGCCGGACAGGTCGACCTCTATTTCCAGTGGGATGCCTTCGATTCCTAGGAGAGCGCAGGAATAGACTTTTGCCAGCATAGTTCTCCTCTAATACCAATAATTACCTATTATATTTCTCCATATAGAAGGTATTACCTGCCGCCGGCAAAAAAATGTTAATATTAACCCGGCCAAGCCTACCTGGCGGTTCTCGCCCTGCCCCACTGTAACAGCCTTACGGCTAGGACCTCTCCGACCAGGGCTAGGTCTGCTGTAGGCAGGTATTCATTGGCAGTATCATCGAATAGAATGTTGCTCCTGGCAGGAATTTTTCCCTCTTCTGGAATGATTCTTAGGTAAAGGGGTAGCCGGGGCAGCGCCATTACCTGGTAGGAACCGGGTTCTTTCCCCGGGCGACCGTGAAGCCGCTGTAAGATCAACTGGGAAAATAATTTTTCTCTCTTTCCGAAATAGCCTACCAGCGGATCAAGGGCTCTTTTTTTAAAGGCCGGGTAGTACCGATTCCCTCCCGGGAGGTGACTGAAACGGAGCCAGTTACCGGAGGGGGGTTTACCGGTGGAGTTTACCAGGTAGTGCAGTAGGATTAGGGAGACCCCTTCGGTGGTCTGCTTGCGGTTATTATAAAGGAGAACCTCTCCGGAGGGCCAGGAAACCTGGTAGATCCGACTTAAAAAGGGTATGGTAAATTCGCGCCAGGATAGGGGGGGATAGAGGGATAGGGCGGCACCACTGAAACGGGCCAGTTCCATAGTATTTTTTTGGGCCAGCTCGCGGCGAACCTCTTTCAGGGCGGCACCAAATCCATTGGACATATAACTTACCTCCTTGTATGTTTGTAGAATTAATTGGCTTAGCCCCCTTTCCTTTATTCTACTATTGATACCCGAAAAAAGGAAATGATATCATTGACCAAGAATGTTTGAAGGCAACCGTTGAAGGGAAATAACCTGGTTACAGGAGGAAGATAAGTGGTAGATAGGAGTTCTGAGATTACCGGGGATACTATTGTTTCCGAACAAGACTGGTTAAGGCGATTGGATCGGGAGCTAAACCAGGCCCAATATGAATTTGTTACCCTCTCCGCGCCGGCCATTTTGGGGCTGGCCGGTCCCGGTTCCGGGAAGACTAGGGCGCTTATGTACCGGGCTGCCCATTTAATAAAGAATGGGGTGCCCCCCGGCTCCATGATGTTGCTAACATTTACTAACAAGGCTGCCGGGGAGATGAAAGAGCGCCTGGAGAAACTAATCGGTTATTTGCCAAAGGGTCTCTGGGCCGGCACTTTTCATAGTACCGGTGCCCGCATCCTACGGCGACATGCCCCTCTGCTGGGTAGAACCGGGCAGTTTACAATTTTAGACGAGGTGGATAGTAATCGCTTGCTGAGGCAGCTGGTCGACTCCCTGCCCTTTAAAATTGACAGGGATGGAAGGAACCTGTTACTTAAGCGTCGGTTCTTGGAAAAGGTGATCAGCCGGCATCGTAATTCTAATCTTACCGTGGAACAGGTAATTTTGGAGTACTATCCCCGCCAGGTTGAGTATACAGAGCTGATTGAACGCCTGGGTCGGATGTATACCGAAAGGAAGAGGGAGAGTAACAGCTTTGATTTTGATGATCTGCTCATCTGTTGGCGAGATCTGTTTCGGGATCACCCGCGGGTAAAGGCCGAATACCGGGAGCGTTTCCGTCATCTCCTGGTGGATGAATTCCAGGATACCAATCGGATCCAGGCTGAACTGGTGGATCAATTTGCCGGCGCCGCCTCTATTTGCGTGGTGGGAGATGATGCCCAATCAATTTATGCCTTCCGGCAGGCGGAAGTTAAAAACATTGTTACCTTCCCCGATAAATACCCCCGGTGCCAGGTAATCCGGATGGAGCGTAATTACCGAAGCACGCCCGAGATTGTATCTTTAGCGGATCGCTCTATCGCCATCAACCGGGAGCAGTTAAAGAAAAAGCTTTACTCATCCAATCCCCCCGGTGAAAAACCGGTGTTGGTTCAGGCCCGGGATGTATACCAGGAGGCCTCCCTGGTCGGCTACCTGGTAGGTGAGCTCCATTCCTTTGGGGTGCCCTATAAAGAGATAGCGGTCTTATATCGCAGTTCCTATCTCTCCTCCGGTGTGGAGTTCGAGCTGATGCGCCGCCAGCTCCGTTACCGTACCTTTGGCGGGCTGCGGTTTCTGCAGAAAGGACATATTAAAGATGTGACGGCCTATTTAAGGGTGCTCTATAATCCAGAGGACCGGGTTTCCTGGCAAAGGGTAGTCACCCTGCAGCCAGGGATCGGTGAGGCTACCTTCGAAACGCTCTGGAAAGAGTGGAGCCGGTTTCCCGATCGCCTCCAGGCGATGCTTTCCGGTAAAGTATCTCCCCCCAGGGGCGCCGCAGGATGGGAACGGTTGCGGGAGACATACCTTGATTTGGTTACACCCGGGCTAACCCTTCCCGCAATGATCGATATTGTATTGCAGAAAAACTACGATGCTATCTTGGAAAAAAGCTACCCGGATCAATTTGAAGAGCGTCGCCAGGGAATTGAACGGCTGGCCGATTACGGGGCCCGTTTTGCTTCGTTAGGGCAATTTTTAGACACAATTTCCCTAGACGACTCTATCTATAGCGACGGTTCCCTACCCTCGACCGATCGCGGGTTTTTGACCCTATCTACTATTCACAGTGCTAAGGGGAAGGAATGGGAGGCGGTATTTGTTATCGGTTTAAATGAAGGCCAGTTTCCCTCGTCCCGCATCGATTCCTCCCTGGTTGAGGAGGAGCGCCGCCTTTTTTACGTGGCGGTAACCCGGGCCCGCCGTTACCTGTATCTGTTAAGTTACCGGCAGGATCATCGTCAGTGGGGTGCGGCCCCGCTTATCCCCTCCCTTTTTCTGCGAGAGTTGCCCCCGGAGACCTACCAGGTGTT
Source organism: Bacillota bacterium (assembly GCA_012799185.1). GTDB lineage: Bacteria > Bacillota > Dethiobacteria > DTU022 > DTU022 > JAAZLS01. Next base: position 18,963 of record JAAZLS010000048.1, on the reverse strand, counting down.
GGAGCCGGACCCGGAGTTTTGAGCGGCTAAAAGGGCTCCATTACCGGTGGGAGTGGGGCCCTTTGCGGAAGAAAACTTTGAACTTTCCCCTAAGAATATAGTATAATACGTTCAGTTTATCGTCATAGCAGGGAGGATAGTTAATATTGCCAGTAAATATTTATGATACTACCTTAAGAGATGGGGTCCAGCGGGAAGGGATCTCCTTTTCGGTTAATGATAAGTTAAAAATTGCTGAAAAGCTAGACGAGCTGGGGGTAACCTATATCGAGGGGGGATGGCCCGGTTCCAATCCGAAGACACTGGAATTTTTTCGCCGGGCCGGGAAGGAGCTCCAGCTTAAAAATGCCCGGCTAGCCGCTTTTGGCAGTACCCGGCGGCCGGGGGGAAGGGCCGATGAGGATCGGAATATCCGCTACTTGGTAGGGGCGGCCACCCCGGTAGTTACCATCTTTGGGAAGAGCTGGGATTTCCATGTGCGTAGCGCCCTTTCTACTACCCTGGAAGAAAACTTAGAGATGATTCGGGATACCATAAGTTACCTTAAATCGCTGGGGCGTGAGGTGATCTATGATGCCGAGCACTTCTTTGACGGTTATAAAAACAACCCCGATTATGCCCTGAGGACTATCGAGACGGCGGCCCAAAGTGGGGCTGATGTAGCGGTTCTCTGTGATACTAACGGTGGATTGATGCCATGGGATCTGGCCGATATTATTGCTGCGGTCCGTCGGGTGACGGATCTGCCGCTAGGGATTCATACCCATGATGACTGTGGGATGGCGGTGGCCAATACCATGATAGCGTTGCAATCCGGGGTTACCCATATCCAAGGGACAATCAACGGTTATGGTGAGCGTTGCGGGAATGCCAACCTCTGTACCCTTATTCCCAACCTGCAGCTAAAAATGGGGTTGGATTTACTTAGTGCGAAACAGTTGGCGGAGATAACCGGGTTGTCGCGATTTGTAGCGGAACTGGCCAACATGGTCCCCCAGGAAAACCAGCCTTACGTGGGGCGTAATGCTTTTTCCCACAAGGGGGGGGTCCACGTAGATGCGGTCAGTAAAAGCCCGGATACCTATGAACATATCGACCCGGCCCTGGTAGGCAACAGCCGACGAATATTAATCTCCGAGCTGGCCGGCCGGACCAGTGTTAGCCTTAAAGCCCGGGAGGGCAACATCGTCTTACTCCGGGATCATCCCAAGACTAAGAAGGTCCTCCAGCGGTTGAAAAAGCTGGAACACCAGGGATACCAGTTTGAGGGGGCGGAGGGATCCTTTGAGCTCTTGATTTTAAAGACTATGGATGCGTACCAGCCTTTTTTTCACCTAGAGGGTTTCCGTCTAATAGTTGAAAAAAGGGAGAGCGGCCAGCTGTATGCAGAGGCTACTATTAAGGTGCGGGTCGGGGAGAAGCAGGTACATACAGCCGCCGAGGGTAACGGGCCTGTAAATGCCCTAGATAATGCTCTGCGGAAAGCGCTGGAGGAGATCTATCCGCAACTTAAAAAGATTAAGTTAATTGATTATAAGGTGCGGGTACTCGATGGTAAGGATGGAACCGGCTCCCGGGTGCGGGTACTCATTGAATCCCGGGATGGTCATAAAACCTGGGGGACGGTAGGGGTCTCTCATAATATTATAGAGGCCAGCTGGCAGGCGCTGGTGGATAGCCTGGAGTATGGGCTGCTCTGCCGTTCTTCCCGGCTGGATGAGGCCCGGAAACTGTTAAGGTTGAAGCAGGCCGATTACGATTTAGAGGGCTAGGCCCGGGATAGGGAGGAAAAAATGTTACCGGAACAATATTATGGCCTGGCTACCGGGATTGGCAGCCTATCTTTTACTGACCCGGATCCAGCTATAGATTTAATTTTCAACTGTTTCAGGCGGATACCCCACTGGCCCCAACTACCCCGTCGCGGTAGCGCCGAGGGGCTGGTTTCCCAGTATCTCCATATTTTGCTAAGGGAAGATATGCTGGTGATGAATGGGCACCAGCCGGTATTTACTAGCGATCGCAGCCGGTGGGAGGAAAGTTTGATGGGGTTGTACGAGCTATTGGCCGACCCCTCCCCCCGGAGTAAGGGGCAGGGGGATCCCTTTGCCCTCCCGCCCTCTTCTGCTGCCGGATTCTATGAGTTTGTGCGGCGGGTGCCGGCGCTGCCTGGGGCCCCTTTGTGCCTAAAAGGACAGGTTGCCGGGCCGGTAACGGTAGGATTCCAGGTTACCGATCCGGAAAAGCGCCCCTCCTTTTATAATGATACCCTGCGGGAAATAATAAACCATGTACTGGCCCGCCAGGCCGGCTGGCAGGTCAAAACATTAAGGGCCCTTGGTTACCCAGTTTTACTATTTATTGATGATCCGGCAGTTTACAGTTATGGTAGTTCCACCGCGGTAGGGTTAGGGCGGCGAGAGATCCAGGAGGCCCTGAAGATAATTATTGAAGAGATTCGTTCTGAAGAGGGATATACAGGGGTTCATTGTTGTGCTGGTATAGATTGGTCCCTGCTGACGGAGCTAGATTTGGATATACTTAGCTTCGATGCGTACGGTTATTTTTCCTCCTTACTGGTTTACAGCGAAGAACTTAATTCTTTTTTAAAACGGGGAGGCGTACTGGCTTGGGGTTTGGTTCCTACCTCCGATGCCGCCTGGCAGGAGGACAGCTGTTCCCTCCTGGAGCGATTGCAACGGGGGATAGAGGCCCTGGCCAGGAGGGGGGTCGATGAGGGGAGGCTTAACCGGCAGCTGATGATTACCCCCAGTTGCGGTACCGGCACCCTCCCGGTAGACTTGATGAAGAGGGTTTACCACCTGACGGCGGAATTGATCTCTAAATTACAGGAGTAGGAGCGTTCCATGGATAAAGAGCAAGTTAAAGACATGTTGGAAATACTAACCGGAGCGGTAGGGGTTTCCGGGGATGAACGAGAACCGGCTGAAATAACGGCCGGTTACCTGGAACCTTATGTTACGCGCCTGCACCGGGATTCCTTTGGAAATGTGATCGGTTTTAAGGAGGGGACCGGTGGGCCGGGGGCCCCTTCTTTGTTGGTAGCTGCCCATATTGATGAAATCGGGGCGATGGTTAGCCGGCTAGAAAAGGGGTTTGTGCGGTTCAGCGCCGTTGGGGGCCTGGATCCCCGTACCCTGCTCGGGCAGGCGGTAGAGATCCATGGGCGTCGCCGGTGCCGGGGTGTTATCGGGGCTACTCCCCCCCACCTGTTGACCGAAAAGGAGAGAAAAAAGGAATTAAGGATTGAGGATCTCTTTATTGACCTGGGGATGGACCCGGAGGGGGTCGAGGCCCAGATCCGGGTGGGAGACTATATTTCCCTGGTGCGGCCGCTTTTGACCATGGCCGGTGGTAATATTGCATCCGGCAAGGCTCTTGATAATCGTGCCGGCGTGGTGGCAATGATTGTCTGCGCAGCAGAGCTGGTCGATATCCGTCATTTCTGCCGGATTTATTTCGTGGGCACCGCCCAGGAGGAGGTCGGTGTTCGGGGGGCGATCGTTGCCTCCTACGGCCTTTCGCCCGACCTGGCGGTGGCAATAGATGTGACTCACGGCCTGTCACCGGGGGTGGCCGAGGAGGACGGTTTTGGGTTGGGAGAGGGGCCGGTGGTGGGGGTGGGCCCTAATTTTCACCCGCGGTTGGTAGAACGGGTTAGGACAGTGGCTCGCGAGTATTGTCTCCCTTACCAGGTTGAACCGGTTCCTGGCCCGGCATCCACCGATTCCCGGGCGATCCAGGTATCCCGGGAGGGGATTCCCGGTATCCTCCTCTCCATTCCCTTGCGTTACATGCACTCGACGGTGGAGACATTAAACCTGGATGATGTTTTACTTACCGGGCGTCTTTTGGCCGGTTTTGCCCGGAGTATAGATACGGACCTGGTGGAGGGGTTAACATGTATTTAGAACTGCTGTCAAATTTGCCGGGAGTATCCGGGGATGAAGGAGCGGTACGCCGGGCAATTGTCGATCTACTTACCGGGGAGGATGCACCCGATCCGCCGTTAACTATCCGTACCGATACCTTGGGTAACCTGTTGGTTCATAAGCAGGGGCGGCATCGGGGCCCCCGGATCATGCTGGCTGCTCATATGGACGAGGTGGGGCTGATGGTCACTACGATAAAGGAAAGTGGCCAGCTGCAGTTTAAACCGGTGGGAGGAATTGACCCCCGGGTACTAGTTTCAAAGGTGGTGAAGGTGGGGGAACAGCTTATCCCGGGGGTTATCGGTAGCAAAGCCATACACCTGCAGAAGCGGGAGGAACGAAAAAAACCGTATACCCTGGAACAACTCTACCTGGATATCGGCGCCGGGGGGAAGGAAGAGGCGTTGGAGTTGGTCAAACCCGGTGACTACGCCTCCTTCGATACCGCCCTGGTTCCCCTGGGTGATGGCTATGTCCGGGGTAAAGCCTTTGACGATCGGGCCGGTTGTGCGGTGCTGGTAGAGCTGCTATTAATGGAAAGTGAGCTATCCTTCGATGCGGCCTTTACTGTTCAAGAAGAGGTAGGCTCCCGGGGGGCGGCGGTAGCCGCCTATAGCCTGCAGCCGGAGTTAGCCCTAGTTATTGAGGGAACTATGGCCTCCGATACGCCGGGGACTGCGCCTGACTTCACCATAACCCGGCTCGGGCACGGCCCGGCCCTAAGTTTTATGGACCGCTCTTTTATAGCCGATCGCCGGCTTTGGCAGCAGCTGATCACGGTAGCCGAAGAGCGGGGCCTCCCTTACCAGCACCGGCGATTTGCCGGAGGTGGTACCGATGCCGGAGCGGTCGCCCTCTCCCGGGAGGGGGTTAAAACAGCGGTGGTTGCAGTACCCTGCCGCTATATTCATACTCCCCATAGTGTTATGAAGATAAGCGACCTAAAAGATACAGTTTCGTTGATTAAAGCCTGGTTCGAGTCGGGTGTCCGCATTTGATAGTAACGCAAAAAAATACCTAAGGACCGCTGGATAGTACTAAAATAGATGGAGGCACCATGGAAAACTTACTTAAACTGTTAACTGAGGCTTTTGGCCCCTCGGGCGAAGAGAGCGAGGTTGCCGCATTGATTGAACAGAAGATCAGGGGGGCGGTTGATCACCTTTATACCGATAAACTGGGGAACCTGGTCGCCGTGCGTCAAGGACCCTCCCCCCGGATAGTGATCTCCGCCCATATGGATGAAATTGGGGTGATTATTACCCATATTGACGACCAGGGATTTGCCCGATTGGCCCCGGTGGGTGGGGTGCTCCCCCACCAGCTGGTGGGCCAAAGGGTAAGGTTAAAGCAAGGCCGGGTGGGAGTAGTCTACCATGAAAAGATTAAAAACCTAAAGGAGCTGGATTGGCCCCGTCTCTACCTTGATCTGGGGGCAGAAAAACAGGTAGAAGAGATTCGAATTGGCGATCTGGCGGTTCTGGAACAACCCTTTGTCAACGCGGGAGGACGTTTCTTGGCCAAGGCCATGGATAACCGGGCGGGCTGCGCGGTTTTGATTGAGGCCCTCCGCCGGTTACCTCGGGAGATTCCCCAGGAGCTCTGTTTTGTATTCTCGGTCCAGGAAGAGGTGGGTTTGCGAGGGGCCCGCACTGCCGCCTATCATCTTAAGCCGGATTTCGGCCTGGCGGTAGACGTAACTCGTGTTGGCGATACCCCCAAGGCTCCGCTGATGGCGGTAGCACTGGGCAAAGGGGCGGCAATCAAGGTTAAAGACAGCTCGGTGATTACTCATCCCATCGTGCGTCAATTGATGATCGATACGGCGGAACAACATAATATACCTTACCAGCTGGAAATTTTAGAGCGGGGCGGAACCGATGCCGGGGTGATTCATCTTAGCCGGGAGGGGGTGCCTACGGGAGCGCTCTCCATCCCCTGCCGCTATGTTCATACTCCATCGGAGATGGTTGACCCGGCGGATTTAAAGGCGGCGGTAGAGCTATTGAAGAAACTCTGTACCAGTAACTGGCCTGTTTAATTTACGGGTAATAACTGCACCTTCCTGCCTGTTGGGAGGTTTTTGTGGGAGGGAAGGGCCGGGCGCAACCAGCACCTTGCACCGGTATTAGCCCGGGACGGCCGGTTCTTATGTTTTGGGGTTTGACCTGTTATGATATACTGTGAATATCTTGGCTTGACCGTGAGGAGGTGCATCAAGCTGTGAGCAGAGAATTTAAGGGTAAAGATAAGCGGGTTGTATCTTTACAGAGAGCTGAGCAGCTAAAAAAGTCGATTCTAGATTACCATCAAGCCCGGGAGAAAATATCCCACGGGTTTAAATGCTGGCCTGAAATATTAAAACGCCAGGAAAAAATCAAATCATATTTTGGAGCTACTGACGAACAATGGCATGATTGGCATTGGCAGCTAAGGAATCGTATTAAATCCTCCCAGGAACTGCGCCACTTTATCGATTTAACTGAACAGGATATTGAGGAGATCGATCTGGTCGGATCTCACTTTTGTTGGACTATCTCCCCCTATTATTTAAGCCTGATGGAGCCGGGGAACAGGGAGGATCCGATTAGAAAGCAGGCTGTTCCGGTTATTAATGAGTACAGCTGTCCCTACGGCGAGGAGGATCCTATGGATGAAGAGTATACCTCCCCCGCTCCGGCGGTGACCCGCCGTTATCCCGACCGGCTAATTATTAACGTTACCAACGAATGTGCCATGTTTTGCCGCCACTGCCAGCGGCGCCGTAATATTACGGAGATTAGCCGAGCCACCCCCCGTGACCAGCTGGAGCAGGCATTGGATTATATTCGAGAAAACAGCGAAATCCGGGATGTGCTTCTTACCGGTGGGGACGGTTTTCTACTAAGCAATAAGAAAATCGCCTGGTTATTAGAGGAGCTGGAACAGATCCCCCATGTGGAGATTAAACGCTTTGGGACCCGGACGCCGGTAACCCTCCCTTCGCGAATTGATGATGAGCTCTGTGCAATCCTCTCCCGGCACCTACCGCTTTACGTTAATACTCAGTTTAATCACCCGATGGAGATAACGCCGGCGGCTGGGGAGGCCTGCCTAAAATTAGCCCGTACCGGGGTTGCTCTAGGCAATCAGGCCGTGCTTTTAAAAGGCATTAACAATGACCGCTATGTAATGCGGAAGCTCAACCAGGAACTGCTAAAAATAATGGTTCGTCCGTACTATATATTTCATGCTAAAAAAGTTAAAGGGACCTCTCATTTTTGGACCCGGGTCGAGGAGGGGTTGGAGATTATGGAATATTTACGGGGTTATACCTCCGGCCTGGCTATACCGACCTTTATTTTAAATGCCCCCCATGGTTACGGGAAAACCCCGTTACTACCTAACTACCTGGTTGGGATCGGGCCCGATTATTTAAAAATTCGGACCTGGGAAAATCGGGTTATGTATTACGACAACCGGGAATATGTAAAGGAACCGCGGGGGGATCATGTAATTAGGGAGGAGGATTGGCCGCCTGCTCCAAAGGCAGGGCAGTCCGGGCTGTGCTAATTTGGGAGTTGACGGCCCCGGTTTAGTTATGGAAGAGCTGAAATATTTAAATGCCCTAAACTGTATTCAACTACTGGGCCCGGCTCGTATTGAGCTATTGCTAAACCGTTTTGGATCCGCCAAGGGAGCCTGGGAGGCATCGGAAAAGGAATGGGCCGATATAACCAAGTTGGTCAATATTATCCCCAAACTGATCCGGAAGCGGGAGGCTATCGATCCGGATAAAGAGTGGCTTCGCTTACAAAACCTGGGCATCTCCGTATGGGGGCTGAAGGGATCCGCTTATCCGCCCCTGTTGGGGAGAACCAGCCGTCCTCCCCCCTTACTGTATAGTTATGGGCGTTGGCAGGAAGATGACCAGATGGCGATTGCGATAGTAGGTAGCCGCCGTTGTACTTTTTACGGGCAGGAGGTGGCCCTTCGCCTAGGCCGGGAACTGGCCGGCCTGGGGTTTACCATCGTTAGCGGCCTGGCCTTGGGTATAGATACCTGTGCCCATCGCGGTGCGCTCCAGGCAAATGGGCGGACTGTAGCGGTATTGGGTTGCGGTCTGAATATTGATTATCCTTTTCGGAACCGGGATTTGCGAGACCGAATTGCATCTTCCGGGCTGGTAATATCTGAGTTTCCGCTTGATACCAACCCGTTGCCCCGGAACTTTCCCCAACGAAATCGGATTATTAGCGGCCTTTCCTTGGGCACAGTGGTAGTGGAGGCTCCATTAAAAAGTGGTGCCTTGATTACGGCCAATTATGCCCTTGAACAGAACCGGGAGGTATTTGCTGTCCCCGGGAATATTGGTAGCCCTTATAGTGTTGGCTGTCACCGCCTGATCCAGGACGGGGCCAAGTTGGTGGAGACGGTGGCGGATATATTGGAGGAATTGGCCGTGGGCCCGGTAGGGCGGCAGGCTGGGGTGGAGGAGAAAAAACCTATCCTCTCGCTGCAGGAGCGGCACCTGCTGGAATTGATCCCTTACCGGCCGCAACATGTGGATGAGATCATGCGTTCCAGCGGGCTACCCGTGGAGGAGCTCTGGCCGACTTTACTTAACCTGGAACTAAAGGGTTGTTTGCAGCAACTGCCGGGTAAATATTTTACCCGGGTATAGTCGGGCTGGTTTTTGCTATTATATAATATGTAGATCTAGTGAATTGGTTTGGACAGTTACAAGGAGGGACGGTATGAGTTACCTGGTGATAGTGGAGTCACCATCTAAAGCCCGTACCATCGGGCGATTCTTAGGGCGTAATTACCAGGTTAAGGCTTCGATGGGGCATTTAATTGATCTTCCCAAGAGCAAGTTGGGGATCGACCTGGATCAAAATTTTGCTCCCGAATATATTTTAATTCGTGGGAAAGGGAAAATTTTAAAGGAACTAAGGCAGGCAAAAAAGAAAGCAAAAAAGGTGTTTTTAGCGGCAGACCCGGATCGGGAGGGGGAGGCTATCTGTTGGCATCTGGGCCAGGCCCTGGAGCTTGAGCAAGACGGGTCTTACCGGGTAGAATTTAATGAAATTACCAAAACGGCGGTATTGGAAGCGTTCAATAACCCCCGGCCGATTAACCAGGATCGGGTCGATGCCCAGCAGGCCCGGCGGATACTGGATCGGCTGGTCGGGTATCAAATTAGTCCCCTGCTATGGCGTAAAATTCGCGGAGGCCTTAGCGCGGGCCGGGTGCAATCGGTAGCGGTACGGCTTATCTGTGACCGCGAACAGGAAATCGAGAACTTTATCAAGGAGGAGTACTGGACCCTGGAAGCCCTCCTTATTGCCGGTGAACCAGAATCGACTTTTAAGGCACAGCTGGCGGAGCATCGGGGAAAGAAGATTGAACTAAAGAACAGGGAAGAGACCGAAACCGTTGTAGAGGCGATCCGGGGAGCCCGGTTCATTGTCGAGCAAATTAAAAAAGGCCGTCGTCTTCGCCGGCCGGTAGCCCCTTTTACTACCAGTAGCCTGCAGCAGGAAGCCTCTACAAAATTGGGTTTTACTGGTAAAAAGACGATGTTTATCGCCCAGCAGCTTTATGAGGGGATTAAACTTGAAGCAGGGGAACAGCTGGGGCTGGTGACCTATATTAGGACCGATTCGGTACGGGTATCAGCCCAGGCCCAGGGTGAGGTTCGCCGCTTTATTCAAGAAAAATTTGGGGATAAATATATTCCCCCCAAGCCTTACCAGTATCGCTCCCGCAAGGGGGCCCAGGAGGCCCACGAGGCAATCCGGCCCACCTCCGTTTTCCGTGAACCGTCATCTATTGAATCTTTCTTGACCCGGGATCAGTTTCGGCTTTACCAGCTTATTTGGAACCGTTTTACAGCCAGCCAGATGGCGCCGGCCCGGTTTGACCGGGTAACTGTTCGTATCTCTGCCGGTGACTATATTTTTAGGGCTACCGGCAGTAAATTGCGGTTCCCAGGGTTTTTAGCTCTGCTTAAAGATGCCGGTGAGGAAGAGGTGAAGGAGCTGCCCACCCTGGCCGAGGGAGAAATCCTGACCATGCAAGAGTTGTTACCGGAGCAGCATTTTACTCAACCGCCGGCCCGCTACAGCGAGGCCTCCCTGATTAAAGCACTGGAGGAAAAGGGAATCGGTCGGCCGAGTACCTATGCTCCGATTATTAGTACCATTCAGACCCGGGGCTACGTGATTAGGGAAAACAGGAGGTTTTCACCTACCGAATTGGGTATAATAGTGGTAGACTTGATGAAGGAATACTTTCCCGAAATTATTGATTCCGGTTTTACCGCTGAAATGGAGAAGCGGCTGGATCGGATCGAAGAAGGTCGCCTGGAATGGGTAAAGGTGCTGGCTGAATTTTATAGCCCCTTCGAAGAGCGGTTGAAGGTAGCAGATCAGAAAATAAAAAAGGTGGAGTTGCCACCGGAAGAGAGTACGGAGACCTGTCCTCAATGCGGCAAGACCTTGGTTTATAAGCACGGGCGGTATGGGCGCTTCCTAGCCTGTCCAGGTTTCCCCAAGTGCCGCTATACAAAAAACATCAGTCGCGATACCGGGGTAAAATGCCCGCTCGACGGGGGGCGGCTGGTAGAACGGCGAAGTAAGAAGGGGCGTACGTTTTACGGTTGTGATAATTACCCCCGGTGCCGATTTGCTGTGTGGGATAAGCCGCTAGCGGAAAAGTGCCCCCGCTGTGGAGGGTTATTAGTCCAGGGCAGTTCCCGTAGAAACCCCGTAAAACGATGTTCTGTAAAGGAATGCGGCTACACGGAGCGGCTTAACGGTGAAACAACGGGGGAGGAACAGAGCTAAAATTTCAAATTTTTACAGTTGGCATCTTTTCGCACTAAAGCCGGAATTTTTTTTAAAAAGTATATAAAAGCTCTTGCAACACTGAATTGAATATGCTAATATTTTGAGGGGATACCGTTGGAACAATGGTTAGGGAAATTTTTGGATTACCTTGAATTAGAAAAAAACGCTTCTCCTCTAACCCTGCAGGCATACCGGAACGACCTTCGTCAGTTTCAACAATGGCGGCCACAGGAGGGGGGAGAGCTGGGTATTGGTCACCGGGAATTGCGGCGTTATCTGGCCTGGTTAAAAGAAGCCGGGTACAGCCGGGGTACCATAGCCCGGAAATTGTCCGCCCTACGTACGTTTTTTAGATATTTGCAAAGGGAGGGCTGTCTTGCAGGAGGGGATTGGAACCGAGTATCGACTCCCCGCCAGGAAAAAAATTTACCCAAATTTCTATATTATCAGCAGGTAGAAGCCTTGTTAGAGGCACCTGATTGCGGCACCTATCTTGGCTTTCGTGACCGGGCCATCTTGGAGCTTCTCTATTCCACTGGAATCAGGGTAAGCGAACTGGTGTCGATGGACATTCATTCATACCAGGATAAAGAGCGGCTGTTAAAGGTTATGGGTAAGGGTAGCAAAGAGCGTATTTTGCCTGTCGGAAGGATAGCTGTTAGGTTTTTAAATGAATATCTCTTCCGGATAAGACCGCGGTTATTATCTCCTAAAATTGGCGACCACGGTTTCTTTTTTTTAAATCGTTTAGGAGGCCCTTTAAGCGACCGAGGCGTGCGGTGGATTTTTACCAAGTATATCCGTAAAGTCTCTTCTACAGAGGGGGCTACCCCCCACTCCCTTCGTCATTCATTTGCTACCCATCTCCTTGAGGGGGGTGCCGATATCCGGGTGGTCCAGGAGCTGTTAGGGCATGTGAGTATCTCTACGACCCAGATCTATACTCATCTTACCCGGGAGCGGCTGCGGGAGGTTTACCGTTCCGCCCATCCCCGGGCCTAGATAGATTAAGGATGGTTATAGTGAGTCAATTTCAGGGAACAACTATTGTGGCGGTAAAAAAGGGCGGTCAGGTGGCGATTGCCGGAGATGGCCAGGTTACTTTTAAAAATAACACGGTAATTAAACATGGCGCCCGGAAAGTAAGGCGGCTCTATGGGGGTAAAATACTGGCCGGTTATGCTGGAACGGTAGCCGATGCCCTGACCCTATGTGAAAAGTTTGAGGATAAATTGTCCAATTACCAGGGCAATCTAGTTCGGGCGGCGGTGGAGCTGGCGAAGGAGTGGAGAACGGACCGGGTATTAAGAAGGCTGGAGGCGCTGCTGTTGGCAGCAAATAGGGAGGCATTATTGCTTATTTCCGGTACGGGGGAAGTTATTGAACCCGATGACGATATTGCCGCTGTAGGTAGCGGGGCTCCTTATGCTCTGGCAGCAGCCCGGGCCCTGTTGAGAAACACCAAGCTACCAGCGGCAGAAATTGCCCGTCAGGCACTGGCTATTGCTGCCGAGATATGTATCTATACCAATGACCGGATTGTAGTGGAAGAATTGTAAATGTTGATGAAGAAAGCTGGGGGTAAAATGCCTACCGAGGAGCTTACTCCACGGGAAATTGTCAAAGAGCTGGATCGATATGTGATCGGTCAAGATGATGCTAAGCGCAGCGTGGCGGTCGCTTTACGGAACCGTTACCGGCGGAAAAAACTACCGCCGGAGATGCAGGAAGAGGTCATTCCTAAAAATATCTTGATGATCGGTACTACCGGGGTTGGGAAAACCGAGATTGCCCGGCGACTAGCCCGGCTGGTCAATGCTCCTTTTGTTAAAGTAGAGGCGACCAAGTTTACCGAGGTGGGGTACGTCGGCCGGGATGTGGAGGGTATGGTAAGGGATCTTTTAGAGACTTCGATCCGATCGGTTCAAAATGAACGGATGCAGGCCGTAAAGGCCCGGGCGGCAGAATTGGCTGAAGAACGATTGCTGGAGCTGTTGGCTCCCCTTCCCCGCCGCCGCCGGCATACGGGTAATCCGCTTAGTTTTTTATTCCCATCGGCACCGGCCGCCGAAGAGAGCGAGCCCCAAGAGGGGCAGTTCCTGGAGCGGTTGACGAAGGCCAAGGAGCTCCGACAGGAATATAAAGGGCGCCTCTCCCGGGGGGAGCTGGAGGATTACCCGGTGGAGATAGAGGTGGAGGAGCGTCGGCCCCAGATGTTGGAGATCTATTCCGGCCAAGGGATGGAAGAGATGGGGATCAACCTTCAAGATCTGCTGGGGAACATTATTCCTTCCCGCAAAAAAAAGCAGAAAACCACGGTTAAAGAGGCGCGCCAGATCCTCCGGCAAGAAGAGGCGCAAAAGCTGATTGATATGGAGCAGGTTATCGCGGAGGCCATTACGCGGGCTGAACAATTGGGAATAATATTTATTGATGAATTGGACAAGATTGCCGGTAAGGGGAGCTTGGGCGCCGGTCCCGATGTATCCCGGGAGGGGGTACAAAGGGATATTTTACCGATTGTGGAAGGATCAACTGTTGTCACTAAGTATGGGGCGGTAAAAACCGATCATATTTTATTTATTGCAGCCGGTGCATTTCATATGACCAAACCTTCGGATTTAATTCCGGAGTTACAAGGGCGTTTTCCGATTAGGGTGGAGCTAAAAAGTTTAACGGAGGAGGATTTTAAGCGGATTTTAACCGAGCCCCATAACGCCTTAATTAAGCAATATGTAGCACTACTTGAGACAGAAGGGGTGAAAATAAAATTTACTGATGAGGCTATTAATGAGCTGGCTCGAACCGCCTGTAACCTCAACCAGGAGATGGAAAATATTGGTGCCAGGCGACTCCATACAATTATGGAAAAATTGTTGGAGGATCTTTCCTTTGAACTACCCGGGCTGGCCAGCCGGGAAATAGTGATAGATCAAGAGTACGTACAGAATAAATTACTTAAAATTGTTAAAAATAAAGATTTAAGTAAATATATTTTATAAAATGCTAAATGAAAGTAGGTGAATGTTGATATGATTACTTCTCCGCTACTAGAGAAGACCCGTCGCATCAACAAAATTCTTCAAAAAACTGCTGGGCAATATGTGGATTTTAAAGAGGTGGCCGAAGTACTAAAGACTGTAATTCACGCCAACATCTATATTGCTGACCGGCAGGGTGAAATCCTAGGTTATGGGTTGGTTGATGAATTTGAGTGTGGGTTAATGGTAGATCATGTGTTAAAAAATGGTAAGTTCCCCGAGTACTACAATGATTTCCTCTTAAGGAGCGAGGAGCCGCGGGTAAACCTCCCCCAGAAAAGTAATGACTGCGTTTTTATTAAAACCGAGGAATGTCTCTTCGCCGATAAAATTACCACGGTTATTCCGATCGTTGGTGGGGGCAAGCGTTTGGGTACATTAATCCTGGCTCGGTTTGATGAGCAATTTAGTGTCGACGACATGGTCCTGGCTGAGGTTGCAGCAACAGTGGTCGGCATGGAAATATTGCGTTCCAAGGCAGAAAAGATTGAGGAAGAGGCGCGGAGTAAGGCAGTAGTTCAGCTGGCTATTGCTACCCTTTCTTATTCGGAACTAGAAGCTGTAGAACATATTTTTGAAGAGCTGGGCGGGGATGAAGGACTACTGGTGGCCAGCAAGATTGCCGATCAGCTGGGGATCACCCGTTCGGTAATTGTTAATGCTCTCCGGAAATTTGAGAGTGCCGGGGTGATCGAATCCCGTTCCCTGGGTATGAAAGGAACCTATATCAAGGTTTTGAATCCATACCTGCTGGAGCACCTGGCGAGGAAATCTAAAAGTTTCTAACGGCCTTGGATCTTAGTTGCCGGTTTCAAATTGGGCTGCCGTGAGGGCAGCCCAATTTAGGTTGGGGTGCGCCCGGCACCCGTCGGGTCAACCGGGCCATTTTTTAATGGGAAACCCTTGAAATCGGGGAGGGGTTTACGGTAAGCTGTAAACGATAGGGTAACTACCACCGGTCTATATGAAGAAAGGAGGCTTTAGATGCTATCCTTGGAGAGTGTTACCTATGCTCCGGGCGGTCACCGGAATGGTAAAATTGAGATTCTAAAGGATATAAATTTAAAGCTGGAGTTCGGTAAAATGTATGCCTTGACCGGGCCTAACGGGGGAGGAAAAAGTACGCTGGCCCGGGTTATTATGGGCATCTATCCCCCTACCTCCGGTCGGATTCTTCTAGAGGGAGAAGATATTACCGGCCTGGCGGCAAATGAGAGGGCCCGGCTGGGCTTTGGCTATGCTTTTCAGGCTCCACCGACCTTTAAGGGCCTAAAGGTAATCGATTTGTTGGAGATTGCCTCCCGTAGAAATCCGCAAGAGGGATGTCAGCCGCTACGGCAGATTGGTCTCTGCCCTGAAGAATACCTGCAACGGGAACTGGATGGTCGCCTCTCGGGCGGAGAGGCCAAGCGTGTTGAGATTGCAACTATTATGGCCCAGGATCCGCGAATCCGGATTTTCGATGAACCGGAGGCGGGGATCGATCTATGGAGCTTTGATCGGCTGGTAAAATTGATTGCCGATAGTCACCGGCCGGAGAAGATAACTATGATTATTTCTCACCAGGAGAAGATCATGAGACTGGTGAATGAAATAATTCTGATTGCCGGTGGAGAGATCTGCCTGCAGGGAGAACGGGATCAGGTCTGGCCGCAAATAAAGGAGACCATGCTCTGTGACTGTCTTGAAAAATGTCCGTTGAAAGGTGAAGAAGATGTGGAATGCCCTCGATAGAAAACTTCTAAAGGAGATCGCTGATCTTCATGCTCTCCCGACCGGTGCATTTAATATTCGCAAGGATGGAGAGGGGGTAGAACGCCGTTCCCGGCCCGGGATAGAGATTACATCGGGGAAGGGGCAGCCAGGGGTTAACGTGGTGGTTAAACCAGGGGTAAAGGGGACCGTTCATATTCCGGTTATTATTACCCGTAGTGGACTGGCCGATGTAGTATACAACCACATTGAGATTGGGGCCGGGGCCGAGATCACCCTGGTGGCGGGCTGTGGGATCCATAACCCCGGTGGGGAGCTCTCCCGCCATGATGGAATCCATGAAATTATTGTGCGGAGCGGGGCCCGACTATATTACAAGGAAAAACATTACGGGGAGGGCAAGGGATCGGGCCAAAGGGTCCTTAATCCTAAAACCAGTATGCTCATCGAAAGAGATGCTTATGCCGAATTGGAGCTACTACAGGTACGGGGTGTTGATGACACCCTTCGTATTACTGAGGCCCAGGTAGAGGAGGGGGGCCTGGTAAACATGTTTGAACGGCTCCTGACCGATGGGACCCAAAACGCCACATCGGAGGTTGAGATAAAATTAATTGGGGATGATTCCCGGGCGCGGATTATCTCCCGTTCAGTGGCCCGGGACTCTTCGCGCCAGGTATTTAAGTTTCGGTTAATAGCTCATGGGCGGGGCCGGGGGCATGTGGAATGCGATTCGATTATCATGGACCGGGCGGCCGTGCGCTCAATCCCGGAGGTATGGGCCGAGAATTCCCGGGCCGAGTTGGTTCACGAGGCGGCTATCGGTAAGATTGCCGGGGAACAGCTAGTCAAGCTGATGTCGTTAGGTTTAACCCAAGAAGAGGCGGAAGAGACTATTATCGGCGGTTTTCTCTCCCGGACCGGGGGTGACAGTAATGGCTAAAGTGTTGGCCGTGGTTGGAAGCCCGCGGCCGGGGGGAAACTCTGATCTTTTAACCGGCAGTTTTCTAACTGGAGCCCGGGAGAGAGGGGTAGAGTCAGTAGAAATAATCTATTTAAACCAGTTGAACCTCCGACCTTGCCAGGGGTGTGACGGCTGCGCCACGGATGGGATTTGCATCATTGCCGATGATATGCAGGAAATTTATCGGCAGGTGCAGACTGCTTCAGGTGTCTTGCTGGCCTCGCCGATCTATTTCGAAGGTTTATCCGCCCAGGCCAAAATATTCATCGATCGTTTTCAATGCTGGTGGCAGGCCAAATACCGGCTGCATAAGCCCTTTATTCCTGCAGATGGGCAGCGGCCGGCCTTTTTAATTACTGTCGGGGCGAGGGAAGATAAGGAATGTTTTGAATCTATTAAAGCGGTAACCCGTACCTTCTTTTTAATCATCAACTACCGGCTAACCGGTTCCCTTTATTTCGGTGGTTTTGATCGACGGGGAAGCGTGAAAGAAGAGCAATGGGCGTTGCAAAAGGCTTACCGGGCGGGGCAATCATTTGCCCGGGAAATGATCGTTGGGGGCGGTTCTTAGGGAGGCGCCCTAGCATGACAACTATAACCCCTAAAGGAGGTATTGCATTGTCTAAGCGCAAACTTTCCTCACCGACTACATTATTAGGGCCGGTGCCCTCGGCGCTTGTCTCCTGTGGTCGCGCCGGGGGCGAAAAAAATATTATTACCCTGGCCTGGGTGGGCGTGGTCAATTCCAGTCCTCCGATGGCCTCAATCTCCATTCGGCCATCGCGCCACTCCCACGGGATAATTAAGGAGACCGGGGAGTTTGTTATTAATATTCCTACTGCCGATCAGGTGCTGGTAGCCGACAGATGTGGGACAGTCAGCGGAAAAAAGGTGGATAAATTTAGGCAGTTTAATTTAACGGCGATCCAGGGGACGCTGGAACATGCACCATTAATTGAGGAGTGCCCGCTAAATTTAGAATGTCGAGTCAGGCAGACTATTTTGCTGGGGAGCCATGAAATGTTCCTCGGCCAGGTGGAGCAGGTTTATCTTTCCGGGCAGCTATTAAATGGACGTGGGAGGATCGGTGCTCACCCCGAATGGTTGGGATATTTGGGGGGACAATATTTTTCGGTTAAGTCGCTGGGGCTCTCCCTAGGTTATTCGTTAAAATAACGTTAATGGCGAGTATACTCCCACCCATTAGGGGTAATATTAAGGGCGACAAATTTATGGGAGGATCGCGATGGAGGTATACATTAACGATGAATGTATCTTTTGTGGCCTTTGTGCCGACCTATGCCCCGAAATATTTCAGATGGGGGATGAGCAGGCGATTGTTATAGTTAAGGAGATTCCCCCTGAACAGGAGGACTGCTGTCGGGAAGCGGCCGAAGAATGTCCCACCGATGCCATTGAGATTAGGGAATAATAATTTGGGCGAAATATATTATTAGGGGAGGGGAACGAAAGTATGGAAGCCTCTTTAAGCCCGGCATTAATCCTGGTAACGGGGGCGGCGGGGAAGACGGGGCAATCGATCATTAAATCCCTGGTGCGGTGCGGGCTGCCGGTGCGGGCCCTTGTTCGGGGCGCTCACCAGGTGGAGCTGGTGAAATCGTTGGGGGCCCGGGATATAGTGAGCGGTGACCTGGAATCGCCGGAAGATTATCGGCGGGCAGCAGCCGGTGTAAAGGCAATCTATCATATCTGTCCCAATGTTCATCCCCGGGAAAAAGAGATCGGCCGGATAGCTATAGAGGCCGCCCGAAAGATGGGTGTCCCTCGATTTGTTTATCACTCAGTGTTGCATCCCCAGAGTGAAAAGATGCCCCATCACTGGCAGAAATTGCGGGTGGAGGAGATGCTATTTGAATCAGCCCTTAACTTTACCATTTTGCAGCCGGCGGTATATATGCAGAATATTCTGGGCAGCCGGGAATCGCTATTTAAAGAAGGGGTATACCCGGTACCTTACCCCCTAGGGACCCGGTTAAGCCTGGTAGATCTGGAGGATGTAGCCGAGGTGGCAGCCAATATCCTTAAGGATTCGGGGCACGATCGGGCGATCTATGAGCTGTCCGGGCGGGAGGCACCTACCCAAACAGAGGTGGCCTCAGCAATTACCCGGATAATCGGCCGACCGGTAAGGGCGAAACAGTTACCGATCGATAGTTGGCGGAGGGCGGCCGGTGTATCGGATCCGGGAGAATACCGGATAGAAACCCTGGTTGCCATGTTTAAATACTATGCCAGCTATGGACTTCAGGGTAACGGCAACCTGTTGACCTGGCTGCTGGGCCGGCCCCCCACTTCCCTGGATACATTTCTAACCCGGGAGTTAAGGAACACGGGGGGAATCTAGATATAATAGGGCTTCCCATTGTTTTGGGAAGCCTATCGGTGGTGCCGAAGGCGGGAATCGAACCCGCATGGGCAAAGCCCGCACGATTTTGAGT
>JAAZLS010000047.1 GCA_012799185.1 Bacillota bacterium | reverse complement strand
GTCTCGGATTATATCCCCGGCTAAAGGCCACCGGTATCCCCGCCCGGCGCAGGGCCCGCTGAAAAAGGCGAACCAGGTCCAGGTGGGAAAGGTATTTCAACCCTTCTCCCCGGGCGAAACTAAATATCAGGCGAAACATCCGACTTCTCTCCCTCTCCCTCTTCATAGTCCTCCGCTACAATCTCCATCGCCCGGCGATGCTCCCGTGTTAACAGCTGCCGGCCGACCCCACTGCTAAGATGACCCCAGGGCAGGGGATCGCTGTAGCTAAAACGCCGGTAAGCATAGTCCTCCGGGTCCCTGCCCTCCTCCCGGAAGGCCTCTCGCCAGCGAGGAGGTGAAAAGCTATCGGACCAGCTATCAAAACGGCAACCTTTCCGCCAGGCCCGCTCCAAGACCGGGGCCAGCTCCCGGTCACCCCGGGCCAGCACCGCCTCGATAAAACTCGATTCGGCATCGTGCCAGCGCAGGCTTACCCCTCTTAATTTTTTGAAACCCCGGTCGAGCAGCTCTTGACGACGGCGCACCTCTTCCAACTTTAACAGCGGCTCCCACTGAAAGGGAGTATGAGCCTTGGGCACAAAGGTCGAAACACTAACTGAAAGGCGAAACCGGCCCCTTAACCGGGCTCGAAAAGTAGCGGCGATCCGGCTACAGAGCTCAACGATCGCCAAAACGTCCTCTTCCCGTTCCCCGGGAAGGCCAATCATAAAATAGAGTTTAAATTTTTGCCGACCCATGGCTACCGCCTCTTCAAACGCCTCAAAAAGATCCTTTTCAGAGATATCCTTGCTAATGATCTTCCGCAAACGATCGGTCGCCACCTCCGGGGCAAAGGTCAGGCTACCGTGGCGCCCCTGCTGCACCAGGGCCGAGAGTTTAACGGAAAAAGAGTCGGCCCGGAGCGAAGGGAGGGTAAATTTAATATTCTCCCCGGGCAGCTCCTTTTGCAGCTGCTTTATTAAATGATCGAGCCGGGGATAATCGGCACTACTTAGGGAGGCCAGCGATAACTCATCGTAGCCGGTCGACTCGACGATCTCCCGGGCCAGGGCGGCCAGCTTTCCGGGCTGCCGACGGCGCACCGGGCGATAGATTATACCGGCCTGACAAAAACGGCAGCCCCGGGCACAACCCCGGAATAGTTCCAGCATTGCCCGGTCATGAACCACTTCGGTATAGGGAACCACGGGGCGGGTGGGGTAGGGGACCCGGTTAAGATCGGTAACAACACTCTTATCGATTTCCTTCGGGGCTGAGGGATGAAGGGGCTCTAACCCCCGGAAAGCCCCCCCGCTGGATACCGGGCGGTAAAGGGAGGGAACATAGACCCCGGGAAGGGCCGCTAAACCCCGCAGAATTTCCTCCCGTCCCGCTCCCCCTCGGCTTAGTGTACTCCACCGGAAAAGGATCTCCGGGAGGGCCTCCTCCCCATCTCCCAACAAAAAGAGATCAAAAAAAGGGGCCAGCGGCTCAGGATTAAACGCGGCGGGCCCCCCTCCGATAACCAGCGGTTGTTTCTCCCGCCGGGCCGCATCTAGGGGGATACCGGCTAAATCAAGCATATTGAGCACATTAGTAAAGGTCAACTCATACTGCAACGAAAAACCCAGCAGGTCAAACTTTTTTACTGGACGGAAACTTTCCAATGAGAAAAGGGGAACCTTGTAGCGGCGCATCAGGCTCTCCATATCGGCCGCCGGGGCAAAGGTCCGCTCCAGCAAGAGCTCATCATACCGGTTAACGGATTCGTAAAGTATTTGCATCCCCAGGTTAGACATTCCCACCTCGTAAAGGTCGGGGAAGGCCAGCACCGCCCGGGCCGCCACCCGGCGATGATCTTTTTTTATAACATTCCATTCATTACCGACATAGCGGGCCGGCTTTTGAACCTGTGGCAGGAGCTCCTCTATTTGCTGTTTTAAATCCACCGCCTCTCCCCCTCCTAAATATCCCGGCACTACCGATGGATAAAGCCGCCTCGATGGCAGCCCCCCAATAAAAACCGGACCGGGCTCCACCGGCCGGTCTACTCACTACCATTACCTTTTAACCTCTATATTACCCTGTTCCGGGGACAACTTCAAGCGGGGCGGGAGGGACGGGACCTCTATCGATCCGGCCCCGGGGTTTCCAGGTAGATGCTTCTACTGGGATAGGCTAGCGAGACCTCCGCCTCCTCTAATACGGCCATGATCTGAAAATTAATATCTTCTTTCACCTCTAAATACTCTTTCCAAGCCGTAGTTTTTGTAAAGAAATAGATAAGTAGATCGAGGCTACTCTCATTAAACCGATCGAAACCACAGAATATAGTCTCCTGGTGAACACCGGCATGGTATCTCAATATCCCCTGGATTCGATCAACACAGTGGCGCAACTTTTCCCGGGAGGTATCCCGGGCCAGGGCCAGGCTAAAGGTAACCCTCCTTTTTCCCATCCGGGTCCAGTTAATAATCGCTTCGTTGGCCAAGGTAGAGTTGGGAACAGTAACCAGGGCATTGGCAAAGGTTCTCACCTTTGAACTTCTAAAGTTAATATCCTCAACGGTTCCCTCCACGCTGGGGGTCTCGATCCAATCACCGATGGAGAAAGGCTTATCCATAATGATCACAATCCCACCAAATATATTGGAGGCCGTATCCTGGGCCGCCAGGGCGAAGGCCAGCCCGCCCAGCCCCAACCCGGCAATAAAACCGCTGATATCGTAGCCCAGTTCACTGGTAATAAGCATGAAGGCAAGGAATAAGACGATATATTTGATCACCCTAGAGAAAAAAACCATCAGGATTTTATCAATCGTCAGGTTAAATTTATCTTTCATCTCTTCAAACAGGTTTTCTAGACTACCGGTAAAATTGGAGATCCCCCAGGCCAGGCAGATAATAACCAGGATACGCAGTAATTTCAGAAAGATGTAGTCATATTTCCCCGGCAGGGGTAGGTAGAGGATCCCCAGATATAGACCAAGTCCCATCAAGAAAAATCCCAACGGCTTTTCAAAAGCCAGGACGATCGCCGTATCCAGCTCTGTCCCGGTTTTGGCGGTTAGCCTTAAAACAGAACGCAGGATATACTTTACAAAGATCTTCCGTAATAGGAGAAAAAATAAAAAGATAGCCAGGGCGATCGCCAGATCAAGATAATAACCGTTTATAAAGTTTAGGGCGAAAAGGTTGCCGGCTAAGATAGCCAGGCTCTCTTTAAAATCCATTGGCAATACTATCCTTATCTCTCTTTTATAAAAATATTTCTACAAAATTGCTTGCTTTCCTTCTCCCCCGCTTAAAGAACCCGCTTAACCGGGATATTCAGGCCCTCCCTTAGGGCGGCTTTAACCAACGTACTCTCTGATATCTTACCCCGTAATCGCTGGGAACGATCCAAAACCAGGATGAAATGGTAGCGCTGGGGCGAAAAGAGGCGAAAAATTTCCAATAGCCGGGTCTCCTCCAGGACTACCAACTGCTCACCGCGGAGGCAACCTTTCTTTAATAGCTCGCTCTCCTTGCCCACCAGGGAACGGATAAACTGGTATACCGCCTGGCTCCTCTCCCGGGAGGCGGCCACAAATAAAAAAAGGGCCGCCACCATAAGCGACCAGTTAAAATGACCGCCATAGCCGGTGGCCAGCCCGACTAGCAACAGGGCTACTGCCAGGAACTGACCGACCCGGGCCGCCTGCCTGCTAGCCGCCCGGTAGCCCACCAGCGGGGCCAGGTATGAACGGAGCACCCTCCCTCCATCCAGAGGCAGCGCCGGCAACAGGTTAAAAAGGGCCAGCACCAGGTTGGACTCGATCATAAACTGTAACCAATCCCGCGGGCCCAACCCGCGATTATGAAACATGACCGCCAGCGCCGCCAGAAGCAGGTTGGCCGCCGGTCCGGCTAGGGCGATCCGGCGCTCCACATACGGCTCCAGTTCCAGTTGCTCGGCAATCCGGGCTACCCCCCCGAAGGGGTAGAGCTCTACCTCCGCCACCTTCACCCCCAGCAACCGGGCCGCCAGCCCATGGGCCAGTTCATGAACGGCTAGGAAACCACAGACCAGGGCTACCCGGGGCAAAAAGCCGGCCAATCCCCAGAGCGCGATAAAAACTACCCAGAGAAGGCTTAACCTTAACTTTACCCCACCGATGGACCCCAGGGGCAAACTAGCCCTCCCCAAACTGATCCACCCACCCGGCAGGCGGCTCCACCGGGTACCCCCGGTAGCGCAGCTCAAAATAGAGGGAGGGGGAAACCCTCCCCAAAACCCCCAGGATTTGGCCCTCCTGAACCAGCTCGCCGGGGGCCACGGCTACGCCCTCCAGGCCCCGGTAAATAGTCTGCCAACCCGAATCATGTTCCAACAAGAGGCCGTTGGGCTCCACCCCCGCAAAAATTTCATCTACCCGGCCCGCCAGAACCGCCTTGACTGCCGTCCCCCCGGGGGCGGCTAAATCGATCCCATAATGCATCTCCTCGCGCCCGGACCCGGAAGGGATGCGTATCCCGTAATTGCCGATCAACTGCCCGTCAAAAGGGAGAAGCTCCGGTCGGCCTTGAAGCGATGCCGGGCCCAGTTTCGGCAGCCTATCTCCCGGCCAGGCCTGTTTAATAACCGGGACATATTTTTGGGCCACCGCCCGTAGATCGACGTTTTTCCCGCTGACGTAGCGGAGCCCTTCCAGCAGGGGACGGGTTCGGGGAAGAGCAGCATACTGTAAGAGGGCACCTAAAAATACTACCGCCACCGCCACCACTATTTTTAACTTAAGATGCCGGTGCATCCAGCTAAATAGCAGCACCGGCAAGGAGGGCCGCTGGACCTTGAATTCGCTCTCCCAATCAAGGCTGGAAGAATCCTCCCGGGAGCGAATCCTTTCCCCCAACGAGGCCCGCAGGTTAGAGGCCGGAACCCGACTCTTTCTTTTCCTTCTCATTATCGCCGCTCCAGAAGATAGGTTTACTGGTTGTCCTGATCATATATATTGTCGGCGTTAACAATTTATTACCGGGGTCCGTTAGAATTGGATCTTGTGACGGCGCATCCCCACATTAAATACTAACCCCATGGCCGCTAGGTTTATAAGGAGGGCATTATTGCCGTAACTCATAAAGGGGAGCGGTATTCCGGTAACCGGCATGATACTGATCGTCATCCCGATATTTACCAGCACCTGGAAGGCAAACATGGTCGCCACACCGCAGCAGATCAGGGCCCCAAATTGATCCTTGGAGTGACTGCCGATCCATAAAATACGGTAAATCAGCAAGAAATAGAGAAGCAGTAGCCCGAAGGCACCGATAAAGCCGGCCTCTTCCCCGAGGACAGAAAATATAAAATCCGAATAGTGAACCGGCAAAAATTCCAGTCGCACCTGGGTACTGCCCATGAAACCTTTCCCAAGCAGCCCCCCGGAACCGATGGCGATCATCGACTGCATTAGCTGCCACCCGGAGCCGGTTGGATCCATCCCTGGATCGATAAAAACCACCAGCCTCATCCGCTGGTACTCCTCCATAAAACGCCAGAGCAGGGGGGTTAACGCCGCCCCGGCGGCCAGTAACCCTCCCAGGTGACGGGGGCGGGCCCCAGCCAGGTAGAGCATCGCCAGCACCAAGGCGATAAAAACCAGCGATGTTCCAAAATCGGGCTGGACAAATACTATTAAGGCCGGCAGGGCGGTGCTGGCCAGGACCGGCAACAGCTCGGAAAAATAGAAATAACCCTCCTTTTTATCGGCCATTAACCGGGCCAGGAATATAATTAAACAGAGCTTGGCCACCTCCGATGGTTGGAGGTCAAAGATACCCAGGGGTATCCAGCGCATAGCCCCGCCGGAGCTCCTCCCGTAAACCAGGACCAGCAGCAGCAACAGGAGCCCAAAGAGGTAGATATAACGGGCCCAGTTATAAAAATTAATATAATCGATCAGGCAGATCACGAGCATGCCGGCAAACCCTACGCCCAACCAGAGGGCCTGTCTCTTTACAAAATAGAGGGGATCCCCGCCCTCCTCCAGGCCGTAGGTAGCACTATAAAGGGTGAGCAGGCCCACCAGGCATAGGATTATTAGCACGATAAAGAGACGCAGGTCGAAATTTCTAACCAGGCGGCGATCAATCATTATCGGTTATCCCCCTGATCTTCCCGGTAAAATAGTACTCCATGATTTCGGCGGCCACCGGGGTGGCACCGGTGGCACCGATTCCACCGTGTTCCACGATCACTACAACGGCAATCTCCGGCTCCTCAAAGGGGGCGTAGCCGACGAAAAGGCTATGGGCGGGAATAGTATCGCCGCTATCTACCTGGGCTGAACCGGTTTTAGCCGCTACCGCTACCGGTAAATCTTTAAACTGGTACCAGGCGGTCCCCGCCCGAGGGGAAGACTGGGTAACCCGCCGCATCCCCTCCCGGATCATATTAAATGTCTGCCGGGAGATATCCGCCTCCCGCAGCACCTCCGGCTCCCGCTGGAAAACCGTATTCCCCTGGAAATCTTCCACCCGTTCCACCAGGTAGGGCCGATAATGCTTCCCCCCGTTGGCAATAATGGAGACATAGGTGGCCAGCTGAAGGGGGGTAATGCTGTGATAGGTCTGCCCGATAGCGGCGCTCATCGTCTCCGCCTCGTACCAGGGTTCCCCACCGGTTATCTTTGCCTTATATTCAGGGCAGGCCACGATCCCCTCCTCTTCCCAAGGCAGATCAGTCAAACCGGTCGGGCTACCAAAGCCGTACTCCCGGGCATAGTAGGCCAACCGATCGATCCCGGCCGCCAGGCCAGCCCGGTAAAAATAGATATTGCAGGAGAGGGCCAGGGCGTCGTACAGGTTAACCCGACCGTGGGCGGTCCGCCGATAACAGCTAACCGTATCCCCGGCCAGCCGGATCACCCCGGGGCAGCTATAGGTATCCCGATCTTTTATCTTTTTCTCCTCCAGAGCCGCCGTAGCCGTAACCATTTTAAAAACAGAGCCCACCGGGTAGAGGCCGTCGGTAACATTATTGATCAGGGGTTTAAGCGGATCCTGGCTTAAACGGGCGTACTCCTTGCTGACAGTGTTTAAATCATAGGAGGGACAGTTAGCCATAGCTAAGATGGCCCCGCTATTTGGATTCATCACCACCGCCGCCGCCCGCCCCACGAAGCGGTTCTTTTCCTCCTCGGCAATAATCTTAATCCGCCTTTGCAGGGCCTCCTCGGCCACCTGCTGCAAATCCAGATCTAGGCTGAGAATAAGGTTATTACCCGGGACCGGCTCTTTTCGCTCCATGTAGTTAATCGGCTGCCCCAAATAGTTGGTCTCGATCAGCTGCTCCCCATCTTCCCCGCGCAGGTAAAGTTCATAAACCCGCTCCAGGCCCTCCTGGCCTACTAAATCCCCGGGCTTGTAATCATAGCCCCCCTCTCTCCAGCTCTCCTGTAAAGCTTCACCGACCGTGCCACGGCTTAAAAAACCGAGCACATGGGCCAGGGTGCTATGATAACGGTAATTCCGAATCGGGCGGATATCGATCTTGACCCCTTTTAAAAGCCATCTTTTCTCCGATACGCGGGCGATGGTCTCGGCGGTAATATCCTGCTGTAACTGTAGCGGCAGGTAACGCATATAGAGCTGCCCCTGAATGGCGTTGTAGATTTCAGCCGGATCTATCTCCAGGATCTCACTTAGGATCTCAATACTCTCCCGATCGTAGCCCTCCCCCCGGTCCATTAGGGAGAGCCCGAAACCGGGCCGGTTGGAGACCAATAACCGGCCCTTACTATCTAGGATCTCACCCCGCGGCGCCGGCAGGGTGAGCTTGGTCAGCCGGTTTTCCTCAGATCTAAACCAGTAGTAATCATGCTTCACTATCTGCAGGTAAGCCAGACGGGAAGAGAGGGCAATAAATATAACGATTACCGCCATAAAGAGCAGGCGCACCCGTTTTAACATCAGTTTATTCACCTTAAAGTCCCTTCCTTCGCGACCTGAACTTAATACTTTCCCTTTTTCGCCCCCGGTACAGGTAGAGCATGGCCGGATAAAGCAGGAGCGTTAGCCCCGAGTTGTAAGCCGCCTTTGGGATTAAAAAATGGTTCATAGTCCAACCGATCGGCATACTTAAACCAATAAATTGGCTGACTAAAATGTTTAGCAGCAGCTCGTGGGCGAGGGTTCCGGCAAAGAGCAACAGGGTCGGGGCCAATAGCTGTTCCCGGTAAAACTCCCGCCCCAGGAACCCGGCCCCGTAACCCATTAACATCTTGGCCAGGGCAAAATAGCCCAGGCTTGAACCGAACAAAATATCCTGGAAAAAGCCTCCGAGCAGCCCCAGGATCCCTCCGACCCGGGGCCCTAGAATAAAACCCCAGATCATTACTAGCACCAGGAGCAGATCGGGCAGGGCCCTTTCAACCATAAAGAACGAGAGTACCGAACCTTCCAGGAGTAGGGCTAGGACAAAGCTGATAATAATAGCCGGGTAAAACATCATCGTTCCTCCACCGGCGGGTCACCCTCCTCGCGCTCCCCTTCCGCCGCCCCCTCCTCCTCCTGGTAGCTCCCCCCCAGCACAACTAAGACCTCCTCCAGGCGGTTAAAGTTCACCCGGGGCTCGATCACTGCTGTCAGCACCAGCCCCGGCTGATCCTGGACCAGCTCTTTCACCCGGCCGATATATAATCCTTGGGGGAATATCCCGCCCATACCCGAGGAGATCACCTGGTCACCGGGAAGAATATTAGCCTCCAGGGGCAGGTTAGTCAAGCGCAGATAGGCTGGGGATTGGGGATAACTCTCCACTATGCCGACCATCCCCATTTCCCGGGAGCGCTGAACAACGGCACTAACCGCCAGGCGAGGGTCGGTAAGCAGGATAACCTGGGAGGAGTGGGGTGAAGCCGACGCTACCATCCCCACCAGGCCCCGGTCGCTAATAACCGCCATCTCCTGCTGAACACCGTCTAAATAACCCCGGTTGATCGTAATAGTCCCAAACCATTGGCTGGGATCGCGGGCGATTACCTCCGCCGGCAGCAGCTCGAAACCGCTGTTTTGCTTAAATTCCAACAACTCCCGGTAACGATAGTTCTCCTTCTGAAGCTCCTTCAAGGAGAGTAGCCGGGATTCCAGTAGCGCGATCTCTTTAAGCAACCGCTCGTTCTCGATTTTATAGTTTTGAAATTGGGCCACCGTATCAAAAAAAGACTGAATATTTGTGCCGGCTCGAGCAAAGGCCTGCTGCACCGGGGCAAACAGGGTCCGCACCGCATCCTCCAGCGGGGTAAAATCTTTCCTACTGCCGGTATAATTAATCAGCACCAGCAGTCCCAGCACCAGGGCCAGGAGAAGATATAATCTACGGTACCCCTTTGAATGCCTGTTAGCCAATCGCCAGTCACCTTTCAACGGGCTAGAGTACCGGCGGCCTAGGTGGCCGCTTAGCCGGTATCAACCCGGGCTTCTATAACCATAAATTAAACCTTAGGAAGATTTGCGGGGGGTAACGGCTACCCGACGCAGAAGCGCCATCTCTGAAATCGCCTCTCCCGCCCCCAACACAACGCAGTCCAAGGGGCTCTCCGCCAGGAAAGAGGGCATCCCTGTCTCCTCGGCTATTCGCCGATCAAAACCGTGCAGCAGGGAGCCGCCCCCGGTAAGAATAATCCCCTTATCCATGATATCGGCAGCCAGCTCGGGGGGGGTCCTCTCCAATGTAACCCGGATCGCATCTATAATTAACCCCACTGGATCAGCCAGGGCCACCGCG
>JAAZLS010000106.1 GCA_012799185.1 Bacillota bacterium | reverse complement strand
TTGCAACTAACCTAGCGAGGCCGTCGAGTCTACGTAAGAGATCATGCTGTGGGTCTATTTGCATCCCAACCGCGACCCATGTCTCTGACAGGAACGCAGATTCATGATGAGATACAGGTTGCAGTAGACCGTCAAGAAACAGGCTGTCCATGTAGACTCGAACATCATCATGGTCAAATGGTAGGGAAGTCGGTCCCCTGAACTCAAGCTCCGTAGATGGCTGGCCATTCTGCGTCATGAATCCCTGTGCCATTGCAAGCTGGTCTAGAAACACCGGCCATCGTTCTTGCAGAAATCTGAAAAATGACTGCCTATCACTGACTATGTCGACCAGAGGCCAGTCTAAGAATAGCCCCTGATTCCGTAGGGACTGAATGAAGTAATCGTCAAGCACCTCCGGCACTTCAACATTCTTGTAATGACGACGTAGTAGAACTCGAAGAAGATCAGACGGGTAATGTACAAGTTCTGTCACAGTCCTATATACGTGTCGAAGGATGAAGTCTTTGGTGGCATTATCCCCTAACATGTCTACAGCATATTCCTGCTGAGCCTTGTACAGCGTGTCAAGATGACTTGTGTCCAGTTCAGCAATGACAGGATAACTTAAGTTTGGAAATAGCAGGCCCAGATCAAATGAGAGCTGTTGTCCTACTTGAAGTAGGTCGTAGGGCAACATGCTTAGTTCACGCGACTCACAACGCACAACCAGTGCCCGGTGAGACTCTATGGGGTCATCCCATTGTGATCGGTACTTAGACTCATAGAGATATCGAAACGCAATAGGGTCATCGAACGACAGAATGTCAAATCCTTTGTCTCGTATCCCTTGGAGTAGTTGTTCGTCTAAGAGGAGACCGTCAGGGTCCGCTACGAGAACAAGACGGGATACCTGCGGCATGAATTTGCTTAGCAACTGGACGCGCCAATCAGTCATGAGAAGCACCTTCCTCAATGCGGACTATTACAAGAGGTACCACATCCGGACTGACTTGAGCTTTTTGCTCCATCATCTTTTGCCACTCGTGTTTCTCTTGTTCAAGCTGCCTCAATCTGTAGTTTCTTACTGCAGGCAGTCCGATTCTTTCGATAGCACGATGGCGTGCATCAAAAGAATAATTGCCCTTTTCACGTTCTCGCTTCATCCGGTCTTCGTGTGCTCCCGTGAGTTCATCATAGGCAGTTCTTCCGTATGTCTTAACTGCCTCCATCAGACGTTGAAATACTAGATTTGAGTCCTGCTTGACATGGCCTTCGACTTTGATGGATTCAGAAAGGAGTTCATCCCATATTCGCCTAGCTGTCGGCACTAGAATCCTTCCGTCATCATGCAAGAATAAGGGAATGATTCTCTTTCGATTCCAGTCATCTGCCTGAACCGAGATTTCCCAGAGGGACCAGAAGCCGCATACACCCTGCGGAATATTAGGCAACTTTATGACTGGAATAGGTTGTCCTGGGACAAAACGAGGAAGACGCATAACCAGGTTACGAATGTTGGCGTTCTGCAATGTCAAATGTTGCGCTGTCGGGTTTAGTTCAGTTTCATTGCCTGTAAAGACTGCATCTATGGTTTCGGAGCTATCAGGCCAACGAAGGTTCCACCCATCAATACGCTTTTCTGCTTGACCTCCATGGGCTAGAACGAAACTTGTGGTCATACGCTCAACCCAGTATGGGAAGGGATGAGAGATAAGCCTCTCGGCTTCGTCAGGTGTCAGGTCTTCTGCTCGGCCTAACACAGATATGCTTTCTTTCGTTTGTCTCACTTGAGTTTCGATACGGGTGACTGCATTGGCAATGGATGTTTCCATTTCCTCTGGGTTTAGAATGGCGTCCAAATATAAGTCTTCAAAGATACCTGCGGCTTGAGCAGAATCAAGGACATCACCTGTTTTGTCCACTCCGAATTCATTGAAAATCACAGCAAGTTTCTCTTCCAAAACTTCAAGAACCCGATGGTCCACTGAATCCTCCAAGACCAAATTGATGGCACGTACTACCTTGTTTTGTCCGATTCGGTCCACACGTCCGATACGTTGTTCCAGACGCATGGGGTTCCATGGAATGTCGTAGTTTATTACTACATGACAGAACTGTAGGTT
>JAAZLS010000046.1 GCA_012799185.1 Bacillota bacterium | reverse complement strand
CCAGCCGCTCCCCCTGGTCGAGCCGGACTAAAGTGTTCATCTTACCGCCCCCAATTAAAATAATAAAAATAGGTACCCCCTAGCGCCTTTCCACCACGGAGGCAATCCCCTGCCCCCCTCCGACACAGAGGGCAGCCAGGCCTATCTCCAGGTCCCTTTTTTCCATTTCATAAAGTAGGGTTACTAATATTCGGGCCCCGCTGGCCCCAATGGGGTGTCCGAGAGCAATTGCCCCCCCGTTAACATTAATTTTATCCATATATTTTTCAAGACCCAGTGCCCTGATCACATATAAAGATTGGGAGGCAAAGGCCTCGTTTAGTTCAAACAGCTCGATATCCCCTAAGTTTAAACCGGTTTTAGCCAGTACCTTCCGGATAGCCGGTACCGGGCCGGTACCCATGATCGCCGGGTCTACCCCCGCCGCAGCATAGCCCCGGATACGGGCCAGCGGTTCTAGGCCCAGCTCCCGGGCTTTTTCTAAATCCATTATCACCAATGCTACTCCACAGTCATTAATTCCAGAGGCGTTTCCAGCGGTAACTGTCCCCCCCTTTTTAAAAGCAGGGCGCAGCCGGGCCAGTAACTCGAGAGAGGTTTCCCGGGGATGCTCGTCTACTTTAAACACTACCGGTTCACCTTTCCGCTGGGGAACCGCTACCGGGACAATTTCATCTTTAAAGCGGCCGCGATCAATTGCCGCCCGGGCTTTCTCCTGGCTCTTTAAAGCAAACTCATCTTGCGCCTCCCGGCTAATGGAAAATCGCTCGGCGATATTTTCAGCGGTAATACCCATGTGGTAATCATTGAACGCGCACCAAAGACCGTCTCTAACCATCATATCTACCGCCCGGCTATCGTTCATCCGGATCCCCCAGCGGGCCCCCTCGATGGCATATAAAGTAGCACTCATGTTTTCCATGCCGCCGGCGACAATAATCCCAGCGTTCCCGGCTTTAATGGCATCAACCGCCATGGCCACGCTCTTTAAACCGGATCCGCAAACCTTGTTGACGGTAGTACAGGGAACCTCCACCGGAATCCCTGCCTTTAATGCCGCCTGGCGGGCCACATTCTGGCCCATCGCTCCCTGGAGGACGCACCCCATTAAAACCTCATCTACCATCCCAGGATCTAAATCAATGCGTTCTAAGGCCCCTTTAATCGCCCGGGTACCCAGTTCAACCGCACTTATATCCTTCAGAGACCCACCAAAGGTGCCGACTGCAGTCCGGACAGCGCTGGCAATGATTACCTCCTTCACGGAACCCCTCCTTAAACTAAATTTTCTAGATATAAACGAGAAAACCATTCATGTTAACGGCGGTCCAGGGATTTAATTTGGCTGTTTAAATAATGAGATTAAGATTTTTAATTACATTTAAATGTAGTATGCAATTAACGTACCACCGGGTTAAACCGACCTCCGGGGCCACCCCTAAAAAAAACGTCAAAAAATAGCGCGGCTGACAGGAGAACCGGGAACCTGTCGGCCGCGTTTACTAAAGTTTGGCGGAAAGTTCTTATTGAGATTACATCGATGTAAATATTGGTTTACACTATTAAAGCTTGGGGCGGGGATAGAGACCGGCCCGCTCTACAATCTCCGGGACAACCTCCTCCCAGGCGATCGCCATTACATGCACCCCGGCCACCCCTTCTATTTCTTTCAATTGCTGGATAGTTTCAATGGCGATCTTAAGGCCCTCTTCTTTTTTCTTTTTCGCCCCCTGCAGGCGGGTAATAATCTCGTCGGGAATGATGATGCCGGATACATTGTTTTTCATATAACGGGCCGCCCCCAGGGATTTGATCGGGGTTACCCCCCCCATAATGGCCACCTTTTTGTGCAGCCCCCGCTCCCGAACCAGCTCCATCCATTTTTTAAACCGGGCCAGGTCAAAAATACACTGGGTCTGGATAAAACTGGCACCAGCGGCAATCTTTTTTTCCAACCGGTCTACCCGGTACTCAAAGGGATCTGCAAAAGGATTGGCCACCGCCCCCAGATAATAGCTCACCGGTGCCCCCACCTTGTCCCCGCCAATGAAGCGGCCCTCATCGCGTAGTTTTCTTAAACCGTCTAAAAGTTGCATGGAGTCGATATCGTAGACCCCCTTTGCCTGCTGTTCATTGCCAAATTTCTGGTGATCGCCCGACAAGCAAAGGATATTCTTTATCCCCAGGGCCACCGCTCCCAGCACATCACCCTGGATGCCGATCCGGTTACGATCCCGCACCGTAATCTGGATAATCGGTTCCAGTCCCATCTGGACTAGTACCGCTCCACAGGCAATGCTGGAGGTGCGCACGATAGCCGTCTGGTTATCGGTAATGTTAAAGGCTTCCACGTGATTGCGCAGCGCCTCTCCATGCTGCTTGAGCATGGTCAGGTCGGCGCTCTTGGGAGGTCCCAGTTCACCGGTTACTGCAAATTGTCCGCTGCGAATTACTTTTTCTAATTTACTGCCCGCGATCAAGTTTAACCTCCTCCCTTACTACGGTTCTCGGACCGCCATGATGGGATACTGACCAGTCCTTGGGGGGCTGGATAGCCTGCAGCTCCGACAGGCGCCCCATTTTCTCCATTCGTTCATGGATAAGATGCCAGGCACAATCCACCTCCGGATCAATCTCACATTTCCCCCCGGAGGAACCGCCACAGGGCCCGTTAAGAATACTCTTGGCACAGCGGGTAATAGGGCAAATTCCCAGTGTTACATGTAAGACGCAATCTCCACAGCCCAGGCAACGCTCCACCCAAACCCCCTGCTCCAACGGGTATCCCATGGACTGGGTATTAACCCCCGGCAACACCCGCAGTTCCGGCATTCGCTCTACCAGGGTTTGTACCCCTACCCCACAACCCAGGGATAAAATTACCTCGTAGCCTGCCAGCCGGTCTTTAACTTGCTCTATATATTCATATTCGCACTGGCGCTCAATAGTAAATGCCTCTACCTCCACCGGTTCTTTCTCCCGGCGGCGGTGAATAGTGAGAGCCGCCGCCAGCTCTTCTGCCTCTTTCTGCCCACCGGCCATGCACACTGTAACACAAGTTCCGCAGCCCAGTATACCGATGCGGCGATAGGATTTAAGCATCTCAAAAATTTGTTGGAGCGGTTTTCGTTCCGCAATTATCATCGGGTCACCGTCCTTCCATAGACTTGGTCCATAGAGCTCGGGTCAATTGGCTAGCCTTTCATGAATACATCCACATAAGAATCGCAATAGATATCTATATTTAGTAATATACGGGCGGTAGCTACCGCCGCCATCAGCTCTTCGTCACAGGCATCAGCAATGGCTGCATCCAACCCGTTCCCCATGGCCATGACCGCAAAGACCCGGTTAATCAGCTCCCGATTCTTAGTTCCCTGGGAAACATTACTTAAGCCGACCACCGTCTTCGGTGGAGGATCGGAGATAAGCTTAATCTGGCGTAACGTCTCCATTACCTCCGGGCCGTGGTCCTGGGCAACGTTGCAGGGCAGCACCAGGGGATCGATATAGAGGGTATCGGGAGATAAATTATAAGCATCGGCCGTGGCTACCAGCTCCATGGCCAGGGCGACCCGGCTATCGGCATCTTTAGGGATCCCCTCTTCACTCATGGCCAGGCAGATTACCTCCGCCCCGTACTCGGCGGCCATGGGGAAGACCCGCTCCATCTTTGCTGCCTCGGCTGGGACCGAATTAATCATCGCTGGCTGTTTACATACCTTTAGCCCGGCCTCAATGGCATCATAGTTGGTAGAATCTAGGCAGAGAGGAAGATCGCTGGCCTTCTGGGTCTCTTCAACCAGCCACTTCATTACCCGCACCGGTTCAGTGGAGCCGGGACCGACATTGATATCCAGGTAGCGGGCCCCCCGTTCCTCCTGCTTGCGCGCCCAGTCCTGGATTACAGCCCCATTCTCCTCCCGAATCGCCTTGGCAATATCCCTAAACATGCCATTAATACGCTCGCCAATAATAATCATCGAATCAACCTCCTATCTTGATCGTCTTTGACCGACTAGTAACTGTTATCCTGCATTAGCTCATCAATGTTTTGCCGGGCCAGAGCCGCCGCCCGGGGATGGCGCATAACCACGATATCCAGGCCGGCCTGGAGGAAAGCCATAGCCGTAGTCGCCTCCCAAAGAATAGCCCGCTCCCCCCGTTCACCCCATCCGGGGTTTTCTTCCGTCGGTACATTTGCCTCCTTGGTCCGCCAGGCTTCAAAACCGACGTTACCGATCATGGGCATAGCCAACATCTTATCCCCCTGGAGGGCGCCTAGGCGGGCCCGCTCCATGATGGAGTAGGTATACTCGATCCCGTAGCCCAGGGCAGACATACAGGGATCGATGATGATCCGCCGGGCCATGGCCATGCTCATCTCGGCGATGAGGATATTTAGCTGCTTACAGATATTAATATCGATCGGGGAGAGGGCGATAACATTATGCTGGTGGGCCATGCAGGCGCTGGTAATAGCTTTGTAATTTTCTACTTCGGCCACACCCAACAGTAAATTTTCACCGGCGGCCGCCTCGGCGATTACCGGATAAACCCGGTCATCTTTTTCCGCCTTCCCACTGCCGACCACGATCAACGGAACCCCCACCGCCTCCAAGACCTTTTTAACTGTTTCGGCACATTCTTCGGGGGAGCTGTCCCCTAGGTCGGGATCGGCGCTCAGCAGGCGCAGCTGGACCAGGTCGGCCCCATATTTGTCGACACACCTCTTCGCCCAGGCCGCCGTATCGGCAAATACTTCGTCGTAGTACTCTCCAAAGCAAGGGTGCCAATCGGGAACTATATCCGTAATCTCCAGGGCAATAACCGGGCGATTGGGCATTTCACCCTCGAAATGCAGATAGGGCATGGTAGACTCACCGCCGACAGTAATCGTATGGCTGCGGGTCCCCCCTTCCTCCCTGGTAGCTCCCAGGACAACCTCGCTCACCTTGCTTCTATATTTTTCCTTCAGGATCTCTAGAGCCATCTTAACGCTCCTCTCTGGGGTTTATCTTTTAACCAAAGTTCTCCTTGGCAAACTTAGGAATATCGGAGGCCTCCCTCGGCCCGACCCGAACCTTCCAGCCCGACTCCTCTTCCAGGGCCCCCTGTAAAACAGCCACATGGCCGGGAAGCACAATTTGCCTGTGTTTGACTTTCTCTTCCAACCCGGCCTCCTTCATGGCCGTGGCGATAATTTCTTCGCTAAATTTATTATCGGCATAGGCTGTCAACACCGAGATACCCCCGGTATCCACAGAGAGAATATAACTGGGAATACGGGAGGCCTCCACCTCCCCTTCGACGATAAAGTAGGTTAGGGAAAAATTGGTGGTGCAGTAAACCGGGGAATCCTCATCAACCTCGCCCACCGCGTAAAGTTTTGGCTCTACAGCAATCGGCTTCTGCGGATCGGTATAAAGGTTTTGACGCCAAGAAAGCAGGGGCAGCAGATGCTCCTTTTCCGCCGTTTTCAAAACCACGATGGAGCTATACTTGGTTAAATAGACCCCCGCCTGGACCACCTCCTCCAGCGGATCCTCCTTGCTGGTAAAAGCAATGGTCGGGTACCCGAAGGGACGGTATTTCTTAATGGCCAGGCGGCGCATCTGGGTTAGGTCGGCTAAAACCTGACTGGTATCGCGGGCCCCACTATCTAATACCAGCTCTTCGTATCCGAGGGAGGCAATTTTTTCCGCCAACCCCGCCGTCTCATATAGATCCTTCCCCCGCACCGCCAGGGGACATTTATTGGCCTGCGCCAGCTTAACCATTTCCTCGTAGTTATCTACCGTTGCAGCATAAAGCAGCGGCTTGCGGGCGGCTACTACCGCTACCGCTTCTGCCAATAGCGCCGGGTCTTCACAGATCAAGATCATTGCTTT
>JAAZLS010000101.1 GCA_012799185.1 Bacillota bacterium | reverse complement strand
TAACCAAGTGTGGAATACGAATAAGCTCAGAAAAAAAGTCATATACTTTGCCTATTTTAGGATATTTTCTTTCACTTAAAAGTTCTCCAGTTTCCGGAACAATTATAACTAACTGCCTCTTGGCAGGAATAGCGTACGCTCGTTGAGGCACCCATGGGAGTTAGATTACCACCTAATGTGGTTCAAACTAACAGACCGAAATTAAACAAGTTATGATCTATCGATTTGAAGATGGGCAGATATTAAAAAATAAAGCGTTTCCAGTCAGGGAAAGGCTGTGTCTTTTCTGTTTCCCAATTTAGGAGTCGATTTAGCTAAAGTGTTTTTGTAAGCCCTCTAGTTTGATTTCGTGGATAGGATAGGATACACTCAGCTAATTGTGGTTGCAAATGTGGCACAAAATTTACGGATCAACTTCAATTATTTTATTAGATCTTTAATGGCTTCTGATAGCCGCTTTATTCCTTCTTCTATCTTCTCTTCCGTAGAACTTGTGTAATTTAACCTCATTGTATTTGTTCCTTTCTCATTAATATAAAATGGATCACCGGGAACAAATGCAACATTTTGCTTAATTGCCATATCAAATAATTCTAATGACGAAAATCCTTCGGGCAGAGTGGCCCATAAAAACATTCCACCTTCCGGTTTTGTACTTTTAACCTCTTGCGGAAAGTACTTTTCAATCATTGAAACCATACAATTCCTTTGACCTTTATATAATTCTGTAATTTTTTTAATATGGTTATCAATATTGTTATCAATCAGATACTGATGAATAACCCTTTGTGAGAAATAGTTTGTGTGTAAATCAGAAGCCTGTTTTGCAATTATCAGTTTTTCCATTATTTCATGTCTAGCGCATATCCAACCGAGGCGCATTGCCGGTGCTACGATTTTAGAAAAGGAACCTAGAAGAATTGTGTTATCTCCCAGATAAGTCTTCATTGACGGCACGTCTTGCCCCATAAATCTTAGTTCTCCATAAGGATCGTCTTCTATAAATATTGTATTGTATTCATTTAATATCTTAGCTACAATCTCCCTATTTTGTGCTGTATATGTAATTCCCGATGGATTTTGGAAATTAGGAACGCCATAAAACAACTTGGGTTCATGACTTTTTATTACTTCCTTTAATGAATCAATATCGACTCCATCATCAACCACCGGAACAGTATGAAATTTGGGTTCAAAAACTGAAAATGCTTGAATAGCACCTAAGTACCCAGGTCGTTCCATAAGAATGTCGTCATTCTTATTCAGAAGAACTTTACCAATTAAGTCAAGCCCTTGCTGAGAACCATTAGTGATTAAAATTTCATTTGGGTCAACAACAACACCTTTTTTAAAATACCTTTCAGCAATATATTGTCTAAGAGGCAAATAACCCTCTGTGTTGCTGTATTGGAGTACATTATAGCCATCATCATTCAAAACCTTGTGAGTAGCGTTTTGAACTTCTAGGACCGGAAACGAAGACGGGTTAGGTAGTCCTCCTGCAAAGGATATTACTTGTGGATTAGCGGCAACTTTAAGAATCTCCCTAACAAATGATTTGTGAACATTGTTCATCCTATCTGCAAATTGAATATTCATTATTAACGGCACCTCTTTTTAAAGATAATTTAACGTCCGGCGGTTCCCCAAATACGGGGTACGTAACCCAAACTACGCAATCTCCATTTATCACTTATTTTGTAAACGACCATACCATCGCAATGCCTTTATTTCAAGTTCTTTAACATAAGAATCCTTACCATCCATGTACGATATGATATCGGTAGGAAATAAGGCCGCTAGCCTACTCTTAAGTTGACCATATTCAAATGCTTCCATAGGATGCTTCCTCAAGTAATCTCTTACTGCTATGTGTCTTTCTATATCCTTCGAGTTACTTTCTTCAAAAATGTGTATTTGATGTGTCCTTCTAGCTGATCCCTTCCTAAAATATCTTCTACCAGCCATACCAAACTCACCCATTACCTCATAACCAAGGTCTTCAAATTTACTATTATAATTGTCGACCCGTGAAATTTCTTTGACTACCGGCATGATATCAATAATTGGTTTAGCCATTAAATTTTCCACCGCGGTGCTCCCTATGTGGTGAACATCAATTAATTCTTTTCCGAGAATTTTCCTGATTTTTAGGGCTTCATCTTCAAATAGGACAGTCCATTGTTTGTTATATTCAACGACTTCTACATTCAATTTTTTCACCCTTCCAATCTGTAAATGATAAGGACAAGACTTATAACATTTGGTATTGCC
>JAAZLS010000045.1 GCA_012799185.1 Bacillota bacterium | reverse complement strand
TCCTTTTTCTAACCGCCAAAGATGATGAAGTACAGATCGTACGGGGGCTGGATGCCGGCGGCGACGACTATGTAACCAAGCCTTTCCGCCTCTCTGAACTGCTTTCCCGTATCCGGGCTTTGCTTCGCCGGCGGAGTCAACCGGCGGCCTATGAACAAGACGGACTAAGCATCGACTGGCAAACCATGAGCGTCTTCTACCAGGGTGAACGTCTCTACCTGACCCCGACCGAGCTTCAGCTATTATCTATCCTGGTGCGAAACAGCGGAAAGATAGTCACCCGTACTCTACTACTGCAAACTATTTGGGACGTCGGCGGTTCTTTTATCGATGATAACACCCTTTCAGTTCATATCAGCCGCTTACGGGATAAAATCGGCGGGACCCGCATTCAAACTGTACGCGGCATCGGCTACCGATGGGAAGGTAAGAAAGATGAGTCAAAGGGACGGTAAACAGGTAGCAGACCTAACCTCGCATTGCCCGCTTCGTTTCCA
The DNA here is from genome assembly GCA_012799185.1 of Bacillota bacterium. Classification (GTDB taxonomy): domain Bacteria; phylum Bacillota; class Dethiobacteria; order DTU022; family DTU022; genus JAAZLS01. The sequence goes on along the minus strand of JAAZLS010000045.1, from coordinate 2,626 downwards.
CCCTTAAATAGGGGCACGCAAGATCCTTTTAATCCCCCCTTTGAAAAGGGGGGCGCAGGGGGGATTTACCAGCCTGCCGGTCTTTAACGGCATAGTTAAGGCCGGGCCTTGCCTGGCCCGGCTGCTCGTAGATAGGATGAAAAAAATTGAGGCAATCTCTCTACTTAGTGATCCTATTTTCTGTAATCTCCGCCGCCCTGGGCGCCTACCTATTCAATACCGATGCCGGTAACACTTACTGGATCGGCCTGGCCATCTTCTTGGCCAGTACGGCCGCCCTGCTAGCCTCCCTTTATGGCTGGTGGCGGTGGGAGAAAGAAATCGAGGCCCTTCACGGGCAATTAACTGATTTTCTCGAAGGACGGAAAAAATCGCCCCTTTTCAGCGTAAACGACGACAGCTTTGCCCTATTGGAAAACGCGGTGGTCGAACTGGAAAACCGGTTGCTTTTAGAACGTGAAAACCGGTTGAAGGAAAACCAAAAGAATGCAGATTTCATTGCCGATGTTTCCCACCAGCTAAAAACCCCGCTGGCGGCGTTGAAACTCTATGTAGAAATGGATCAAAGAAAAAGGCAGGTAGATAGGAACGACAGGCCGGATGCAGCAACTTCGTTAGAATATATATCCAAGCAGTTGTTGCTAATCGAACGGATGGAAAAAATGATCTATTCGCTGCTGCGACTGGAAAAACTGCGGGCCGATGCCTACGAAATGCAATTTGCCCACCTAGATCTATTTACTTTGATCCAAGAGATAGTAACAGAGCTGCAGTTTCTTTATCCGCATAAAAAATTTACAACCATCGGCCGGACTACCATGCGCTGCGATGCCTACTGGATAAGCGAAGCGCTAAAAAATATACTTAAAAATTCCTGTGAACATACCCCTCCCAGCGGACAAATTCACCTATTCTTGGAAAATACAGAACGGGCAATTGCAGTAACAGTAGAAGATAACGGCGGCGGTGTCCCGGAAAAAGAACTACCCTGGCTGTTACAGCGATTTTACCGTTCCTCCCGCCCCGCCTCCGGCGAAGGCGCCGGCCTGGGACTGGCCATCGCCCGGGCCATCGTCGAAAAGCATCACGGCATCATCTCCGCTGAAAACACTGCTACCGGTTTAAAAATTACCCTTACCTTCCCCCGCTTAGATGGAATTTTAAAGATTGGCCAGTAGCTTGTAGCCCGCCCCCGGGAATTAGTAAAAGTCTCCCGATACTCACTGTTGGTTTTGCTTGTGTATGCTTGACATGGGTTGCGTTGGAAGGTATGATGGGTTAGGGTGCTGACATGGTCAAATTGCTAACCGCTCATGAATTGGCGAAAATTTTGAGCCTATCTGTGGAAACAGTCTGGCGCTATACCAGGCAAAATAAGATACCCTTTGTTGAGCTAGGGAATAAACAATATCGTTACGAAAAAGAGGCGGTCCTGGCCGCTCTGGCCGGGAGCAGGATCCAGATAAAGGAAGACCATCCCGAATACCTCCGGCAGGGCGATTACACCTATGATGATTACCTACGGATACCGGAAGAACCGGGTTATCGCTTCGAAATCCTGGAGGGTGTCCTGGTAAAGGAGCCCTCCCCCTCGACCCAGCACCAGCGAATATCGCGGGAGCTGGGATGGCAGCTAAAGCGCTATTTTGACTGTTACGATCCCGATGGCGAACTTTTTTTCGCCCCCCTGGATGTTACCCTAACCACCCATAATGTCCTACAACCCGATCTTCTGTTTGTATCCGGCAGCCGCCGCCAAATTATCCGCGAGCAGCACATTGATGGACCCTGCGACCTGGTAATCGAGATCATGTCCCCTGCCAACCGCCGCAAGGATCGCCTGCAGAAGATGGGGATCTACCGCCAGGCGGCCATCCCCCACTACTGGCTCGCCGACCCGGAAGAGAACACACTGGAAGCGTTTATGCTGAAAGATAATCACTATATTCTGGTCGCGGCGGGCAGCTCGGGCGACCGGTTTACCCATCCCCATTTTCCGGAACTGGAGCTGGAACTGGACAAAATATTCCATCGCCCCACCTGAAAGCAGGGCGCCCAGAAAATTGAGCCTGCCGTTTTGGCAGGCTCTGCTTCTAGCCTCATCTGGAATAAACCGGTCGTTATTTAAAAAGTGGGTTTTACAACAACATTCAATTCCCCGGCAGTCTTGGCCAAGGTCTGGTCTAAGGTCCACAGGGTTGAACTATGTTCCAGCGCCAGGCTGAGATAGGCACTGTCATATACGGCCAGGCCCTGTTGAAAAGAAAGGGCCAGGCAGACAGCAGGTTCTACCGGCCAAACCGTAAACTGAAATTCTACTAGGGTATCCAACGCTGCCGTAGCGGTCGCCTAGGTAAGACGTTCGCGGCAGGCCGCCACCCACAAAGTATTGGCTACTTCGTACCAAAAATCTGGCGGCACAAACAGCCTGGCTTTCGGGTTGGCGGCAGCGCTATCGCGCAATGAAAGGCACAAAGCCGCCCCCTCACCGGGCAAAATCCAGGAAAGAGCCACTGAAGCATCTACCACCACGCTCAAAATCTTCTGCCCTCTTCCCGCATCTGCTGTATTTCCTGCGGCGAAACCCTTATCTTTAATGAAGCGCGGATTTGATCCATCCCCGCCG
>JAAZLS010000044.1 GCA_012799185.1 Bacillota bacterium | reverse complement strand
TACGGTTACGGAGGGGGGGCGAGCCCTTCCCTGTATGTTTAGTGATGAGTTGGCCCGCTCCGGGACCCTATTTTGCACCCGGCTCTCCCGCTGGTACGGGGCTAATCGTACTTCTATCCCCGGTGGGCGCTGTCGAAAATGCCAGGAGTTTGGGTATGAAACAGTTGTAGCGGTCCCGGTAAAGACGGCGGGAAAAATATTGGGGTTGATCCATCTTTACGATCCGAGGGAAAAAGCCCTCTCCGCCGATGATCTCTTGTTTTTAGAGACCGTTTCCAGCCCCCTGGGCTATGCCCTGAAGCATTTGCAGGATCGCGAGACAATTCGGGAAAGCGAGGAGAAGCTGAAGTCCAGTTACGAAAAATTAAGGGTCTTCTCCTCCATGGTCCTAAAAGTACAGGAAGAAGAAAAAAAGCGTCTCTCAAGGGAGCTGCACGACGAAATAGGGCAGGCCCTGACTGCAGTTAAGATCGACCTGCAGGTAATAAAAAAGGAGCTGGGAAAAAGGGATCAAGGTTTTCAGGAGCGGCTAACAGATAGCATAGGGCTGGTCGACTCTACGTTAGAGCAGGTTCGCAAACAGGTGGTATCGTTACGGCCGCCGGGTCTGGATCATATGGGCCTAGTGGCGGCGGTTCAAAATATGGTCCGGGGATTTAGCCGGAGGACCGGGATCAAGGCGAGGATAATAGCCGGGGATAAAATTGGCCGGTTTTCCAGCGAGGTGGAGACGGCGCTCTTTCGCTGTATCCAGGAATCTTTGACCAATATTGCCCGCCATGCCGGGGCTAAAGAGGTGATCATCGAATTCAAATATTCCCCCGAGTACCTCTCGGTCAGCATAAAAGATGATGGGAAGGGGTTTGAACCGGCGATCATACCGGCTACCCCGTCTTCCTTTGGGCTTGCGGGAATGCGGGAGAGGGTAGAGCTGTTAAATGGAAAGTTTAAGGTTGATTCCGAGCCCAAACAGGGTACCCGCATCACGGTTGCTATCCCCCTACCAAGAAAGGGGGGGGGATAACAATGGGCGAGCTGCGGGTTTTACTGGCTGATGATCATGCTATCGTGCGGCAGGGGTTACGCGCGTTGATTGAAAGTGAGGGTAAGGCCCGGGTAATCGGGGAGGCCGCCGACGGGAGGGAGGCGGTCCGGCTAGTTGAAAAATTGGCCCCCGATTTAGCCATTATGGATATAGGTATGCCCGGTCTTAATGGCCTGGAGGCTACCCGGCAGCTGAAAGAGCGCTTCCCGGAGGTAAAGGTAATTATTCTCTCTATGCATAGCGAAGATATATATCTCTACCAGGCGTTAAAAATTGGTGCCGACGGTTACGTTTTAAAAAGCGCAGCCTTTGAAGAGTTAAAGCTGGCCCTGGATGCCGTAAAAAGGGCAGAGATTTATCTCAGCTCCTCGGTATCCCAGGCGCTGATCCAGGAATTTTTAAGGTTGGAGCCCCCCCTGGTAGCTTCCCGGGTGATTGAAAAACTTACACCGCGGGAAAGGGAGATCTTTCAACTTTTGGCTGAAGGGAAAAGCCGCCGAGAGATGGCCCAAATGCTGTCAATCAGCCCCAAAACTATAGATAGGCACCGGGAAAATCTTAAGAGGAAGTTAAATATCCAGAAGGAGGAAGAGTTTCTACATCTTGCCCGGATTACAGGCATTGTTACATGGTAATATCCCGGGAGAACCCTCCATTGTCCTAGCTGTTCTCCTCACTGATTTTGATTATCTTCTCGAGCTCGATCATTTTGAATAGGTGCCTGATATAGCCGTGGTTTACGTTGACTATTTTAAGTTCGCCCCCCTGGGCCTTTAGTTTTTGTTGAAACATGACCAGGGTACCTAACCCGGCGCTATCCATGAGGGCCAGGTTAGTACAATTGATAACAATTATCCTGTAACCTTGATCGTAAAGAGATTGTAGGGTTTCTTTAAATTTTGCCGCATTCGTAAGGTCGATTCTTTCCGGGGGGATAACCAATGCCTGGTCTTCGTGCTGTTCAACTTTCATTGTTTATTACCCTCCCTAATTCTTTACAATAAAAGTGGCCCGGTTGCCTTGATCATTGTAAAGGAGCTGCTTGCTGCAGATCCGGACCATGGCAATACCGCGACCCCGTTCCGACAGCCCCTCGAGTTCCAGGGGTTTATTAATATGTTTTCGCCAGTTAAACCCCTCCCCCTGGTCCTCAACGCTTCCCTGGATATAGTGGTCGGTGATCACCAGCTCGATCAAGACCTTTTTTTCCCGCTCCAGCCGGTTGCCATGTTCCATGGCGTTACAGGTAAGCTCGTGGAGACAGGATAGAAATAGGTCCCTCTCTTTATATCCCTCCAGGAGGTGGAAGATCCGTTCACGTAACCGATCCAACTCCGAGAAATCGCTGGCCAACTCCAGCTGTTTGAATCGATGGGGATTGGGATCCACCTGCATCACCAGGAAGGTGATATCATCATGGCCCTGGAGGGAGTTATCGTTAAAGCGGCGGAAATCTTCGCGGACGATATCGGCTATCAGCCGGGGGGAGAGGTGGCAGTTTTCATAGAAGACCGCCGGTAGCCGGTTGCCGTAAAAATTATCCCTTACTCCCTGTTCACTGAGGCCGTCGGTATTGAAAAAGATGGTGGTGCCGGGGGTGAGCTCCAGGCTACCTTCTTGCAAGTTCAAGAGCTCATTGGAAAAGGCCGAGGAGAGGAAGAGCCCTTTACTTTTTAGGGCCAGGCGTTCACCGCTGCCCAGTCTTACCAGCGGAGTATCTTGAAATCCGGCAGCGGTATAGGTAAGCTCCCTGGTCTCCAGGTCTAGGACAGCCAGGAAGATGCAGATGAAATATTCTGCGCTTAAATTTTCCTCTTGGAACTGGCGGGCGAGGTGGCCGACTATTTTCCCCGGGCGAATCTCCTTTTCCGGTGAAAAGGTAAGGTAGCCCTTGATTGTCTGTTTTACAAAAACGCTTAACATGGCCCCGTCGACCCCGTGGCCGGTGACATCGGAGAGATAGATGACCAGCCTCTTCCCTACCTGCACCACGTCGTAAAAATCGCCGCTTAACCTCTCTGCCGGCTGGTAATGGGCGGCAAAGGAAAGCCCCTGTACCTTGGGTAGCCGCTTGGGCAGGGTGCGTTCGTGGACCTCCTTCGCCTTGTTCATCTCCCGTTCAAGGGTCAAGTAGAGATTTTCCAACTCGGTGGTGTAACTGGCGATCTGTTGCTCCTGCTGTTTCCGGTAGGTGATATCCCTGGCAAAGGCTTGGACCAGGCCCCTGCCTTCGTGGGAGACAACCCGGGAACTAATTTCACAGGGAATTGACGAGCCGTCCCGGTGCCTGTAGGTTCCCTCAAAAAGCAGCTGGTTATTTTTCAATAGCTGTTGTTGGCGTTGAAAAAGAAGCTTTTGATCCTCGGAGCCCTGGATCAGGGCCAGGTTGGCACCTAAAAGTTCGCCCCGTTCATATCCCAAGAGACGGCAGGCGCTATCGTTTAGATCGATAATATTTCCCCCTAAATCATGGATAATAAGGGCATCGTTAATATTCTCAACGATAGAGCGGTATCGGCTTTCGCTCTTCTTTAACATATCCACAGTTTTTTTCCGTTCTATTTCTACCTGCCGCCGGGTAAGGGCGCTATTAATAACTTCTGCAAAAATGGTTAGAAGCTGGACCTGCTCTTCGGTCCAGTGGATCCTCTCCCGGATGGAATCAAAGGCAAGGAAACCATCGGTGTAATCGCCAGTTTTTGCGGTAAAGGGCATGATCAGCAGCGACCGCATACCCTGCCGGCTGAATGCGTCCCTCTCGGCCCCGGCCTTGGCGGGAAATAGGTTTACATCCGGGATGTGAATTACTTCTCTCTTCTTAAATCTCTCGAAGAGCCAGGGAAACCGTTCTGCGGAAAATTCCAGCAAAATATCGATCAATGGGGCGGTGCCTTCTGTACTCCACTCATGGGTGACCACCATGGCCTGGCCGGGGGCGGGAACCTGGAAGATAACGCCGCGATCTACCTTAAAAAAAGTCCCTACCTTTTGCAGCGATTGGGTGATTATCTTATCTATATTTTCTATTTCTACATCGACCAGGCTTGCCCCGATATGTCGGATAAGCTTTTCAAATTGGAGTTGAACCTTTAACCTCTCCTCTAGCTGCTTCCGATGGGTAACATCTGTTTTGCACTGGGCTACCATCCACTCTCCATCTTCCCTTTGGAAGGGTACCGCATGGCATTCAATGACGCGATTATCTTCTTTGGGGAGGGTCTGCTCGGAAAATGCCACCCGCTTCGTTTTTAAGGCGCGGGGGGCCCCGCAATTGGGGCAGGGCTCCTTAAGGTCCTTAAAATATTCGTAGCATTTACGCCCCTCGGGGGGGCCGTAGATCTCTTGCCAAAGGCTATCTACATAGTGGAGGTTAAAATCTTTATCGATAACGTCAATCCCCGTCCGGGTAGCCCTTAAAACATGTTTCAGGCGCCGGGTTGTCTCCTCCAGGGTCTTGCGGGCATGATATTTTTCCGTTACATCGGAGAAGACCATTACTACCCCGCTGATCTTTCCCTTGCTATCATGGATAGGGGCGGCACTGTCTTCGATCTGATATAGCTCGCCACTGCGATTAATAAGGGCGGTATCGTTGGCCATCCCTGTTACCTTGCCGGTTTTAATCACATGTTCGACCGGGTTAAAGGCCGGTTTACCGGTTTTTGCATTAATGATCCGGAAGACTTGATCCAGATGTTTCCCCTTCGCCTCCCTGAAGGTCCAACCGGTGAGCTTTTCGGCCTGGGGATTCATGCGTGTTATTTCACCCTCCAGGTTGGTGGCGATAACCCCGTCACCGATGGAGTGGAGGGTAGTTGAGAGGCTCTCTTCACTCTCCCGGAGCGCATTTTGGAAACGCCGGTTCTCTGTAATGTCGTGGTAGACGGTGGCAAAATAGCCGGGAGCGTTGCTGTAGGCAGTTACCTCGTACCAGCGCCCCGCCGATTCGAAATATTGTTCAAAACGTATATCCCCGTACCCGGCGGCGACCTTTCCGTATCTTTCGATCCAATCGGGGAAGGATTTTACGATTTCCGGGAACAGATCTGTAAATTTTTTCCCTACAACTCGGTCTCTTTTAAGTCCGGTCAAGGTTTCGAAAGCCGGGTTGATATCGAGAAAGAGATAATCAACCGGCTTTCCATCGCTGGCGGTTAGCATGTGGTGATAGGCAAAGGCATAGGGGAGTTTTTTTAGCAATAGGAGGTACTTCTGTTTCCCTTTCATTTTAAAGCTCCTCCAAAAGCCCGATATTTCCGCAGGATTTGGCAAAATTCGCTATCAAGGGCATTATACCATGGCCGGGGGCAATTTGTTAACAATGGGGATTAAATCGCCTATTCTTAAAATGGGTAGCTCTATTCCGAAAATGGGAAGGGTTATCGATTATCCTGGGGATCCTCCCCATAGACGAACGGGATGAGGGGGGCTAAAATTTAAGTACAGGGAATTACCCTCGAAGAGAAGGTTTTTTCCGGAAGTAGATCTAGGGGGAAAAAATTGGAGATTATAAAAGAGGGCAGGGATAATGCGACAATTATCATGGGTGGCGAAGTAGATCTTAGTAACTCCCACCTGCTGAAAGAAACATTAAATATGCTATACGAGGAAGGATTTAAGGTTGTTACCCTCGATTTTAGCCAGGTAACCGGCATCGGCAGTGCAGGACTGGGAAAACTGCTCCTATTTCAAAAGAGATTTAAAGAACGGGGGGGCGGTCTTAAAATTATTAATATTAAAAGCAAGCATATTCAGAAGATGTTCAATATGATTCAGCTGGCGAGGGTGATCGAGATCGAAAACAGCGGCTAGAGAAAGGATTTGGCAGTTATCGCGATTCAGTTTAACCGGAGATGAGCGGACCATGGTCGGTAAAAAAACAAGAATTTTAGCCATCGGGGGAGATTGCAATTATGCTCCCTGTTATAAGAAGCTCATCGACAAAAATTTGGGCAGGGCGGCGGTAGTGGTTGACTGTTTTGACTCCTTCGAAGGGGCGTACCGGAGGTTGCAAAAATCGACCTATGATTACTACCTGGTATGTAGCCAACGCAAGGACCCGGGAGCGCTGGTAAAATTGGAAGAAATAGTTACCGGTGGTTACAGCTATCCCAATGATCCGCTGACGGGCCTTTACAACCGTTCCTATTTTTTAAAGAAAATAAGGCGGTTAAACCTAGAGGGTTCTCTTCCACTAAGCTTTATCCTAGGAAAGATTAACGACTTAAAACTAGTTAATGAAGTCTTTGGTTATAGTAAAGGTGATCGCGTAGTTGCACGAACAGCTAAGGAATTTAGAAATTGTTGCTTTGAAAACAGTATTATTGCCCGCTGGAGTGGAAACGAACTGATCGCCGCCCTGCCCAATAGATCTAGTGAGGCCGCCCTTAATGTAGTCGAAGCCCTCCGGGAGCGATGCCGGCAGGTGGAGGGGATTCCCATTGAAATTAACATTACCCTGGGGGCGACCACCCAGGAGGGGGCCGGCGAAAATATTACGGATATTCTAAAAAGGGTCGAGGCAGGGATCCGACGGAAAAGGTTAACTGTAGCTAAGTATACGCGTAATGCGACCATTGCCAAGCTGGTCAAGCTCTTGGGAGAAAAAAGTTATGAGACAGAGGAGCATGCCTGGCGAATGCAATCCCTGGGGGTACGCTTCGGGTCTCGGTTGAGCCTGGACGATAGCCAGATGGAAGATCTGGTTTTAACCATTACCCTCCATGATATTGGCAAGCTGGCTGTGCCGGAGCAGCTACTGATGAAACCGGGACGCCTAACTCCGGAGGAGTTCAAGGTTATTAAAGATCATTCGGTCAGGGGTTACCGGATCGCCCTCTGTTCCAACGAGCTGGCCCATGTAGCGCCGGCTATCCTCGGCCACCACGAGCGATGGGACGGGGAAGGGTACCCGGAGGGGTTAAAAGGGGACGAGATACCCCTACTTTCCCGGATTGTTGCGATTGTAGACAGCTATGATGTGATGACCCATGATCGCCCCTACAGGAAGGCGATAAGTAGGGCCGAGGCGCAACGGGAGTTAAAACGTTGTGCGGGGAGTCAATTTGACCCGAAACTGGTAGCGGCATTCCTGGAGTTAGACCTTTAGTAGTGAGAATTTATTGATCATTACTACCGGGGGGCCGAATAGTGGCTACACATGAAAATTATGCCTGAAATGTTGACAGTTGCATAATTATCTGGTATAAGGATATAGAGGTATAATTTGCCATATTAGGCTGTATTAAGGGCTAACCTGTCGAAAGGCAGGGGCGCAAAGCCATGGGTCCTGTAAAGGGAATGCCAGGCTGCCGGTCTAAATTTCTATAACCAACAGGCAGCCCCGGTTGCCTGTTTTATTTTTTTTGAAAAGGGGTGCCTTATGTTCTTAGACGGTGGCGGTATTATGGACGAGCTAGTGAAAGGTTTAAGTGCCTCGGCTCTTCGCCAGCGGGTAATTGCCCATAATCTGGCTAATTTTAATACCCCGGGATTTAAACGTTCGGCGGTAAGCTTTGAGGAGCAACTCGCCCGGGCCCGGCAGTCAGGGGGGGACGGGCTGAAGCGCACCCATCCCGCCCATTTAAATGGGGCCCTGGGGGAGCCGGTAGCAAAGGTAAAACAGGATCGCACTACTACCCGCCGGCCCGATGGAAACAACGTGGATCTGGAGACCGAGATGATTGATTTGGTGATCAACCAGTTACGCTATAATGCCTATGTGCAGCAGGTAAACAGCCGATTTAATCGGTGGCGCTATGTTATTAACGAAGGGAGGCGCTGATAGTGACCCTTTTTTCTACCTTTCAGATATCCGGTTCCGGTCTTGCGGCAGAGAAGCTCAGGCTGGATGTAATTGCCAGTAATTTGGCCAACCAGCATACCACCCGGACTGCCGAAGGGGGGCCGTACCGGCGGCGGACGGTGGTATTTGCCGAAGAGCTGGCCGGGAAAAAGGCCGGTGTCGGTGGTAGGGGACCCTACCCGGGAAAAGGGGTCCGGGTACAGCAGATTTATGCGGATCCCAATCCCCCCCAGCAGGTTTTTGATCCCGATCACCCCGATGCCGATGAGCAGGGGTACGTTCAGTATCCAAATGTAGAGCTATCGAAAGAGATCACCGATATGATTACCGCGCTTCGTTCCTATGAGGCCAATAGTACAGTGATTAATACCGCCAAGAGCCTTTACCTGAAGGCGTTGGAAATTGGAAGATAAAAGGGGGGTTGGGGGATGACCGGGTACATAAACCCTCTCTCTGCCCAGCGAATAGGTGCTAAGATTTCGGGGCCGGAAAAAGAATCCGGTGGAGGAGTTCCGTTTGCCAACTATTTAAAGGATGCCCTGGGATCAAGTGACCAGCTACAAAAAGAGGCGGATCGGGCGGCGTTAAACCTGCTTTCCGGGGATCTGGAAAGTTTGCACGAGCTAATGATCACCACCGAACAGGCCCAACTTTCGCTCCAGCTATCGGTGCAGGTGGTGAATAAGGTTATCCAGGCCTACCAGGAGATTTATCGCATGCAGGTTTAGGGAAGGGCTTAGACCGCCCGTAGAATAGTTTTAAAGGGGTGCCGGTATGGAGGAAAAGAGGGACCTGAACGCAGCCGTGTCGGCTGTCGGTGTTGATCTGAATGCCATTAAACAGCGTTGGGATAATTTTAGCCGCCCGGTAAAGATAAGCCTGGCGGTTGTGGCGGCGGCAACGCTGCTAGTGGTCGGGGTGCTGGTTGTATCGAGCGTCTCTTC
>JAAZLS010000043.1 GCA_012799185.1 Bacillota bacterium | reverse complement strand
TTAATACGCGACAGCTCCAATCCAAAGAGCCAGCGGGCCTCTAACACCTCGAACCCCTTGTTCATCAGGGTGGCCGAGTCAATAGTAATCTTCGGCCCCATCTTCCAGTTGGGATGGTTTAGGGCCTCTGCTACGGTGATCGCCTCCATCTGCCGCCGGTCCCAGTTAAGAAAGGGGCCTCCCGAAGCGGTAAGCCAAATCTGTTCCAGTTGATTCTCCCCTACCCCCTGGAGACACTGCCAGATCGCCGCATGCTCACTGTCGATAGGGATAATCCGGTCCAGCAGGGGGGCACCGTCGGTCGCCGCGGTCATCAGCTCCCCGCCGACCACCAGCGCCTCCTTGTTGGCCAGGGCCACCTTTTTACCGGCCCGGAGCGCCTCCCAGGTAGGCTGGAACCCGCTAAAACCGACCAGGGCCACCAGGACCAGGTCCGCTGCCGGCCAGGTAGCCGCCGCCACCTGCCCCTCCGGGCCGGCCGCCACCCGGCATTTTTTCCCCAGGGACGCCCTTAACGAGGCTGCCGCCTCCGGATCGGATAGGGCCACTAATTCAGGTTCAAACTTTTCGGCCTGCTCAACCAGCTCCCGGACCCGCCGGTTAGCCGTTAAGGCTACCACCCGGTAGGCCGGGCCCAGGTGTTCAATTACCTGCAGGGCCTGCCGGCCGATGGAGCCGGTTGAACCTAGAATAGCTATTCTTTTAGGTAAACCACTCTTCTTCTCCATCTTAATTTTAATAGTTTCTTCCTAACTGTTTATTATTAAAAAGAAATAGTAGGCAAAAGGGGCAGCCATCAACAGGCTATCAAAACGATCCAGTACCCCGCCGTGACCGGGAATCAGCTTGCCCGAATCTTTAACTGCACTCTGCCGTTTCAGCGCCGATTCCAACAGGTCGCCCAGCTGGGCGGCAACCGCAACCCCCAGCCCTAAAAGGAGCGCCGACCCGGCAGTTAGCGGTGCTAGCTGCCGGGGAAAAAACTGCACTGCCCCCACCGAGAGCAAGACTGCACCCAGGAGACCGGCCAGGGCCCCCTCCACCGATTTTTGGGGGCTGATCCCCGGCGCCAGCCGCCGGCGTCCCCATTTCGTCCCGACAAAATAGGCGGCGATATCGCAACTCCAAACGTTTAATAGTAACATCCCGGCAGCCAGAATACCCCGGGGCAGGAAGCGGAGCAAGATAAGATAGCCCCCCAGGCCGCCCAAGTAAATTATTCCCCACAGGGCCAGGGCCGATTCCCGGGTAGTCGCCCCCCTTTTAAAGCCGGCCAGCAGTTCCAGGGCTAGGCTAAAAAAGAGAAGGGTGAGCGCCGCATAAATTAGATCTACCCGATCCAGGTAGACCAGCACCAGCACCAGGTTAACCCCCAGGGCGGTACTTACTACCGGGAGATGGTAGCCGCCAGCCCGATGGATCGTTAGATATTCATAGAGACCCAGGTTAACCAGTAATCCCACCAGCAGGGCATACCAGCCCCCCCCCACGTAAAGGACACCCAATATAAGAGGTATTCCTATAATTGCCGATATAACCCTTAATTTTAACATCGCTTGCCCCTGACATTAAACTTGGCCAAAGCGGCGTTCCCGTCGCTGGTAATCTCCCAGGGCCTGCAATAGGTGGCGGCACTTAAAATCGGGCCAGTAGGTCTTCGTAAACCAGAGCTCGCTATAGGCGATCTGCCAGAGAAGAAAGTTGCTCAGGCGGTACTCCCCACCGGTGCGGATCAGGAGATCCGGATCGGGTGCCCCCGCTGTATAGAGATAGGAAGCGAAAACCTCCTCATCAATGGCGGAGGTAAGCTTGCCATTTGCTAGATCCTCTCCAATGGTACGCACCGCCCGGATTATCTCCTGGCGTGAACCGTAATTGAGGGCAAAATTCAGAAGCATACCGCTGCAATGGGCCGTCTCTTCGATCCCTTTTTCAACGGCCTGCCGGGCCGGCCCGGGGAGTCGCCGGGGATCGCCGAGCAGGTTAACCCGGACATTATTTTTGATCAGCTCAGGCAGCTCCGAGTAAAGGTACTCCTGCGGCAACCCCATCAGGTATTTAACCTCCCAGGGGGGGCGGCGCCAGTTTTCAGTAGAGAAGGCAAACATGGTCAGGACGCCTATCCCCAGGCTGCTGGCATAACGGACTACCTCCCGCAGCGTCTCTACCCCCTGTCTATGACCGGCCGAGCGGGGCAGTCCCCTCTCTTTAGCCCAACGGCCGTTTCCATCCATAATGATCGCCACATGGGCGGGCAACCGCTCTGCATCTATAGCCTCAAATAGTTTGTCTTCGGTCGTCATTTCGATTAGCTCCATTAGCGCCGGCCCGGGCCGGTCCACCGGCATGTAAGTAGAGCACCCTTGAGGGGTGCTCCAGGGAAAATCCACCTTTGGGAGAGGCCCGCCCCTTCCTAAAGCTCCATGATCTCTTCCTCTTTACGGCCGGTAATATGATCGATCTCTTTAATTTTACTATCGGTTAACCCCTGGATCTTTTCTTGGGAGCGATGCCGTCGATCCTCCGAGAGTGCACCCTCTTTTTCCAGTTCCTTAATCTCGTCGTTGGCCTCCCGGCGAATATTGCGTACACCGACCTTTGTCTCCTCCGCCTTCTTGCGGATAAACCGGACCAGCTCCTTCCGCCGCTCTTCGGTCAGCTGCGGAATAGCCAACCGGATTAATTGGCCGTCGTTGCTAGGGGTTAGCCCCAAATCGGACTTTAAAATTGCTTTCTCAATTTCGGGGATACTCCCCTTGTCCCAGGGCTGGATAACCAGGAGGCGCGTCTCCGGAGCCGAAACACCGGCCAGCTGGTTCAGCGGTGTCATCGTCCCGTAGTAGTCTACCTCGATCCGATCAAGCAACGTGGGAGTTGCCCGGCCCGCCCGCAGGGTGGCCAGTTCTCGCTGGAAGGCGGCAATGGTCTTATCCATCCGCTCCTCGGTACTACTGTAAATCTTCGAAATCATATTCCCCCCCCTTAATGATGGTGCCGATATTTTCGCCCATGATCGCCTTTTTTATATTGCCGGGATTTAACCCGAACACGATTAGCTTAATCTGATTATCCATGCAGAGAGAGGCGGCGGTAGTATCCATAACCCCCAGTCCCCGCTTAATAACCTCCAGGTAGCTGATCTCGGAAAACCGGCTGGCACCGGGATGCTCCAGGGGATCGGCGTCATAGACCGCATCGACCTTCCCCTTGGCTAACAGGATCACTTCCGCCTCAATCTCGGCCGCCCTTAAGGCGGCGGTAGTATCAGTGGAAAAATAGGGGTTACCGGTCCCCCCTGCAAATATTACCACCCGCCCCTTCTCCAGGTGGCGTAGCGCCCGCCGCCGGATATACGGCTCGGCGACCTGCTGCATCTCCAGGGCCGACTGGACCCGGGTATCAACGGAAAACCGCTCCAGTGCATCTTGTAGGGCCAGGCCATTAATCACCGTGGCTAGCATCCCCATGTAATCGGCAGTGGCCCGGTCCATCCCGCTCCGGTGGGCCTGGGCCCCCCTCCAGATGTTCCCCCCACCCACCACTACTGCAATCTCCACCCCGTGATTTTTTACTTCCTTAATTTCCAGGGCGATAATTCCCAGTATATCCTGATCAATGCCGTAGCCACCGTTACCGGCCAGGGCTTCCCCACTTAGCTTTAACACCACCCGCTTGTAGGCAGGTATCTCCACTTGTCTATATACCTCCTGAACCATATTCTACACCAAAAACCGCCAACCCTTTAGCATGTAGAAAAAAAGAACACGATCGTGTTCTTTTTAACCGGCTCTTTTATTCGGTAGGGGGAGACTCTTCGACCCCTTCACCTAGAACAAAGCGGGCATATCTTCTAATAACTATATTTTCACCGATCTTTGCAATCAGGGCCGTAAGAAGCTGCTGAACCGTTACCTCCGGGTCCTTGATAAAGGCCTGCTCCAACAGGCACTGCTCCCGGAAAAATTTCTCGATCCGCCCCTCCACGATCCGATCGGCTATCTTCTCCGGCTTCCCCTCGGCCAGCGCCTGGGCCCGGAGAATCGATTTTTCGCCTTCCAATATACTCTCCGGAACCTCCTCCCGGCTGATATAAACCGGGTTGGAGGCGGCTACCTGCAAGCAAATATCCTTGACAAAATCCTGGAATTCCTCGGTCCGGGCTACAAAATCGGTCTCACAGTTAACCTCTACCAGCACCCCTACCTTACCGCCCATGTGAATATAGGAGGCTACCTGCCCCTCGGCGGCGGTACGACCGGTCCTCCGGGTAGCGGCGGCCAGGCCCTGCTCCCGCAAGATAATAATAGCCTTCTCTTCATCACCACCGGCTTTAACCAGCGCCCGCTTGCAATCCATCATCCCGGCACCGGTTTTTTCGCGTAGGTTTTTAACCGCTTGAGCGTCGACTGTCATATGAACTCTCCTTTGCCTTCAGTATCTGATATTTAAGAGCAACCCCCGGCCTATTCTACCGGTTCGTCACCGGCCCCTGTTTCATCCTCCGCCCCGGCATCGGACTCATCATCACCGGAGTCAACCTCTTCCTCGCCTTCCGGTTCGGCCGCCTCAACGCCGGTCTCTGCCGCCGGCGGCGCCGCTACCGTCTCTTCAGTACCGGTAGTCTCCGGTGCCGGCGACACCTCCGGCTTCTCCGCTGTCTCCGGGGCCTTCGACACCCCTGTCGCCTCCCCGGCAGGGACCTCCTCCCCTCCGGCAGCAGCCGCCCCCTCCAGATCCGGATCGTAGCTGGTACCCGCCAGGTCCTCCTCCACCTGGGCTGCCTCCAGGGCCTGCTTCCCTTCGATCGCCGCATCGGCCAAGCGGGAGGTAATTAATTTAACCGCTCGGATCGCATCATCATTACCGGGGATAATGTAATCAACCTCGTCGGGATCACAGTTGGTATCAACGATAGCGACCACCGGTATCCCCAGCTTCCGGGCCTCGGCAATAGCTATCCTCTCTTTCCGTGGATCAACAATATAGACCGCATCGGGAAGCCGTTCCATGTAACGGATGCCACCCAAAAATTTTAAAAGTCTCTGCTGCTCATGCTTTAAATTAAGGACCTCTTTTTTGGTTAAGCGTTCAAAATAGCCTTCCTCTTCCTGTTTTTCAATCTGGTTTAAACGGTCTACCCGCAGTCGGATCGTTTTGAAGTTGGTCAGCATTCCACCCAGCCAGCGCCGGTTAACGTACGGCATGCCACACCTCTCCGCCTCTACCTGGATCGACTCCTGGGCCTGTTTCTTGGTCCCGACAAAGAGCAGTGTCCCGCCCCGGGCGGCAATATCCCGGACATAGTTATAGGTTACAGCCATGAGCCTTACCGTCTGCTGGAGATCAATAATATAGATCCCGTTCCGTTCGGTAAAGATATAGCCCTTCATCTTGGGATTCCACCGGCGAGTCTGGTGACCGAAATGAACCCCCGCCTCCAAAAGTTGTTTCATTGTTACTACGCTCAAACTAACTCCTCCTTTGTTGGTTTGCGCCACCGCCCGGTCCCAGTCCCCCCTAAACCTTGCGGTCAACCAGGAGGTATTATACCGGGCGTGAGTGCTAAAATTCCACTCGTACTATAGCATACCGGGCTTTTAATATCAATCTCTGGAAGAACCGGGAAATGCTAGTCCGGGGGCCCTCTATTTTTCTCCATTAAATAAAAAGGAAACCCCGGCCGCTAATAGAATTTAATGATGAAATACCTATTAGCTAGCGATCGCTTAAGGGAGGCGCAAACAGGTTGAAGCAGGCATTAATTAAAACCGAGGGATTAACCAAGAAATTCGGCTCCGTACTCGCCGTAAATAATCTAAACCTGGAGATCAAAGGGGGAGAAATTTACGGCTTTCTTGGGCCCAACGGTTCGGGTAAAACAACCACGATCCGCATGTTGGCCGGCCTGTTAGAACCGAGCGCCGGCCGGGCTTTTATCTGCGGCCACGACACTGTTCAAGAGGCGTCCCCGGCAAAAGCGCTGACCGCCCTGGTACCCGATCAGCCCCGGCTCTACGGAAAGTTAACCGCCCGGGAGTTCTTGGCCCTGATCGCCGCGCTCTACCGGATGCCGCCCCGGGTTTCCCGGGAGCGGGCCGACCAGCTGCTGGCCCTTTTCGAATTAACCGGGAGGGCCGACGAACTGCTGGAGGGTTACTCCCACGGCATGCGCCAGAAGGTGGTCCTAGCGGCAGCCCTGATCCACCGGCCCCGGGTACTATTGATGGATGAGCCCACAGTCGGCCTGGACCCCCGTAGCGCCCGCCTCTTAAAAGATGTCCTCCAGGAGATGGCCCGGTTGGGAGCGGCCATCTTTATCTCCACCCACATCCTAGAGATCGCCGAGCGGCTATGCCACCGGGTAGGAATTTTAAAGGAGGGGCAATTAATTGCCCAGGGCAGCCCGGCGGAGCTCCGGCAAGAGGCAAAACATGCCGGGGAGAGCCTGGAGGATGTCTTCCTGGATCTAACCGCCAGTGCCGAGGATGCCGAGCTAATCCGCAGTCTGGAAGGGAGGAATGATGGTTGAAATTCCTACTGCCCCCTCCCTTAACCGAAGCGCCGCCGCCCCGCAGCCCCTGGGGAGATTTTAAGCTACTCCTGGCCGTTCAGTTGAAGGTTACCTGGAACAAGATCCGCCACTGGCCGCGAGTTGGCCTGATCCTGATGCTGCTGGGCGGCCTCGGCCTGCTATCACTCCTGGTATTTTTAGGTTCCCTCGCCTACGGCGCCCTGGATGCCGCCCCCACCTCCATCGGCCGCAACCTGTTATCCATGATCTTCATGGGCGGTTTCGCCGCCCTCCTCTTCTTTGGGGTTACCTCTGCCTTCGCCTCGCTTTACATGGCCGACGACCTGGAGATCCTCTTTATGACCCCGGTCTCCACCCGGATCGTCTTCGCTACCAAGCTGCTCTCGGCCGCCGGGGCAAACTTTCTCACCGCCTTCCTTTTTGTTTTTCTTCCCGCCCTCTTCTATGGGCTGCTGCTCTCGGCGGGGCCGCTCTACTATCTCTGGGCCGTGCTGGTAGGGCTGGGCCTCTGGTCCGCCGGGACCGCCCTGGCCGGGCTGTTCAACCTGTTGCTGATGCGCATTATCCCCCCCCATCGCAGCCGGGAGGCGGTAGGGATGTTGGGCGCCATCGCCGGGATAACAATCGCCCTAATCTTTCAGATCCCTAACCTGCTGCTCTCCAACAACGATCGTTTCGATCCCCTAACCTGGCTCTCCGGTCAGCAGCCGCTACTAACCGCCATGGATTATTTCCCCTGGGGATGGGGTTCCCTCTCCCTAGCCGGCAGCGCCTCCGGTAACCAGTGGGCCGGGCTGGGGTGGAGCCTGCTGCTCCTATTGCTGGGGATCGGGATGTATCTGCTCTCCTTCCTGCTGGTCGAGAAGGGCTTCCGCCGGGGCTGGATCTCGCTGGAACAGGGGGGAGGAAAAAAGATTAAGAGACGCTCCGCACCGGTTAAATCGACCGGTAGGATATCGCTACCGCCTAAAACCATCCTTTTCACCCCGGGCAGCCCCTCCCAGCCGGTCGCCTCCCCTGCCCTGGGGATGATCGCCCTGGCGAAAAAAGAACTGCTTTACCTGCGAAGAGATACCCGGGAATGGTTCTCCCTGGTCACCCCCCTCATTATAATCGCCTTTTTCATCTTCCAATCCCGCCTATTACCCGGAGGCTCTACCGCCGCCCCCCTGGTAACGGTCCTGGTCATGTATACTATTATTTTCAGTGGCAACCTGGCCTTACAAAGTTTTGGCCGGGAGGGAGAGTCGGAGTGGCTACTAAACAGTATCCCCCTGGCCGGTTGGCCGGTAGTCTGGGGCAAGCTGCTAGGCGTAGTCCTACCGACCCTGGTCTTAATGGAGATAATGCTGGTCGGCACCGCCCTGGCCACCGGTTTCTCCCCGTCAACTACGCTGGCCCTGGCCGTGGGGGCCCTCTTCATTACCCTCAGTGCCAGTGCCATCGGGCTCTTTTTCTCCATCCACCATAGCCGCTATAACCCGGAATCGCCCCGGGGGCGAATTGCCCCCGGGCCGGCCCTGCTTATGGCCCTGCTAAATATGCTCTTTATGCTTCCGATTGGCCTGGGCCTGGTCTACCTCTTCCCGCCGGCGGAGATCGTCATCTTGCTTAACGCCTTCCCCGCCTCTATTCTCGGCGGGGGCTCCCCGGGATTTTTCTTAAAGACCCTTTACCTGCTCTCCCGCCCCCTCTTCTGGTCGGCCGTGCCCCGGGTTCTAATCGGGACGGCCATCAGCGGCGGGGTATGGGCGGCGGTCTTCTTCGGTTTCCTGGCCGGCACTGTCCACCAGAGCCAGAAAGGTTTTAAGGTCGAAATTATTACCGCCAGGCGCAAAAAACCCTTAAAACCCCTCTAACTTTTCACCCTTTTTCCTATTATCTGTTACATCTCCACAACCGGCCCCCCCGGGGTCCCGGGAATAAATGGAGGGGTTTTTGGAAAGACTTAACAAAAATGACGCTAATAGAAGGGATTCTGAGGGAACTGGTGAAAATGATAAACCCAGAGTTTGCCGGAACTAAACGAGGAGAGATAATAATGCGCCTAAATAAACAGGTATTTGTCATCGGCGCGGCGCTGGTAATTTTGTTGGCATCCCTGGTTAACTATCATTTAACTTCCCAACAGGAGATGTACGAGCAGCTGTCCGATGATTTAAAAAATCTTGACCAGGCCTATAACCGGACCCAGGCCGAACTACAACAGGCCCACCGGGAAAATAGGGAGCTAAAAACCGAGCTGGAAAAACAGCGGGGATTAATCAGTATTATTGAAGAGGATAAAGAAAAGCTGGAACAAATTCTGTTGAATCAGACCCAAACCTACCGCAATGCGGTAGAGATGAGAGGCTCGGTGATGCCGGTAAAATCTATCTCTAGCTTTAATGCCCGGATGTACGAACGGGCCTGGCGAGGCCTAAACGCATGGGCCCTCCAGGGTACCGGGGAATCTTTTGTACGGGCGGAGGAGAAACATGGAGTCAATAGCCTGGTCCTGGCCGCCATCGCCTACCTGGAGAGCGGGGCAGGCACCTCCCGGCTCGCCCGGGATAAAAATAACCTCTTTGGCCTGGGGGCCGGCTCATCGAACCCTTATGCCAACGCCCGCCAATTTAACTCCAAGGAGGAGTGTATCTATTTTGCCGCCAGCCTCCTTGGAAACAGCTATTTAAGCCGGGGCGGCCGTTTCTATACCGGGGAAACCCTGCAACATGTGGGGGTAAACTACGCCGCCGATCCCCGCTGGGCGACCAAAGTAGCCAACGCCATGGCGAAGATCGCCCGGGCGGCCATCCCCGAAGGCCGCTAGACCGGTACCGTCTCATCCAACGCCTCCCATTTCCCACAACGGCTTCCCCAGCGGCTGGCGAGCTGCCCATCGATATAGAGCTCGCTGATTTCACAGCTGTTTGCACAGTGGGTACAGATAAAACCCCGGGGGGTGTAGCTGCCGGCCGCTATAGAGCTAACCCCGCGGAAGGAGGCCGCGGTGCGCTCCCCGGCAATAAGCCGCTGCCGGGCCAGCAGGGCCGCTCCCCAAGCCCCCATGACCCGGTAATGTTCGGGGATAATCAGCTCTAAGGAGAGCATCTTTTCCAGAGCCCAGCGTATACCCTCATTGGCAGCCACCCCGCCCTGGAAGAGTACCGGGGACTCAATCTTGCGATTGCGGGCCACATTGGTCAGGTAATTTTTTGCCAGGGCCAGGCAGAGGCCGGCAATCAAATCTTCTTTCAGGTAACCCAGCTGCTGCTTATGAATCAGGTCCGATTCGGCAAATACCCCGCAGCGCCCGGCGATCGCCACCGGGTTCCGGGCCCGGAGGGCATAGTAACCA
The DNA here is from genome assembly GCA_012799185.1 of Bacillota bacterium. Taxonomy (GTDB): domain Bacteria; phylum Bacillota; class Dethiobacteria; order DTU022; family DTU022; genus JAAZLS01. Next base: position 2,186 of record JAAZLS010000043.1, on the reverse strand, counting down.
AACTGTTCGATCGGTATATTTAAGCGGGAGGCCTGGTGGTCTAAAAAAGAGCCGGTGCCGGCTGCACAGACCGTATTCATATTAAATCCCACCGATACCCCCTGTTGAAGATAGATAATTTTCGAATCTTGTCCCCCGATATCAATAACCGTATTTACCCCCGGCTCCACCTCCCGGGCCGCCAGGGCATGGGCGGTGATCTCATTGACCACCGTATCCGCCCCGATCATCACCGCCGCCAGGCTTCGCCCGGAGCCGGTGGTACCGACCGCCGCCACCGGCCGGGGCACCTGCCCGAGCTCGCTAAAGACCGCCTGCACCGCCTCGATCGGCCCGCCCTCGTTTCGCCGGTACCGGGAGAAAAGGACCTGCTTCTCCCGATCGATTAAGACCAGCTTGGTCGTCAGGCTCCCGACATCGACACCGATAAAACAGCTCATGGCGGTATAGACCCCTCCTTTGCTGTCCGCCGCTCCAATAAGATATGGGCAAATGATTCCAGGCGGGTCCTGACGCCGGCCTCCCCCGTCTGCTCGTTAACAATAATGGTTAGCACCGGCAGGCCGCTCTCCTTAACCACCCGGGTAAGGATACTCTGGGCGATTATCTCCGGCATGCAGGTAAATGGCCACAGGTGGACCACCCCCTCGATCCCCTCCCGGGGGGCCAGGGCAGTGAGCCCGATACTATCCAGCCCGTGTCCACCGACCATATCGGCCAGGTAGGGGCGGGCAGCCCGGGCAATATTACGATGACGAAAGAGAAGCCGGGGGTGACGGAACACGTTATAGTGAAGCCAGTTCATCACCGTTATCTCCCGGTCAATCTCCACCCGCACCCCCTCCAGGGAGCCCAGGATCCGGGCCAGGTTGTTATTAACAAAATCCTCGAAGACGGCGTAGATCTCGCCCACCAGGCGGACCCTTACCGGCCGCAACCCCTCCACCCGCTCCAGGGAGGCGCACCCCCTTTGAAACTCCCGCCAACAATCCTTTAAAGCAGACCGGCTACCGCTTTCCCGTACCTTCTCCACGAACCGGGCAAACTTTATATCGGCGGCCCCCCGGTCTTTCTCCACCGCTCGCAACCGGTAGAGCAACTGTTCGCCCTGTTCCAGCCGCAGCGACTTATAATAGGCTAAAAGGGCGCGGCGCAGGATTTCGCCGACAGGACGCCCGCCAAAGAGCCGGCCGATGGCGTGGGCAAAGGCCGGGTAGTTGGTGCGCAGGGGAAAGGGGGAGCCGATGCAGACCATCTCAAAGTTGTAACCGGCTTTTTTAAGTAATAGCTCCTGGATCTCTGCATACCAGCCCAGGCGACAGCGCCCCTTACCGGCAACCATCACCAGGGTATTGGCCCCCGCCTCCAGGCACTGGCGCATCTGGCCGATGGTAACCGCCGCCGGGTGACAGATAAATTCCGGGACCAACTCCTGCCCCAGTTCAACTGTCCGATTGGTTACCGGCACCGGCTCGACACAGCTGATACCGGCCCCGCTGAATACCGTCTCCAGGGCCAGGCTCAGCCTACCGATAGTAGGGAAACCGAGCACCCGCTCCCTGGAGAGGCGGACGGGAGCGGTTCCTGACCCCGGGCGCCCTATCTGCCACCGGCGGGAGCCGGGAACCGTATCGATAAATGCCTCGATCCGGGTAACCAGCCCGGCCTCCGCCGTCTGCTCATCGACCGTTATATTTAGTAACGGTATCCCCCGCTGCTCCGCCTCCTCCTTGAGGAAAACCTCGATGATCGCAACCGGCCCGCATTCAAAGGAGCTGAGCAGGACCAGGCAGTCGACCCGCCCCCCGGCCAGCCAGTAAAGGGCGCTACCCACCATGAGTTTTTCAAAGCTCCACAGCTCCCGGCCGTAGCTGACCCCGGCCAGGGCCTTTTTAATCGCCGCCCGGGGAATCATTTCCGGGACCAGCACCCTCCCCATCTCCTTTAGTCGCTCCACCAAGTCGTGGCCGATATAGTCGTAGAGCACATAGCTATGGGCCACCACCCCGATCCTTAGCCGCCGGTTAAAACGGCTCTGCCGGCTATAGGGACGGGCCCGTTTGAGGCGGCTAACCCCGACCAGCTGCTCCAACGCCTCCGGGTAGGTCAAGCCCCGGGCAGCCCCCAGCTCCTGGAACCGGCCCTGGAAACGGCAGGCCGCCTCCAGGGCCGAACGGGATTGCCGG
>JAAZLS010000006.1 GCA_012799185.1 Bacillota bacterium | reverse complement strand
GCTTACCTGCAAAACCCGCCACGGGGTCTGCATAAAATGCTACGGACGGAACCTGGCGACGGGGAAGGTGGTTGATTTCGGGGAGGCGGTCGGGATTATTGCTGCCCAGTCGATCGGTGAACCGGGGACCCAGCTGACCATGCGTACTTTTCATACCGGGGGGGTAGCCGGTGACGATATCACCCAGGGCTTACCTCGGGTAGAGGAACTTTTTGAGGCCCGCAAGCCAAAGGGGCAATCCCTAATCAGCGAGATCTCGGGGATAATTGAGATTTATGAGACCCGTTACAAGCGGGAGATTCGAGTGGTCTCCGAGCATGAGGGGGTTCGCCTCTATCCTATTCCCTACGGGGCCCGGATTAAGGTTAAGGAGGGGCAAAAGGTCAGCGCCGGTGATGAGCTGACTGAAGGCTCCATTAACCCCCATGAATTGCTTAAAGTCAAGGGGGTGCGCGGGGTCCAGCTTTACCTGCTGCAGGAGGTGCAGTGGGTTTACCGGATGCAGGGGGTCGATATTAACGATAAGCATATTGAGGTTATTATCCGGCAGATGTTGAAAAAGGTAAAAGTGGAGGATCCAGGAGATACGGGTCTACTTCCGGGAGGGATTATAGATAACTCGGTCTTTGAGGAGATTAACCAGCAGACGGTTGAGCAGGGTGGTCAACCGGCCCTGGCTCGCCCCCTACTCCTGGGGATTACCAAGGCCTCCCTGGCTACCGATTCCTTCCTCTCAGCCGCCTCCTTCCAGGAGACGACCCGGGTTTTAACCGAGGCCTCTATTAAGGGTAAACCGGATAACCTGTTAGGCTTGAAGGAGAACGTTATCATTGGGAAGTTAATTCCTGCCGGTACCGGGATGTCCCGCTATCGTAATATGAAGGTTGGGCCGGTAGAAGAATACCTACCGCCGGAAACGGCGGAGTCGGAGGAAGATGAGGCAGAGGTCGTCGATCCGGGAGACGAGGCGGCCCGTACCCCGGCACCGGCCGCACAGCTCGGTGCCCCCGGCTTGGAGAAGCCGGAGGCAGGTGATGAAAAGACAGTTTCCCGAGATATTACGCTGGAAGCTTAAATGGGGCCATTGGGGAATTGATAATTGACAACTACCGGGGACGGTGTTAGAATCTAAAAGTGCGTTTTTTTAGAGAGTCTCTCAAAACCCGGGGAAAGAGGTGAACACCTTGAGCTTTAGCTTAATTAAAAGTGCACGGCGGAGAGTAGTAGGTGCCAAAGAGACGTTAAAGGCCCTCGAAAAGGGAGAGGCAAAGATAGTGGTGGCGGCTAGAGATGCCGAAAACAGGGTGATTCAACCGGTGCTCGATCTTTCGGAAAGCCGCGGGGTTGAGGTTCGTTATGTAGAGGGGATGAAAGAATTAGGGAAAGCCTGTGGAATCAAAGTAGGCGCAGCGGTCGCTGCAATAACAGAGCTTTAAGGGTTGACTTTCATTTAAAGGAGGTGGACTGGTGCCTACGTTAAACCAGCTAATTAGAAAGGGCCGCAAAAAGCAAATTAGAAAATCAGATGCTCCAGCGCTAGAGGGTTCGCCTCAGAAAAGGGGCGTCTGTACCCGAGTTTCAACTACTACTCCTAAAAAGCCCAATTCGGCTTTACGTAAAATTGCTCGGGTGCGTCTAACCAATGGGATTGAAGTAACTGCCTATATTCCTGGAATCGGGCATAATCTCCAAGAGCACTCGGTGGTTCTTATTAGGGGTGGCCGGGTAAAGGATTTACCCGGGGTACGTTATCATTTAGTGCGGGGGGCACTGGATGCGGCCGGGGTGGAAGACCGGGCCCAGGCCCGCTCAAAATACGGCACAAAAAAACCGAGGGATTAAGTTTTGACAGGAGTGAGTTTAAAGGATGCCACGTAAAGGTCCCGTTCCCAAGAGAGAGATACCGGGTGACCCGGTTTATGACAACCCGTTGGTGGCCCGGTTTATCAACAAGCTCATGTACGATGGTAAAAAAAGCATATCCCAAACCATTGTCTATGAGGCGATGGAAATTATTCGGGAAAAGACTGGTAAAGAACCGACGGAAATTTTCGAAACGGCGATGCGCAATGTTGGCCCGGCGTTGGAGGTTAAGCCCCGGCGGGTCGGTGGCGCCACCTACCAGGTGCCGGTAGAGGTTAACGCCCACCGCCGGATGATCTTGGCTGTTCGCTGGTTGGTAGCTCATGCCCGTGCCCGGGGCGAAAAAACGATGGCCCAGCGGGTTGCCGCCGAGCTAATGGATGCTTCCAATGGAGTTGGGGGCGCGGTTAAGAAGAAAGAAGATACCCATAGGATGGCCGAGGCCAACAAGGCCTTTGCCCATTACCGGTGGTAGTCAATATTGAAATCAAATCAGAATAGAAAGGAGGGGATATAAATGAATCCTAAACAAGCAGTAGAATTAAAAGATGTACGCAATATTGGTGTTGCTGCCCATATTGATGCCGGCAAGACCACCACCACGGAACGGATGTTATTCTATACCGGCCGGCTGCACAAGTTAGGAGAGGTTCACGAGGGCACGGCTACCATGGACTGGATGACCCAAGAACAGGAACGGGGGATCACTATAACATCGGCCGCTACTACCTGCTACTGGCATAACAGTCGTATTAACATTATCGACACGCCCGGGCACGTGGACTTTACTGTAGAGGTGGAACGTTGCCTGCGGGTGCTGGATGGGGTGGTAGCTATCTTTTGCGCCAAGGGCGGTGTAGAGCCCCAATCAGAGACAGTCTGGCGACAGGCTGATCGGTACCAGGTACCGCGTATCGCCTATATTAACAAGATGGATGTCGTAGGGGCGGACTTTTTTAATGTTACTCGACAGCTACGGGATAGACTTCATGCCCGAGCGCTTCCCTTGCAACTGCCCATCGGCGCGGAGAAGAAATTTAGGGGTGTAGTCGATTTAATTCGGCAGAAAGCGATCTACTATGATGACGAACTGGGATTGGAGCCGGTGGAGAAGGAGATCCCGGAGGAGCTCCGGGAACAGGTCTCCGATTACCGGGAACGGATCCTGGAAACCGTCGCCGAGTATGATGACCAGTTGATGGAAAAGTACTTTGAAGGAACCGCAATTACGATTGAAGAATGTTACCGGGCCCTGCGCAAGGCTACCATTTACCACGGGCTTGTTCCGGTATTATGTGGTTCTTCTTATCGGAATAAGGGGGTCCAGCCGCTATTGGATGCGGTGATTCATTATCTCCCCTCGCCATCGGAGGTAGGTGCAGTAAAGGGGAGTAATCTTAAAACCGGGGAAGAGGATTTCCGGCTGCCGTCGGAGGAGGCTCCTTTTGCCGCCCTGGTATTTAAAATAATGACCGATCCCTATGTGGGGAAATTAGCTTTTGTCCGGGTCTACTCCGGGAAAATTAGCAGTGGTAGCATGGTCTTAAATTCTACCCGGGAGAAGCGGCAGCGAATCGGGCGTTTGTTAAGGATGCATGCCAATTACCGAGAGGAGATTAAGGAGGCCCAGGTTGGCGATATTTTAGCCCTAGTTGGGTTAAAGGAGATCTCCACCGGGGAGACTCTTTGCGATTTAAACCAGGCTATTGTTTTAGAAAGAATCCAGTTTCCCGAGCCGGTGATCTCGGTAGCCATCGAACCTAAGACCAAGGCCGATCAAGATAAGATGGCCCTCTCCTTGCAGCAGCTGACCGAAGAAGATCCTACCTTTAGGACCCATACTGACCAAGAGACCGGTCAAACAATAATCCAGGGAATGGGAGAGTTGCACCTGGAATATATTGTAGATCGCCTGCTGCGGGAGTTTAAAGTAGGGGCCAGTGTGGGTAAGCCTCAGGTTGCCTATAAAGAGACCATCAAGGGTAACACCCGGGTGGAGGGACGATTTATTCGCCAGAGCGGTGGACGGGGTCAATACGGTCACGTTTGGATTGAGCTCGAACCTCTGCAAGCCGGTAAAGGCTTTGAATTTGCCAATGAAATAGTTGGCGGGGCGATCCCCAGGGAATACATCTCATCGGTAGAGGAGGGGATCAAGGAGGCCATGGGTAGCGGTGTTCTCTCCGGCTACCCGGTTATTGATGTCAAGGTCTCGCTGGTAGACGGCTCATATCACGAGGTAGACTCTTCGGAGTTGGCCTTCCGGATTGCAGCCTCCCAGGCCTTTAAGAAAGGGATGTCGGCGGCCCGACCGGTGTTGCTGGAGCCAATGATGAAGGTGGAGGTTACCGTGCCGGAAGAGTACATGGGTGATGTTATCGCTGATTTCACCTCCCGCAGGGGTAAAATCCTGGGAACTGATTTGCACGAAGGCACGCAGGTTATTAAAGGGGTGGCCCCCCTGTGCGACATGTTCGGCTATGCCACCGGGCTTCGTTCCTGTACCCAGGGACGGGGGGTTTACCATATGGAGTTTTATCGGTATGAAGAGGTGCCCTTGAGCATTGCTCAAAAAATTATTACTCATAGCGTGGCTTATTAAAAGTTAGGAGGTTTACTTTATTATGGCCAAGAAAAAATTTGAACGGACGAAGCCTCATGTTAATGTGGGGACGATTGGTCATGTGGATCACGGTAAGACTACGTTGACGGCTGCGATAACCCAGTGTTTATCGGCGTCGGGGTTGGCGGACAAGATGAGTTTTGACCAGATTGACAAGGCTCCCGAGGAGCGGGAGCGGGGGGTCACCATTGCCACTGCCCACGTGGAATATGAGACGGATAACCGTCACTATGCCCATGTTGACTGTCCTGGTCACGCCGACTATGTCAAGAATATGATTACCGGGGCGGCCCAGATGGACGGGGCGATCCTGGTTGTTTCGGCGGCCGACGGTCCGATGCCCCAGACCCGGGAGCATATTGTGTTGGCCCGCCAGGTTGGTGTTCCCTATATCACGGTATTCATGAACAAGGCCGATATGGTTGACGATGAAGAGCTTTTAGAGCTGGTTGAGATGGAGATCCGGGATCTACTTAATGAGTATGAGTTTCCCGGTGACGATACTCCGGTAGTGGTCGGCTCGGCCCTGAAGGCGCTGGAGTGCGGCTGTGGCAGCCGTGATTGCGAAGCCTGCTCCAAGATTTGGGAGCTAATGGATGCGGTAGACAGCTATATTCCCACCCCGGAGCGGGAGAAGGATAAGCCCTTCTTGATGCCGATTGAAGACGTTTTTACTATTACCGGCCGGGGGACGGTTGTTACCGGGCGGGTCGAGCGGGGTATAATTAAGACCGGTGACGAGGTTGAGATTGTTGGTTTCCAGGATCGTTCCCGCAAGACGGTAGCGACCGGGGTTGAGATGTTCCGCAAGATTTTGGACCAGGCCGAGGCCGGAGACAATATTGGGGTATTACTGCGGGGTATTGAGCGGGATTCAGTAGAGCGGGGCCAGGTGCTGGCCAAGCCCGGTTCGATTAACCCCCATACCAAGTTTAAAGCCGAGGTCTATGTTTTGAAGAAAGAAGAGGGTGGACGGCATACTCCCTTTTTCCAGGGATACCGGCCCCAGTTTTATTTCCGGACGACCGATGTGACCGGCACCGCCACCCTGCCTGAAGGGGTAGAGATGGTTATGCCCGGCGATAATATTAATATGGAGATCGAGCTTATTACCCCCATAGCTGTTGAAGAGGGCCTGCGGTTTGCTATCCGGGAGGGGGGACGGACCGTAGGGGCCGGCGTGGTAACCGGGATACTTTAGTCAAATATGTATTAAAAGAGGGCAATGAAGTAAAAGGTTGCCGGTAATTGACAAAATCCGGGTAATTTTTACGGAGCAGGTCTGTTTAAATCAGGCGCAAGGAGGATGCGAAGAGAAGATGTCCAATCAAAAAATTCGAATCAGGCTGAAGGCTTTTGACCACCAGCTCCTGGATTTATCGGCCGGGAAAATTGTAGAGGCTGCTCGCAGAACGGGTGCGGACATTTCTGGACCGGTACCCCTTCCGACAGAACGGAATCTTTATACGGTCATTCGGGCTCCTCACAAGTTTAAAGATTCCCGCGAGCAGTTCGAGATCCGAACTCACAAACGGTTGATCGATATCCTGGAGCCGACACCTAAAACCATAGATGCCTTGATGAGGCTGGATCTTCCTGCCGGTGTCGATATCGAAATAAAGTTATAGCTTCAGTGAGAGCAGGGGGTGTGGTTAAAAATGAGTAAAGGAATATTGGCACGCAAGATAGGAATGACCCAGGTCTTTGATGAAAACGGTCGCTCTATTCCGGTGACGGTCTTAAAGGCGGGTCCCTGTTACGTGGTCCAGGTTAAGGAATTGGGCCGGGATGGCTATAGCAGTATCCAGTTGGGCTTTGAATCACAGGCCAAGCAACGGGTTAATCAACCTTTGCAGGGGCATTATAAGCGGGCCGGTGTAGCTCCCTGCCGCTATTTAAGGGAGCTTCGTGTTGACAACCCGGAGGCATACACCCCGGGGCAGGAGATCAAGTGTGATATATTCTCTGCCGGGGAATATGTGGATGTACGGGCTATCAGCAAGGGTAAAGGGTATGCCGGTTCTATTAAGCGGCATGGTTTTAGTCGGGGACCGATGAGCCATGGCTCCCATCACCATCGGGGACCAGGCTCCCTAGGTTCAGTGGATCAGGCGCGGGTATTTAAAGGCCGCCTCCTTCCCGGGAGGATGGGAGGCCGGAAACAGGTGGTGCAGAATCTCCAGGTGGCTGAAGTAGACAGCTCTAAAAACCTGTTGCTGTTGCAAGGATCTGTCCCCGGTCCCCGGGGGGGACTGGTGGAAATTAACGCTGCCGTTAAGGCCGGCCGGTAATGGTGCATAGAAAGGAGTGCCTTAGAAACGATGCCTAAATTAGCAATTTACAATCAGCAAGGGGAACAGGTAGGCCAGATAGCGCCTCCGGCAGCTCTGTTTAAAGCCCCTTTAAAGAAGGGTGCCCTGTACCATACGGCGGTATCCCAGGCAGCCCGGCAGCGACAGGGTAGTGCTACCACCAAAACTCGCGGGCAGGTTCGGGGGGGAGGCAGCAAACCCTGGCCCCAGAAGGGGACCGGGCGGGCCCGTCACGGCAGCATTCGTTCTCCGCTCTGGGTCGGGGGAGGGGTAACCTTTGGTCCCCAGCCCCGGGATTTTGGATACAAGGTGCCTAAAAAAGTGCGTCGGGCGGCCCTGAGCACCGCCCTTTCTGCCAAAAACAAGGGGGGGAAGGTGCTGGTGTTGGAAGAGCTTACCCTGGATCGACCCCATACAAAAGGCGTGGCAAGCCTGTTGAAATCCCTTAATGTAACAGGGAAAGTCCTGTTTGTAACCGCCGAGCCGGATCAAAATTTAATTAAGTCAGCCCGCAATATACCGGGGGTAACCGTTACCTTTTCTCGGCTGCTAAACGTGCTTGCCATATTGAATCATGATTACCTGGTATTTACCAGGGAGGGCTTGCAGCAGCTGGAGGAGGTGTATGGGGGATGAAATCGGCCCGGGAGATAATTATTCGACCGCTGGTTACTGAAAAATCGACCGCTCTCATGGAGGAAGAAAAGTATACCTTCTTAGTGAGACGGGATGCAAATAAGATCCAGATCAGGAGGGCGATCGAAAAGATTTTTGAGGTAGATGTGCAGGCGGTTAACACTATCAATTACAGGGGCAAAAAGCGGAGGCTGGGTCGTTACCCGGAAGGGGTTAAACCTGCCTGGAAAAAGGCGGTGGTAACCCTGCGGCCGGGCAGCAAACCGATTGAAATATTTGAAGGTCGCTAGAGGGAGGGATCGCGGTGGCTATAAAAAAATATAAACCTACTTCTCCGGGGCGCCGTTATTTTACCGGTTCTACTTTTGAAGATATAACTACCGATCGGCCGGAAAAATCACTGCTGGCCCCATTGAAAAAAAGTGCTGGCCGTAACAAGTATGGCCGGATTACAGTGCGCCACCGGGGCGGCGGCCATAAGCGCCGCTTCCGGATTATTGATTTTAGGCGGGATAAAGATGATATTCAGGCTCGGGTAGCAAGTATTGAGTATGATACTAACCGTTCGGCACGCATTGCACTGCTGCACTATGTTGACGGCGAGAAACGATATATTTTGGCCCCGGTTGGTTTGAAAGTAGGGCAGGAAGTAATGTCGGGCCGGCGGGCGGAGATTAGGCCGGGGAATGCTCTCCCCTTACGCTCTATCCCGGTGGGAACCTTTATCCATAATATTGAGCTTAAAGAGGGCCATGGAGCCCAGCTGGCTCGTTCCGCCGGAGCGATAGCCCAACTCTCAGCCAAGGAGGGCAAGTTTGGACATATCCGGCTTCCCTCGGGAGAGGTTCGCCTGGTCCCGCTCGATTGCAGGGCAACCATCGGACAGGTAAGCAATATTGAACATGAAAATATTAATATCGGGAAAGCCGGTCGCAAGCGGTGGCTGGGGCGCAGGCCGTCGGTGCGGGGATCGGCGATGAACCCAGTGGATCACCCCCACGGGGGAGGAGAAGGGAAGGCGCCTATCGGTATGCCCTCTCCGGTTACCCCCTGGGGCAAACCGACCCTGGGGTATAAAACGCGCAAGAAGAGAAAACAGTCGGATCGGTATATTGTCCGTTCGCGCCATGATAAGTAAAAGGAAGGGGGAGTATAATTGTCCCGTTCTTTAAAAAAAGGCCCCTATGTTGAAACCAGGCTGTTTGAAAGAATACAGCAGATGAATGAGAAGCGGGAAAAAAGGGTAATTAAGACCTGGTCTCGCCGTTCTACAATTTTTCCCGAGATGGTGGGGCATACCATCGCTGTTCATGATGGAAGAAAGCATGTTCCCATCTATATCAGCGAGGATATGGTCGGGCATAAATTGGGGGAATTTGCCCCTACTCGTACCTTTAGAGGGCACGGCTCCCGTACCGAACGCTCCACCACTTTAAAGTAGCGGTCCGGGGGGAAGGGTTATTTTAAATCTGGGAGGTGGCTGTTACGGTGGAAGCAAAGGCGCAGGCCCGGTATGTGCGGATTGCACCGCGCAAGGCCCGGGCAGTGATTGAATTGATAAAGCAGCGCAATGTGGAAGAGGCGCTGAGTATTCTCCGCTATACCCCCAAGCGGGGAGCGGAGATAGTTTCCAAGGTGTTAAACTCGGCGGTAGCTAATGCCGAGCATAACCTGGAGCTTCTCCGGCAAGATCTTTACGTAGATCGGGCTTACGTAGACGAGGGCCCAACTTTAAAGCGGGTCCGGCCGCGAGCCCGGGGGAGGCGTTATCTTATTCGCAAACGAACCAGCCACATTACGGTAGTGGTTAGGGATAGGAAGGAGGGCAAATAAACTTGGGGCAGAAGGTAAATCCAATCGGGTTTCGGATCGGTGTAATCAGGGACTGGGATGCTCGTTGGTATGCCAGTAAAAATTATACCGAGCTGTTGCATGAGGATTTAGAGGTAAGGAAACTGATCCGTAAGCAATTGGAGCGGGCCAGTGTCTCCCGTATCGAAATTGAACGGGTGGCCAACAACCTACGGATTAATATCCATACGGCCAAGCCAGGGATGGTAATTGGCCGGGGCGGATCGGGAGTGGAACGGCTGCGCAAATTAGTCGAGAAGCTAACCAAGAAGAAGGTCCACCTGAACATTATTGAGATCAAGGTTCCCGAGCTGGATGCCTACCTGGTAGCTCAGAATGTGGCTTCCCAGTTGGAAAAAAGGATAGCCTTTAGGAGAGCGATGAAACAGGCGGTATTCCGGACCCTCCGGGCCGGGGCCAAAGGAGTTAAAATATACTGCGCCGGCCGGTTGGGCGGTGCCGATATGGCCCGGAGCGAAAGTTACCACGAGGGGACTGTTCCCCTGCAAACTTTACGGGCCGATATCGATTACGGCTCGGTGGAGGCCCACACCACTTACGGTCGCATCGGGGTAAAGGTTTGGATCTATAAAGGTGAAATATTGCCACCTAAACCAGAGCAAGAAGGTCCTGGCGGGAAGGAGGCAGTTCGTAATGTTAATGCCAAAAAGGGTTAAATACCGCCGGCAGCACCGAGGGCGCATGAAGGGTATCTCCAAAGCCGGTAATGAGATCCAGTACGGTGAATATGGGTTGCAGGCCCTGGAGCCAGCCTGGATTACCAGCCAGCAGATAGAGGCGGCCCGGATTGCGATGACCCGCTTTATCAAACGCGGCGGCAAGGTTTGGATTCGCATTTTCCCTGATAAGCCGGTCACTGAAAAGCCGGCTGAAACCCGAATGGGCAAGGGAAAGGGTTCTCCGGAGTACTGGGTAGCGGTAGTAAAGCCGGGGCGAATTATGTTTGAGCTGGGCGGAGTCGATGAAGAAGATATTGCTCGGGAGGCGTTGCGCCTGGGTTCTCATAAGTTACCGATTAAAACCAAGATAGTAGTTAGAGAAGAATCGGGTGGTGTCTCCGAATGAAAATAAAAGAAATTCGCGAGCTAAATGCTCAGGAGTTGGAGCAGCGCCTGGAAGAGTTAAGGGAAGAGATGTTTAATTTGCGTTTTCAATTGGCCACCGGGCAGCTGGAGAATATAATGCAGATCAAAAATTGCCGAAGAAATATCGCTCGGGTTAAAACTGTGCTCAGGGAACGCACCTTACGTTAGCGAAGGGAGGGCTTAAGTATTGGAAACAGGCAGGAAGAAAGTCCGTATTGGCAGGGTAATTAGTGACAAGATGGATAAAACCCGGGTAGTTGCGATTGAGCAGTTGACCCGTCATCCTCTCTATGGGAAGATTATTCGTCGGACTAAAAAGTTTAAATTTCACGATGAGCATAACCAGTCCGGCATGGGTGATCTGGTGCGTATAGTAGAGACCAGGCCGCTAAGCAAAGATAAACGGTGGTCCTTGGTAGAGATATTGGAGAAATCCCGGCTATAGGTTTTTCCCCCTAAGCTACGGGTTATAGTTTAGGTTACCACAGGAAAAGGAGGGGCAACCGTGATTCAAACGGAAAGCATGTTAAATGTGGCCGATAATTCCGGGGCCAAGAAAATTTTGTGTATCCGGGTATTAGGCGGCTCCAGGCGGAAGGCAGGCCATATCGGAGATATTATTGTTGCTTCGGTAAAAGAAGCTGCCCCGGGGGGAGTTGTTAAGAAGGGAGAAATCGTGCGGGCGGTCATAGTACGCACAAAAAGTGGTAATAGCCGCCATGACGGTTCCCATATCTATTTTGACGACAATGCGGCAGTGATCATTAATGAACAGAATAATCCACGCGGGACCCGTATTTTTGGTCCTGTTGCCCGGGAGTTGCGGGAGAAAAATTTCATGAAAATTATTTCCCTGGCCCCGGAGGTTATTTAGTGTTGATTACCAGGGAGGTGTTACTTTAGGTGCCCGTAAAAAACTTGTTCGTTCGTCACGGGGATAAGGTGTTAATCCTATCCGGCAAGGATAAGGGGAAAAAGGGGAAGGTTATTGCCGCCGAACCCGGAGCGGGGAAAGTAAAGGTGGAAGGGATTAATATTGTAAAAAAACATGCCAAGGCTACTGCCAAGGTTCCCCAAGCCGGGATCAGGGAGATGGAGGCACCGCTCGCCGCCTCCAAAGTGATGGTAATTTGTCCGGCTTGTAACCAACCTACCCGGATCCGTAGGGAGAGAGACTCCGACGGTAGAGGGGTGCGGGTATGTAGGCGTTGCGGTGAATCGCTGGACAAGTAAGGAGGGTAGGTAGATATGTCGCGGCTTAAGAAAAAATTTATAGAAGAGGTAAGACCCGCGCTGATAGAGCGGTTTAAATACAAAAACTTGCACCAGGCCCCCCGGATTGAGAAGGTAGTGGTTAATATGGGGGTAGGTGTGGGCAAGGAGAACCCTAAGGTCCTGGAAGCAGCGGTAGAAGATCTGGCTAAAATCACCGGGCAGCGACCGGTAATTACCCGGGCTCGGAAATCGGTGGCCAGTTTTAAATTACGGGAAGGAATGGCCATCGGTTGCAAGGTGACCTTGCGGGGGTCCCGCATGTACGATTTTCTTGATAAGTTGTTTAATGTAGCCTTACCCCGGGTCAGGGATTTCCGGGGGATATCACCGCGTTCTTTTGATGGGCGGGGCAATTTCACCCTGGGAATTGCGGAGCAGTTAATATTTCCCGAGATTGATTATAGCGAGGTCGAGAAAATAATGGGCATGGATATAGTTATTGTTACCGATGCCGCCAGTGATGAGGAGGCGCGGGAACTTTTGGCCCGGATGGGAATGCCCTTTAAAGAGGCTTAACAAATACGAGGTAAGATTAAAGGAGGGACAGGATGGCCAAGAAATCCTTGGTGGCTAAAGCAAAAAGCAAACCGAAATATGCAGTGCGTTCATATAACCGATGTCGGCTATGCGGCCGTCCCCGGGCGTATTTACGCAAATTTGGAATGTGCCGCCTTTGTTTTCGTCATCTAGCCAATGAAGGAAAAATCCCTGGTGTAAGAAAGACAAGCTGGTAGATGGGGAGGGAAGAAAGGAGGTTTTCCAACTATGACCACCGATCCGATTGCTGATATGCTTACCCGGGTTCGGAATGCCAGTATGGCCCGTCACCGGTCGGTAGATATACCTGGTTCCAATGTCAAACGGGCTATGGCTGAAATTATGAAAAAAGAGGGTTTTATTAAAGATTACGAGGTTATTAAAGATAACAAGCAAGGTATAATCCGGATTTATTTAAAATATAGCGCAAACACCGAGCGGATTATTACCGGCTTAAAACGGATTAGTAAGCCCGGGCTGCGGGTCTATGCCAAAAAAGATCAGTTGCCCAAAGTGTTAGGGGGTCTAGGGGTGGCTATAATTTCCACTTCCCAGGGATTAATGACTGACCGGGATGCCCGCCAGGCCGGTTGTGGTGGAGAGGTGCTCTGTTATATTTGGTAACGCGTTAAGGAGGTTTACTGATGTCCCGAGTTGGTAAAAAACCGATCACACTGCCTGCGGGCGTTAAGGTAGAAATTAAAGATGATCAGATCGTGGTAAATGGTCCCCGGGGCCGGGTATCCAACAGGTTGCCCTCCGGTATCACCGTTGAACAGGCTGAAGGGGGCCTGATTGTAAACCGGTTGGAAGAGACCCCCCAGGCCCGGGCCCTACATGGATTGGCTCGCTCCTTGGTTAACAACATGGTAGTTGGAGTCACCGCCGGCTATACCCGTGTCCTGGAGTTGGTAGGGGTTGGTTATCGGGCGGCCATGCAGGGTAAGAACCTGGTGTTAAATGTCGGCTTTTCTCACCCGGTGGTGGTAGAGCCCGAGGAAACACTAGAAATAGAGGTCCCTAAGGCAACCCAAATTATCATTAAAGGGATTGACAAGCAACAGGTTGGGAACTTTGCGGCTAAGATTCGTCAGCTTCAACCTCCCGAGCCCTATAAGGGCAAGGGCATACGCTATGAGGGCGAGCGGGTCCGTCGCAAGGTTGGCAAGACCGGGATCGCGACATAGCAGGGGAGGTTAGAGCAATGGGTAAAAAAAGATCGCGAAATACCAGTCGCAAGCGCCGTCACCGGCGGGTACGCTATAAATTGTTCGGGGTTCAGGAGCGTCCCCGGTTAAATGTATTTCGCAGTTACAGGCATATATATGCTCAATTAATTGATGACCGGGAGGGTCGGACCCTGGCCTCCGCATCTACCCTAGAGGCGGATATAAAAGAGGGGCTGGCGGGGGCGGGTCGCCTGGAAGCAGCCCAAAAGGTAGGCGAACTAATTGCCCGGCGGGCGCTGGATAAGGGGATTGAACAGGTAGTCTTCGACCGGGGCGGGTACAAGTACCACGGGCGGGTTAAAGCGTTGGCCGAGGCCGCCCGCACCGCGGGGCTTAAATTTTAATTAAAGGGGGGATAAACAGGGTGTCTAAAGTTGAACCATCACAGGAATTAGAAGAAAAGGTAGTCCGCATTAACCGGGTGGCAAAGGTGGTCAAGGGAGGCCGCCGGTTTAGTTTTACTGCTTTGGTGGTGGTAGGGGATAAGGCTGGGGTGGTTGGAACCGGCCTAGGCAAGGCCGGCGAGGTCCCGGAGGCGATCCGTAAAGCCATCGAGAATGCAAAGAAAGAATTTATTCGGGTTCCACTAGAGGGAACCACTATAACCCATGCGATCGAGGGAAGATTCGGTGCCGGCCGGGTGTTGCTAAAACCGGCCTCCGAAGGAACCGGGGTGATTGCCGGTGGCCCGGTGCGAGCGGTATTGGAATTGGCCGGGGTAAGGGATATTCTTACAAAATCACTAGGATCCTCCAATGCAATTAATATTGTTAATGCCACCATGGCCGGTTTAAAATCGCTTAAAACCGCAGAGGAGGTTAGCGCCCGGCGGGGAGTAGAGATCGAGCGGCTAATTGGATAAGGAGAGATGAGGATGGCCGGTAAACTGCGCATAACCTTAGTCCGTAGCCCGATTGCCTGCCGCGAGCAGCATCGCCGGACAGTTCGGGCTTTGGGACTAAGTAGAATAGGGCAAATGGTAGAGCATAAGAGCAATCCGGAAATTCGTGGTATGATCGCCCGGGTTGGTTATTTGCTAAAAGTTGAGGAATCAAGCTAGTAGAGACTGTAGTTTTAAGGAGGTATGGCGGTGCGGTTGCATGAACTATCGTTTCCCGAAGGGACACGACGGAACCCCAGGCGGGTAGGAAGAGGCATCGGATCGGGACGGGGCAAGACAGCCGGCAGGGGCCAGAAAGGACAAAAATCCCGGTCGGGCTATCGTGTCCGTCGCGGTTTCGAGGGAGGTCAAATGCCGCTGTTTCGACGGTTGCCCAAACGAGGTTTTACGAATATCTTTAAAAAGACCTGGGCGAT
Organism: Bacillota bacterium; assembly: GCA_012799185.1. Taxonomy (GTDB): domain Bacteria; phylum Bacillota; class Dethiobacteria; order DTU022; family DTU022; genus JAAZLS01. Next base: position 9,020 of record JAAZLS010000006.1, on the reverse strand, counting down.
TGTAAATGTCAAAGAGTTGAATCGTTTTGAAGATGAAACGGTAGTAAACCCGGTGCTGCTGAAGGATGCCGGTATAATAAAATCGATTGCTCACCCGGTGAAAGTGCTCGCCGAAGGCGAACTATCCCGTAAGCTGACGATCCAGGCCCACCAGTTTAGTAAGCAGGCCGTAGAAAAAATTGAGTCGGCCGGCGGGAAGGCCGAGGTGATTTAGCGGTGTTGGAAACAGCGCGTACCGCCTGGCGGATTAAAGAACTCCGCCAGAGGATTTTATTTACCCTGGCCATGTTTATTGTCTTTCGTGCCGGGTCGGCGGTGCCTGTCCCTGGTGTAGATCCATCTAAGCTGGCCCGTTTTTTTCAGCAGGATACTATATTTGGGTTTGTAAACATTATCGGCGGCGGCGCCCTGGAGAAATTTACTATTTTTGCTATGGGGATCATGCCCTATATCAACGCGTCCATTATCATGAACCTGTTAACGATCGTGATCCCGAAGTTTAAGGAATGGAGTGAGGAGGGGCCGGAAGGTCGTAAAAAATTGGCCCAGCTGACCCGTTACGGAACGGTGCTAATTGCTCTGATCAATGCAATTGGACTATCTTTCTTTATTGCCCGGGAGGCGATTGCAGAGCAGACCTTCTTTTCGTATTTCACTATAGTGATTGCCCTCACCGCTGGTACGGCATTTCTAATGTGGATCGGCGAACTAATTACGGAGAAGGGGATCGGTAACGGGATCTCTCTCTTGATATTTGCCGGGATCGTAGCCGGTTTTCCCATCGGGGTGGGGATGACTATTGAGGGTCTACGCTTTGGGCAGGTGACCAGTTCCAGCGTGATCTTGGTAGTAGTATTACTCTTGGCACTAATTGTGGGGATTATTGCCCTGGATCAGGGGCAGCGCCGGGTAGGGGTTCAGTACAGTAAGCGTATTGTCGGCCGGCGCATGTACGGGGGACAGAGTACCCATATCCCCATGAAGGTAAACCAGGCCGGGGTAATACCGGTGATCTTTGCCTCGGTAATCTTAAGTTTTCCTGCCACCCTGATCAATTTTATCAATCACCCGCTGGCCCAAAGGATTGCCGACTCCCTGCGCTGGGGCTCGAATTTAAACCTGGTGCTCTATATGTTTTTGATCGTTATATTTTCATATTTTTATACCGCCATTCAATTTGATCCCTTCCAGGTGGCCGGTAACATTAAAAAATATGGCGGATTTATCCCCGGTTTACGCCCGGGACGGCCAACGGCAGAGTTTTTGGGAAGGGTTACCTCTCGTCTGACCACGGTGGGGGCATTCTCGCTGGCTTTCATAGCGGTTTTCCCCTTAATTTTGGAAAGAATTACCGGGGTTCAGATTACCTTTACCGGAACCGGATTAATTATAGTCGTAGGCGTGGTACTGGAAACAGTTAAACAGATTGAGAGCCAGATGTTGATGCGTAGCTACCGTGGTTTTATGAAATAGGGGGCAATTCAGTTATGATTGTGATCAAAACTCCAGAAGAGATCGCCCTGATGCGGGAGGCGGGTCGGGTTGCCGCCGCTGTCTTGCAGGCACTACAGCGGGAGATAAAACCGGGGATTACTACCGGTAGCCTGGATAAAATAGCGGAAGACATGATCCGGAAAGCGGGCGGAGAGCCGCTATTTAAGGGGTATCATAATTTCCCGGCCTCCATCTGCACCTCTATTAACAACGAGGTAGTCCATGGTATTCCCGGTCTGCGACGGTTACAGGAGGGAGATATCATCAGTATAGACCTGGGGGTGCGGCTAAAGGGTTACTGTAGTGATATGGCGGCTACTTTTGGCGTGGGAGAGCTCCTTCCCGAGACTGCCCGGCTGCTTGAGGTTACCCGGCAGTCCTTGCAGGAGGGGATTGCTGCCATGAAACCCGGCGGGCGACTTACCGATATTTCCCATGCGGTCTATAGCCATGTTAAAAAGAATAATTTTTCGGTGGTCCGGGCCTATGCCGGGCACGGTATCGGCACCCGGTTGCATGAAGATCCCCAGGTTCCCAATTATGGTGCTCCCGGGAGGGGGCCGTTGCTGCAGGAGGGGCTGGTATTGGCCATAGAGCCGATGGTTAACTATGGTCATTGGGAGGTTGAGGTGCTGTCCGATCAGTGGACGGTGGTTACCGGTGATCACAGCCTTTCTGCCCACTTTGAACATACGGTAGCCTTGAGGGAAGATGGGCCGGAAATATTAACTATTCTTTAATTGCCATGGGGAGGGGAAGATGGGAAAATTAGAACCAGGGCAGCTGGTCCGTTCGAAAGCCGGTCGGGATAAGGGAAAACACTACCTGGTTTTGAAGGTTGAAGGCCCGAACCGGGTTTTACTGGTAGATGGTCGGCGGCGGCCGCTAAACCGACCCAAGGGTAAAAATATTGGACACCTGCAACCTTATAACCGGCGGGCGGAGATCAAGGCTGAACTGGCTGCCGGTAAACTTACCGATAGCGTGATTGTAAGGTATTTGCGTGAACTAGCTCCCCGGGACTCGCCGGATCAAGAGAAGGAGGGTTGATAACTTTATGTCTAAGAAGAAAGAAGTAGTAGAGGTGGAGGGAAAAGTAGTGGAGCCCCTCCCCAACGCTATGTTTCGTGTTAAGCTGGATAATGGCTTAAAAGTACTGGCCCATGTTTCCGGTAAAATACGTATGAATTTTATCCGCATCTTGCCCGGTGATCGGGTTTTGGTAGAGCTTTCACCCTATGATCTCACCCGGGGGCGGATAACCTATCGCTATAAGTAGGAGGTTGGGAGGAATGAAGGTCAGGCCCTCGGTGAAGCCGATGTGTGAAAAATGCAAAGTAGTCCGGCGTGAGGGGAAGGTAGTAGTAATTTGTGAAAACCCCAAGCATAAGCAAAAGCAGGGTTAACAGGAATAAAACTCCACCAGGCGGGGATCCTATCTGTATTTGGTCGGATATATTCCCGTACAAATTTTAGGGAGGTGTTAATGTAGTGGCTAGAATTGCCGGGGTAGATTTGCCGCGGGACAAGCGGGTAGAGGTGGCTTTAGGTTACATCTATGGAATAAGCAGGAGACGTGCGGCCGATATTTTGCAGCATACCGGGATTGATCCGGAGACCCGGGTACGGGATCTTACCGAAGATGAGGCAAACAGGCTGCGGGAATTTATCGATAAGAATTATAAGGTGGAAGGAGATCTCCGCCGGGAAGTGGCAATGAATGTTAAACGGCTGGTAGAGATCGGCTGTTATCGGGGTCTCCGACACCGCCGGGGTTTGCCGGTGCGGGGGCAAAAAACTAAAACTAATGCCCGAACTCGCAAAGGGCCCCGTAAAACTGTGGGGATCCAGCGAAAAAGGTAGCTAAACTGAGAAAGGAGGGAGCCCATTCGTGGCAACCGGGAAAAAAACGGCCAAGGTCAGGCGCCGGGAGCGCAAAAATGTAGAATATGGGGTGGCTCATATTCGGTCCACCTTTAATAATACAATTATTAGTATTGCTGATGAGCGGGGAAACACTATTAGCTGGTCCAGTTCCGGCAGTATTGGCTTTAAAGGTTCCAGGAAATCGACCCCTTTTGCCGCCGGGTTGGCCGCCGAAGCGGCAGCCAAGGTGGCGGTAGATCATGGGATGAAACAGGTTGAGGTGTTTGTAAAAGGTCCGGGAGCGGGGAGAGAGGCTGCTATTCGTTCGTTACAGGCTGCCGGGTTGGAGGTAAACATGATTAAAGATGTGACCCCGATACCCCATAATGGATGCCGTCCTTCAAAACGGCGAAGAGTATAAAGGCAATATTTATTCTATAAGAGGAGGTGTGCAGGTAAGTTATGGCACGTTACAGGGGCCCGGTCTGTCGTTTATGCCGGCGGGAAAAAATTAAACTATATTTAAAAGGTGATCGCTGCTATACCGATAAATGTGCGGTAGCAAGGCATCCTTACCCCCCCGGGGAACATGGCCAGGGCCGTCAAAAATATACAGAGTATGGACAACAGTTACGTGAAAAACAGAAAGCACGGCGCATCTATGGAGTGATGGAGAGGCAGTTTAAGCGTTATTTTAAGGAGGCCGACCGTCGCAGGGGGGTCACCGGTGAAATCCTGCTACAACTACTGGAAAGCCGCCTGGATAATATTGTTTATCGTTTAGGTTTTGCCCGGTCGCGCTCCGAGGCACGCCAACTGGTACGTCATGGACATATTCGAGTCAATAACCGCCGGGTAGATATACCTTCTTATTTGACCCGGGCGGGGGATCAGGTATCAGTGCGGGCGGAGAGCAGGCAGCTGCCGCTATTTAAAGAGATTCTAGAATCGGGCGGGGGGGCGGCCAGCCCGGGAGAATGGCTGGAAGTAGACAATGAAAATCTATCGGGCCGGGTAATTAGGCTTCCTCGGCGAGAAGAGATAGATGTACCTATTGAAGAGCACTTAATCGTGGAACTATATTCCCGGTAATAGTCCATAATTAGGGCTTTTTAGGGAGGGTTATTATGATTGAGATTGAGAAGCCAAGGATTGAATGGATTGATAAAGATGAGCATGAGCATTACGGTAAGTTCGTAGTGGAACCCCTGGAAAGGGGCTATGGCACTACCTTGGGGAACGCTTTGCGTCGGATCTTGTTATCTTCCCTGGCTGGGGCGGCGGTGACCAGTGTTAAATTTGAAGACGCTCTCCATGAATACTCGGTTTTGGAAGGTGTACTGGAAGATACGGTTCAGATTATCCTGAACCTGAAATCATTGATCATGAAAATCCATGACGATGAACCGCACACCCTGACCATCGATAGTAATCGGCCCGGTATTATTACTGCCGGTAATATTGATGCCCCGGCAGAGGTGGAAATTATTAACCCGGATCTGCCGATTGCCACCCTGGAAGAGGGGGGACGGCTCTATATGGAGATTACCGCCGCAAACGGCCGTGGCTACGTGCCGGCGGAGCGAAACAAGATGCCCTACCAGCCGATCGGGGTTATTCCGGTAGACTCAATATTTTCACCGATTCGACGGGTTAATTACCAGGTGCAGAATACCCGGGTAGGACAGGTTACCGATTACGATAAGTTAACCCTGGAGGTTTGGACTGACGGGAGTCTCCATCCGGATGAGGCGATTAGCCAGGCGGCCAAGATCTTGAGCAAACATCTCCGGTTATTTATCAATCTAACCGAGGAGATAGACGAGGTGGAAGAGGTCGAGGATCCGGAGGAAGAGGATCGGGAAAAGATCCTGGAGATGACGGTAGAAGAACTGGATCTATCTGTGCGTTCTTTCAACTGTCTCAAGCGGGCCGGGATTAATACCGTGGGGGAGCTCATTCAAAAGAGCTATGACGAGATGATGAAAATCAGGAATTTAGGGAAAAAATCGATGGAAGAGATTCAGCAAAAGTTAACTGAACTGGATCTAGCCCTAAGTAGTGGCGATTAGAGTAGCTGATAGATAACTAGGGGGGATAATAGGTGTCCTACCGTAAACTTAGCAGAAGCAGCGGGCCGCGCCGGGCCTTATTGCGAAACCAGGTCACCTCTTTTTTACGGGAGGGGCGAATAGAGACTACCCAAGCCAAGGCCGATACTATTCGTCCGTTGGCGGAGAAAATGATTACCCTGGCTAAGCGGGGGGGGCTTCATGCCCGCCGGCAGGCGGCGGCTTATATTTATGATGAAGATGTGGTAACCCAGTTGTTTGAGACGATTGCTCCCCGGATGGAAGAGCGGGAAGGCGGTTATACCAGGATAGTAAAAAAAGGGGTAAGACGGGGCGATGGAGCACCGGTAGTAATCCTTGAATTGGTGAATTAAATTGCCAGGGGTACACGGGCTACCCGGAGAAACCGGGGTAATGTTGAAGACAAGGGGGCTCTATTTCTCTTACCGGCCCGAAGGGGGCACACCCTTTGCCCTGGCGGGAATAGATCTGGAGATCTATCGAGGGCAGCACACGGCGATCATCGGTCCCAGCGGTTCCGGTAAAACAACCTTGTTAAAACATTTTAACGGTTTGCTTGGACCCACCCGAGGGGAGGTCTTGGTTAGCGGCCGTACTACCTCTTGTACATCCCAGCTGCCGTCGATCCGGCGGATCTGCGCCATGATCTTTCAAAATCCCGACAATCAACTGGTAGCTACCACCGTAGAGGAAGAGATTGCCTTCGGCCTGGAAAATTACCGGGTAGATCCTAAGAAAATTCGGGAACAGGTGGACTGGGCTATGGGAAAGTTAAATATTTCCCACCTGGCCGCCTATCCGCCCCATCTACTATCGGGGGGGCAAAAGCGAAAGGTGGCTGTCGCCTCGGCAATAGCCATGCAGCCGCAATGCTTGCTGGCCGATGAACCCAGCTCCATGCTGGATCCGGACAGCCGCCGGGAGTTGCAAGAGTTGTTGCGGTCCTTGCAACGGGAACTGGGGCTGACGCTGCTCCAGGTGACCCATTACCTGGAAGAGGCAGCCCTAGCAGACCGGGTACTCCTGCTGGACCGGGGGCGGGTAACTGCCGACGGCCCACCGGAAAAGGTGTTAACGGATTTGGGGCGGTTGCATGCGGCCGGCTTGACCTCCAGCACGGCGGCGGAGTTGGCCGCCCTCCTCAGGGAGGAGGGGCTGGCGCTACCAGCAGGAATTGTCCAAAACCAGGAGTTGGTGGATAGCTTATGCTTATTGAAACCGAGCGGTTGACCCATATCTATTCACCGGGGACCCCCTGGGAATGCTGGGCGCTGGAGGGGATTACCCTCTCCTGGAAACCGGGCAGTTTTGTTCTTATTGCCGGGCCTTCCGGTTCCGGCAAGTCAACCTTAATTCAACATTTCAATGGATTACTTCTCCCCAGTTCGGGGCGGGTTCTAATCGACGGGGAGGAGCTGGGCTCCGACAAGGCGGCCCTTGGCCGGATTCGGCGCCGCCTGGGGCTGGTGTTTCAAATACCGGAACAACAGTTTTTCGCAGAGACCGTATTTGATGAAGTGGCCTTTGCTGCGGCTAATCTAGGTTTATCCTCCGCAGAGGTGGCCCGGCGGGTTAAAGTCTCCCTGGAACGGGTCGGATTGGATTATGAGCAATTCCGGGGTCGTTCTCCCTTTAATCTTAGTGCCGGCCAGCAGCGATTGGTTGCCATTGCCTCCTTACTGCCCCTGGAGCTGGAGGCTTTAATATTGGACGAACCGGCCGCCGGGTTGGATTCCGGGGGACGGCGGCAACTGGCTCTCTTACTGGCCGACCTCCGGCGCCAGGGGATGACGGTGATCGTAGTCTCCCACCACCTGGGGGATTTTATATCTTTAGCCGATCAGATCCTATTTTTAGAACGGGGGCGGGTAGTTGCCGCCGGGGAGGTGGAAGGGGTGCTTCGGAGGTTGGCGCAGGGTTATGAGCCATACCTACCACCGGTAACCGATATCATGCGACGATTGGTTTTAAGGGGAGCAGGAGTCAGCACCGCCGTATTTGAATTAGCAGCTGCCCGGGAGGAAATAGTCTCCTGGTGGGGTGGGAACAGTGGTTAACCGGGTAGCCATTGGGCAGTATATCCCGGGAAATTCTTTTCTGCACCGCCTGATTCCCCCGGTCAAGATTATTTCACTGTTGGTGGTACTGGCGGCCCTATTTATGATTAAAAGTTTTACGGGACTGGGGCTTTTTGCGCTCATGGTTCTAGGGCTATATGGCTGCTCCGGCCTGCCTCTGCAACGGCTGGTGACCGGGTTAAGGCCGGTCCTCTACATTATTTTATTTACCCTGGTCGTCTATGCCCTTACTAACAAGGGCGGGGTGGTTCTCCTGCGAGTAGGCCGGTTTACAGTGGATTCCCTGGGGATTAGCGGAGGGGCATTCATGGCCTCCCGGCTAGTATTGTTGATCTGGACAACCTTGCTCCTTACCTTTACTACCGCCCCTCTTTCGCTGGCAGCGGGGATTGAATACCTGTTAAAGCCCTTACAGCGGTTGCGGGTACCGGTGGCCGAGATAGCATTAATTATGACCATAGCCTTAAGGTTTATCCCTACGTTAATGGAGGAAAGTAGACGCATCATGTGGGCCCAGATGGCCCGGGGGGTTAGCTTTGATACGGGGGGGCTTCGCCAAAAGATTCGCAACCTGACTCCTCTGATCATTCCCTTATTTGTTGGTGCCTTCCGCCGGGCCGATGAGCTGGCCTTAGCGATGGAGGCCCGTGGTTACCAGGTGGGAGCGGAAAGAAGCTCTTTAAAGACGGCCAGGGTGGGGCCAGCCGACTGGTTAACACTGCTCTCTGCAGCCGGGTTGCTGGCGGTAGTTACCATTAGCCATATCTAGGAGGTGGCCTGGGGGAGGGATCTTCTTGACAAATATCTGCCTAAAAGTCAGCTATGATGGAACCAATTTTTCAGGTTTTCAGCTACAGGCCGGCAATATACCTACCATCCAGGGGGCGCTGGAGGCGGCTTTAAACCGGATCTATAGGCAGCCGGTAAGGATTACAGCTGCCGGTCGGACCGATGCCGGAGTCCATGCCCTGGGGCAGGTGGTGAATTACCCGGCTCCCTTTTATATCCCGGTGGATAAGATCCCCCGGGCCATAAATTCCCTGGTACCCCGGGAGATAGTGGTATGGGAGGCAGAGAAAAGGTCGGCTCGGTTCCATGCCCGTTTTAGTGCCCGAAAAAAATTTTACAGCTATACCTTGGACCGGGCCCCCTTTCCCCGGGTAATGAAGCGGCGCTATACCTGGCACTGCCCATTCAGCCTGGACCTGGGGGCCATGGCAGAGGGGGCCTCTCTACTGGGGGGTAGGCATGACTTTTCAGCATTTCGGGCTCGGGGGAGCTCTACCGGTTCACCGGTAAAAACTCTCCACCGGGTTTTAGTGATTAACCTGCCTGATCAACAGTTATTGCGATTTACATTTGAAGGGGAGGGTTTCCTCTACAAAATGGTGCGGTTAATGGTAGGAAGCCTGATTCGGGTGGGCCGGGGGAGGCTCCGGCCGGTAGATTTAGCGGAGGCCCTAGCAGGCCGGCAACCTGGTGCCGTCGG
>JAAZLS010000042.1 GCA_012799185.1 Bacillota bacterium | reverse complement strand
CCCCGCCATAGTCTACGGCGGTTGCCTTAATGCCCCCGGCGGCAAGCTTTTCTTTCAGCGCAGTCTCTTCCTCCCGGGAGGAGGTCATGGCCAAATTTAAGGCGGCCCGGGCCACATTTCGACTATTCATGGTTCCCCTCCGGCCAAGTTGTTAGTTTAATTATCGGCTTAAACGATGGAAATAGCAAGGGTGATTCCAGGGGTAGAGGGGCGGACAAAAACAGAAGCCTCTAACTGCCTGCGCTCTGGCTAATGAGGATCCCTGGACAGCCTAATCTAACCTGACGGCTAGATTAGACCGTTTCAGAACCGTCATTAACCGTTGCTCGACCGGTATAAATCCCTTTGAAACCGGTAACCGCCGGCAGGCCGTTACCGATCTCGCAAAGCAACCTTGACCTTTACCCAGCCTAGGAACTTAGACCGGTCTTAGCTCGACCGCGGCAGATCCTGTTTTGACCCTGTAACAATCCGTTGACTGTTACAGAGCCCTAGGGAACCTGCAACGATCTTCCCGCCGGCTGATAACGAGCCCTTTTGACCCGTTACCAACCTTTGGCCGGCTGGAGCAAAGCCGTTTTGACCTTACTACAACCTGGGCCCGGCAGTTAAAGACCTCTGTTTTCATTCATTAGTATATGAAGGAACTAATAAATTATTCATCACGGCAAAACCCATGTTGGCAATATTCCCATATATAAGATAATTTAGAATATAGGAGGGATTGTTCCCTCTCTGTAGAATAGAATATATTACAACAAGCAAAAACCTAACCTCCTACTATTATATGCAGGGTAACCCCCTGCATTTTTTTGCTATTTTGCAATAGAAAAGATTCTGCCGGGGGAGACGAAAGGTATACTATAATAAAAGAAGAAATGGAAGGTTTATTAACACAATTAAAACATATAGGGGGTCTATAAAAATGACAAAAGGAAATTGGCCGAAATGTGCCCATTGCCAGCTTAAGCCGGAGGAGAGAGCTTGCCGGGGGGAGGGTAAAAGAGCCCCGGTATTTTGCCCGATGACATTAGAAGGAACGGCCATAGAGCGATCCCGGGAAGAGTACCGAGAAGCGGGCAACCGGGAATTTGCCTGCCGGGCCGCCTTGCAGGAGGCCTCCGGTTACGAGGTGGATAAGGCAGACCCCGAAAAACGCCGGCCGGTTAAACCTCGCCTCTTGGAGATCGCTGAGTTTGCCCATCGCATGGGCTACCGGCGGTTGGGACTGGCCTTTTGTACCGGTCTACACCGGGAGGCGGCGGCGGTGACCCGGGTTTTGGAGGGGCACGGGTTTGATGTGGTTTCGGTGGTCTGCAAGGTGGGGAGAATTTCTAAGGAGGAGATCGGGGTGCAGGAGAAAGAAAAAATCAGCCCAGGAAAGTTTGAATCCATGTGCAATCCGATCGGCCAGGCAAAGGTTCTTAACGCCGCCGCTACCGATTTTAATGTCGTCCTTGGCTTATGCGTGGGCCACGATTCCCTATTTTTTAAATATTCCCAGGCCCCGACGACGGTGCTGGCAGCCAAAGATCGGGTCACCGGGCATAACCCGTTGGCCGTAGTCTATACGTTGGACCACTACTATTCCAGGCTACTAAAACCCTAAAAGGCATATTATTTTGCCTACCGGTAAAAATGAAGGGGGTAAGCGGTTACGTATTTTGCCGGCGATTGAAAAAGAAGGAATACAGAGTGGTAGGGAGAAAGTATATATATAGCAGTAGAATTAATTCATATACCAGCGATCCATCCCGATTACTTCATTCCTTCTTAATACAATGGCAGATAAATTTTAAACTGAGGGGTTGAACATGAGCAATCTTAAACATCATGGCAAGCTTTTTTTTCGCTATGGAGGGAATCCCATCCTATCACCGGCGCGCTGGCCCTATCCGGCTAACTCTACTTTCAATCCCGGGGCAATAACCCATGATGGGGAGACCTACCTGCTGGTCCGGGTGGAAGATATGCGCGGATTTTCCCATCTTACCTTTGCCCGCAGTAAAGACGGGGTGACTAACTGGCAGGTAGATAGCCGGCCTACCCTTCGCTCCGATCCCTCTTTAAATGAGGAACAGTGGGGGATTGAGGATCCTCGAATTGTCTGGTTGCCGGAACGGCGGGAATTTGCGGTAACCTATGTCTCCTTCTCCAAGGATGGCCCCATGGTTTCGTTGGCCCTCTCCAAGGATTTGAAAAATTTTACCCGCAAGGGAGCGATGCTCCCCCCAGAGGATAAAGATGCCTCTCTCTTTCCCCGCCTGATAAAAGATCGCTATGTTCTAATCCATCGGCCTATTATCCGGGGAGAGGCCCATATCTGGATTGCCTTCTCCCCGGATTTAAAATATTGGGGTGATCATAAAATTTTGATCCCGGTCCGCCCCGGCTGGTGGGACTGTACCCGGGTCGGCCTCGGCCCGCCACCGATAGAGACTGAAGAAGGCTGGTTGATTATTTACCATGGAGTACGGACAACGGTCTCGGGCAGCCTGTACCGGGTGGGGCTGGCCCTGCTGGATTTGGACCAGCCCTGGAAAATTATCCGCCGGAGCGAGGAATGGGTCTTTGGTCCCCGGGAGCCCTATGAGCGGGTTGGTGATGTGCCCGGGGTTACCTTCCCGACCGGGACCGTGCTTAACAAAACAACGGGGGAGCTCCTTATGTATTACGGGGCGGCCGACTCGACGGTTTGTCTGGCCACGGCCCGGCTGGATGCGCTCTTAAGTTACCTCCTGGAGGGCCCACCGGTTAAGGAGGATCTAGGGCTAGCTTAACATGAAAATTGCCATGTTATCTCCCATCGCCTGGCGCACGCCGCCCCGCCACTACGGGCCCTGGGAACAGGTGACAAGCTGGCTGACCGAAGGGTTGGTGAAGCAGGGGGTGGAGGTAACCCTTTATGCCACCGCCGATTCGCTGACTACCGCCCGTCTTCGCGCCGTTGTACCCCGACCTTACGCGGAAGATCCGGCACTGGATCCCAAGGTGTGGGAATCCCTTCATCTAGCGGCCCTGTTTGAAGAGGCCGGCGACTATGATCTAATTCATAATCACTATGATTTTTTACCGCTGACCTATTCGGGCCTGGTTTCCACACCGGTAGTGACTACTATCCATGGATTTTCATCGCCCAAAATTTTACCGGTTTATAAAAAATACAATCGGAGAGTAAGTTATGTCTCTATTAGCAATGCCGATCGTCATCCTGATTTGGATTACTGTGCTACCGTCTATCATGGGATCCCCCTGGGGAAATATGCCTTTAGTGGCAAGCCGGGGAAATACCTACTCTTTTTTGGGCGGATCCATCGGGACAAGGGGCTTTATGAAGCTATTAAACTGGCCCGGCAGGCCGGTTTACCCCTGGTTATTGCCGGAATTATCCAGGATCAGGACTATTTCGATCGGCTTGTAGCCCCCTCCCTGGATGGTGACCGGGTCAAATATATCGGCCCGGTGGGGCCGGCGGAGAAGGGGGCCCTGCTGGGGGGGGCCTTAGCCCTGATGCATTTGATTAATTTTAACGAGCCCTTTGGTATAAGCGTAGTGGAAGCGATGGCTTGCGGCACACCGGTTATTGCCGTCAAACGGGGTTCTATGGCCGAGTTGATCCGCCACGGTGAGACCGGCTTTCTGGTCGAGCGCGCGGAGGAGGCGCTGGAGTACCTGGCCTCGGCCAGGGATTTATCCCGCCGGCGTTGCCGCGAGTGGGTAGAGGCTAACTTTACGGTAGAGGTAATGGTTCGGCGCTACCTGGAGGTTTATACCCGGATTGGGGAAAGTAGGGATGGGGGAGTTTAAACGGGTGAAGGCTAAAAGAACGAGGTGAGGTTATGGGTAACAACAATTTGTTTACGCCTTTAAAAGTAGCATTTATATCGACATATCCCCCCCGAAGATGTGGTATAGCCACCTATACGTACGATCTAACCGATAATTTTAGGCAGCTTTATAACGATAGTAATGCCGATGATGCAGGGGGCTGTTTCGAGCTGATTGCCCTCAATAATACCCCCCAGGGATACGATTATGGACCGGAGGTTAGCTTTCATATTCGTGAACAACACCGGGGCGATTACCGGCAGGCGGCCGCTTTTATAAATATTTCGCCGGCTGATGTAGTCTGTCTGCAGCACGAATTTGGTATCTTCGGCGGTGAAGATGGCAGTCATATAACTTACCTGCTCCGGGCGCTGGAGAAACCGGTAGTTACGACCTTTCATACCATCTTGGCCGAACCTACAGCCGGGCAGAAGAAAACACTGATTTCAATCTGCCGGTATTCGACACGGGTAGTGGTCCAGGCAGAGAAGGCGGTAGAGCTGCTGCAGGAGGTTTACGGTATCCCCCGCTCTAAAATAGTGATGATCCACCACGGGGCACCGGATATTTCTTTTCTCGATCCCTCCTTTTACAAGGAAGGTTTCCAGGCGGAGGGGCGGATGTTGCTCCTAACCTTTGGCCTGCTCGGGCCCAACAAGGGCATCGAGTACGCCATTGCCGCCCTGGAAAAGGTAGCGGCCCGGTTCCCGGAAATACTCTACATTGTGCTCGGGGCGACTCACCCCGAGGTAAAACGCCGCTTTGGTGAACGGTACCGCCGCCGCCTGGAACAAATGGTGGCAGAAAAAAGATTACAGGATAATGTCACCTTCTACAACGAGTATGTGTCCCTGGAACGGTTGATTGAATTCCTGGTGGCTACCGATATCTACTTGACCCCGTACGTGAATAAGGACCAGATTACCTCGGGGACCCTGGCCTATGCCCTAGCCTGCGGTAAGGCCATTATCTCTACCCCCTATTGGTATGCCCGGGAGTTGTTGGCGGAGGACCGCGGTTGCCTGGTTCCTTTTCGGGATAGCGAGACCATGGCGAAGGCCCTGCTGACCCTCGTTGAAGACGAAGAGCTGCGCAACCGGATGCGCAAACAATCGTACCAGTACGGTCGCCAGATGATCTGGAGAGAGGTGGTCTTGAAATATGCCGCCTGCTTTGAAACCGCCCTGCAAAGTTATAGCCATTCCGCCAGGGCACGGGGTCGGAGTCCGGCGGTAACCCGGAGTGCCGCCCCGCCGGCGATCAAGCTGGATCACCTGCGGGCCCTGACCGATGATACCGGCCTCTTTCAACATGCCCACTATACGGTACCGGATCGGGAGCATGGTTACTGTACCGATGATAATGCCCGGGCCCTGATCGTTGCCGCCATGAACTGGCACCTGTTTAAAGATCCATCGGTTCTGCCCCTTTTCCGTATCTACCTTAGCTTCCTGCTTCATGCATACAACCCGGGAACCGGGCGGATGCGCAATATTCTGCCGTACCACCGCTGTTGGGAAGAGGAGAGCGGCTCTGAGGATAGCCACGGGCGCACGGTTTGGGCCCTGGGTTATATTGCCCAGTACCCGCCGCTGGAATCGCTGTTGGGCCTGGTAACCCGAACCTTTAAAGAGTGCCTCCGCCCGTTGCCCGGTTTTACTTCACCCCGGGCCTGGGCCTTCTCTATTATCGGAGCGCTTCATTACCTTAAAAGCTTTGGTGGTGATCCCGGGGCACGGGAGCTAGTGGAGGTATTAAGCAAACGGTTATCCGAGCAGTTTCCCGCCCCGGCAAGGGATGATTGGTTCTGGCCGGAGGAACTGGTGGCCTATGATAACGCCCGCATACCGCAGGCTCTGGTAGCAGCCGGGAGGTACTTGGAGGAAGAGAAGATACTTAAAACTGGGTTGCAGGGTTTAGAATGGTTGATCTCCATTCAAACCGATCCCTCCCAGGGCCATCTTTCGTTGGTCGGTAATAGGGGCTGGTATTGGCGTAGCGGTAAAAAAGCACAATTTGATCAGCAGCCCCTGGATGCAGCCGCCCTGGTTGATGCCTGTTACCAGGCCTATATTGCTACCGGGCAGGCCCGCTGGCAGTCGGCCATGGAATGGGCCTACAACTGGTTTTTTGGTTTCAACGATATCAACCGGCCCCTCATTGACTTTTCCAGCGGCGGGTGCCATGATGGTTTACAACCGGGGGGGCTTAATTGGAACCAGGGGGGCGAATCTACCGTATCCCTGTTGCTGGCGCAACACCGGATGTACCTGGCCCTACAAAAGGGTTATATTCGGCTCAACGAAATGGCGGCGACTACTCCCGGTGGGGGAAAGGAAAAGGAGGGCTCGGCCGGCCGGGCTCCGGGGGGTGAACCGCAGGGATGGACGTTGTAATTTTATCCGGCGGAAGTGGAACCCGCCTCTGGCCACTTAGCCGGGAGCAGTTTCCCAAGCAATACCTCCCCCTTGGTGGAGGAGGAAGGAGCCTTTTACAGGAAACCCTGGCCCGGGTTATGGACGATACGGGAGGACGCCCGATCATTATTGTCTCCCATGCCCCCCAAGAGGCGGAGATTAAACGGCAGCTGGCGGCAATGGGGATGGAACTGTCCCGGATCAAAATGTTGCTCGAGCCCCGCTCCTGCAATACTGCCCCGGCTGTTGGACTGGCAGCCTGGTACCTGGACCACCACCGGGGGCCGGAAACCATCATGGCGGTTCTCCCCTCGGATCACCTGATCCCCGGGGGGGGGAAGTTCATGGAGCTGTTAAAGAGGGGGAAGGGGGCAGCCGAGAAATTCGGGCTGGTTACCTTTGGGATTGATCCCACCTACCCGGAGACCGGTTATGGCTATATTTGTAAAGGAGAGCGACTGGATAAAGATACCTACCGGGTGGAGCAGTTTATAGAGAAACCCGATCAAGAGCGGGCGGCAAAATATATAAAGGATCGGCGTTTCCTGTGGAACAGCGGTATCTTTATGTTTAAGGTGGGGGTCTTGAGATCGGCCTACCGCCGTTACCTGCCGGCGGTGTCCGCCCGGTTGGACCGGATCAATTGGGAGGGGGAGCTCCGGCTGGAGAAAGCCTATGAAAAGATGGAGTCTATCTCCATCGATTACGGGATCATGGAGAAGGCAGAAGAGGTGGCAGTGCTCCCGGCAACGATCGACTGGAGTGATATGGGCAGTTTTGAAGCGTATTACCAGGTGATGCCCAAGGACGAAGATGGGAATTATTGTCGGGGAAGAATCCTGGCGGGAGATACCCAAAACAGCCTGTTACTTTCCGGATCGCGGCTGGTAGCCGTACTGGGGTTGGAGGGAACAATCATTGTCGATACCGATGACGCACTGCTGGTATGTGCCCGGGAACGGGCCCAAGAGGTTAAGGGGCTGGCCGAGGCGTTGGAGAGGGAACGGGCACCGGAATATCTTCATCATCGTACCGTCAACCGACCCTGGGGGCATTTTACCAGCCTGGCGATGGGAGCCAGCTACCAGGTGAAGCGGATTAGCATCCTTCCAGGGAAACGCCTCAGCCTGCAGAGTCACCGCTACCGCAGCGAACATTGGGTGGTGGTTGAAGGAGAGGCAACGGTTACTATCGATGAAAAAGTGCATCGTCTGCAGGCCGGGGAGACAGTTTATATCCCGGTAGGGGCCAAACACCGCCTGGAAAATCATGGAGAGAAACTACTAGAGGTGATCGAGGTGCAAAAGGGCAGCTACTTGGGGGAAAATGATATTATTCGCTACCAGAATGATTATGGCCGGGCGCCGGGGGAAGAGGAAGAGCCGGAACAACACTACCGGCGCTGGTTGGACTACCCGGATTTGGATCGGCTTACCCGGAGACAGTTGGAGGAGATGGCCGGTGATAAGGCAAGCATCTGCAGCTGTTTCGGCGGCGAACTGGAGTTTGGCACCGGGGGGATGCGTGGTTTAATAGGTCCCGGTAGGAATCGGATGAATCGCTATGTGGTTCGCCGGGTTGCCCAGGGGCTGGCCCAGTACCTGCAGGATCTAAAACTACCCGAAAGCGGAAAAAAAGTAGCCATCGCCTACGATACCCGCCATCTTTCTTTAGAATTTGCCCGGGAGGCCGCCCTGGTGCTGGCGGGCAATAGATTCAAAGTGTTTTTATTTGAAAACCCCCGGCCTACCCCCGAGCTCTCCTTTGCCATCCGCCGGTTGGGCTGTGCCGCCGGGATCGTCATTACGGCTAGCCATAACCCATCGAATTATAATGGATGCAAAATTTATGGCCCCGGGGGCGGGCAGGCAGTCTCGCCGATGATCGACCGCCTGGTAGAGGCGATTGCTCGGGTAGATATTTTTAAAGATGTACGTACCATGGGTTGGGAGGAGGCTCGGTCCGGGGGTCAACTGGAGCTGGTAGGTCCGGAGATAGATCGGGCCTATCTGGAAGCGGTCCGCTCTTTATCCCTATCCTCCCCGCTGGCATCGGTGAAGGTAGTTTACACCCCTCTTCATGGGACCGGGGCTTACCTAATCCCCGACCTGCTGCGCCAGGGCGGTTACGTGGATCTCACGGTGGTGGAGGAGCAGATGGAGGCTGACCCGGAGTTTGCCACGGTAGAGACACCCAACCCGGAGGAGCCGGCCTCCTTTAAATTGGCCCTGGAGCGGGCCCGCTCCAGGCGGGCAGACCTGGTCTTGGCTACCGATCCGGATGGTGACCGGGTCGGATGTGCGGTGCGCAATTTTCGGGGAGAGTATGAACAGCTTAATGGCAATCAGATCGGGGCCCTTTTACTGGACTATCTCTTGGGGCGGCTAAAGGAACGGGGGGAGTTGCCCCCGAATGGGGTCATGATCAAGACGATTGTTACCGGGGATCTGGGAAGAAAAATTGCCGACGATTATGGAGTTAAAACCCTGGAGACCCTGACCGGGTTTAAATACATTGGAGAGAAAATAAATCGGTTTGAAAAGACCGGGGAATACCGCTTTCTGTTTGGCTATGAAGAAAGTTACGGGTTCCTGGCGGGTACTTACGCGCGGGATAAAGATGCGGTGGGAGCCTCCCTCCTGATCGCAGAGATGGCCGCCTATCACCAAGAGCGGGGGGAAACCTTGCTCCAGGTGTTGGATCGTCTCTATCAAAAGTACGGCTACTTTCACGAAGAGCTAGTCTCGATCGATTTGCCGGATATGAAGAGGGCGGTAGACTTAATGGAGGCTTTTGATCAGATACCGCCGCAGGTAGCCGGAGAGAGGGTGGTTCAGAAAAGGGATTATGCCCGGGGCAAATGTTGGGAGCTACCCGGTGGAGAGGAATATCCCAGCGGGCTGCCCCGATCCGAAGTGGTCTATTATAAACTGGAAAGCGGGGCCTGGTTCTGCATCCGTCCTTCGGGAACCGAGCCTAAAATAAAAATATATTTTGCAGTTAGTGCCGGGACCGCCCGGCAGGCGGAGGAAAAACTGGGTCTAATCAAGCAAGAGGTTCTCTCTTGGTGCGATACATAAATTACAGGGCCGGGTATGAAAGCATACCCGGCCCTTTGAATTATTAAGTTAGGTAACCGGCCAGGCGACGGGTCCAGGTCAATAATTTTTCATCGGCCCAGAAGGGGGCTATTAATTGCAACCCTAGCGGGAGCCCGTTATCCGCCTTGCCGGCCGGGAGGGTGACTGTCGGTAGGCCAGCGTAGGTCCAAGGTAGGTTCATAGCCGGATCTCCAGTGGAACTGATCCCCTCCGGGGCTGGCCCCCGGGTGGAAGGAGCGGCCCACAGGTCGATCGCTGCCTCCTCCATCACTTCTTCCAGGCGACGGCGTAGCTCACCCCGCCCCCGGCGGGCTTCTTCCAACTCTTCTTCCCCTATCTTCTGACCTTCCTCAATAATCTGTACCGTGCGAGAACGATAGAGATCCCGCTGGCGAGAAAACCACGAGCTATGGGCGGCAGCTATCTCGGCTGCGGCCATCCGGTTATGTTGCCTGGCCAGGGTGGCCACATCTTCTAGAACGGGGATTCGCTTGATCTCCAGGCCGGCATCGGCCAACCGGGATAAATGTTGCTCAAAAACCTTGCGGGTCTCCGGCTTTGCTTGCTCCAGGTAGGGCCCCTCGGGAATGCCGATCACCGGTCCTTTAGCGGGGGTAGGATCCGGTTGCCAGTCGCGGCCAAAAGCCGGTGCCGCCAATTCCATTCCCGCCAGGTCCTGGGTAAATAGCCCCAGCTGGTCTACGGAAGACGAGAAATAGACCAGCCCGGCGGTGGGAATACGGTTATAGCTGGGTTTAAAACCGATAATTCCACAGAAGGATGCCGGCCGGGTTACCGAGCCCATGGTCTGGGTCCCCAGGGCCAGGGGGCACATCCCGGCTGCTACCGCCGCTGCGGAACCGCTACTGGAACCGCCCGGTGTATGGTTTAGATTGTGGGGATTGCGGGTGGGACCGGGTTCACAATAGGCAAATTCAGTAGTAACTGTTTTGCCCAGCACTAGTGCTCCGGCCTCCCGTAAAAGCTTTACCGCATCTGCCTCCGGTCCCTCAAAAAGGGTTGGATCCAGGCGGGAACCGGCCCGGGTGGGGAAACCGTCAACCCGGAGCAGATCTTTTACTCCTACCGGGATTCCATATAGTAAAGGACGCTCCGCCGGCTCTGGGTACCGTTTCTTTAGAGCGGCAGCCTCTGCCAAGAGGCGCTCCTGCCGGTTCGGTTCTGCAAGGAAGGCCTGCACCTCCGGCTCTACCTTTTCAATATGCACGCAAAGATCTTTAATATACTGTTCCAGATCAACTGTGCCCCGACGTAGTTTTTCAGCGAGTGGCTGTAAGGGGGCGGAATAAACATGCAATGACTATTCCTCCTTTATTCGATATGCTCCAGCAAGACCTATATGTACAGGGCTCTCGTTAGCCGTTGTGGCGATTATACCGATAACCTGTCCTGGGTGTCAACCAGGGTTGCCCGGCGGAGGGCCCGGTATCTGACCGATTATAAAATGGGTGTAAAAAGGGGTGGGCAAAAAATGGATGCTCTTTTAAAAGTAGCCTGAATATTTTGAGGAAGGATTTGCCGATCAGGGGGGTAATACTACTTGGCAAGCCGGGAATCCAATGGGAGCTGCCCCCAGTAAAAGGACCCTATTCGTGGCAGCGGCATAAGATAGATAAAAATAGCCTGTTGGGGGAGGAGAAAAATGGAAAGCATAGTTGCCCTAAGAATTACCGCTCTAATCACGAAGGTGGAAGGTATCCGTTCCAATCTCTATCCGGCTGATTGGGATGCGGATCCCCTGTACCTGATCCTTCAAGAATTAAGAAAAATCGCCGCCGCAGCGGGGCCGGTCGGGGAGAAGGTAAAAGCTACGGCAGGGAATTAAGGCATTATTTTCAGCGGCCGGTTGGAGCTAGCCTGATGGGTCCGATTGATTTATTCCCGGATAAGTTCGATTATCGTCACCTCCGGGCGGTTTAAAAGGCGGAAGGGGATGGTCGAATTCCCCAGCCCCCGGGTGACATACATTTGGGATTCTCCCAATCGGTAGAGCCCGGCATCATAAGGCGGGAAAAAGGTGATGTCGGGGGAGAAAACCCCGCCGAGATAGGGGAGTCGGATTATCCCCCCGTGAATATGGCCGGCGAGGATTAGGTGGGCCCCCCAGTCTCTATACACACCAAAATATTTTGGGTTGTGGGCTAACAGTATATTGTACCGATCCTGGGCGGGAGGCCCCAATCGGTCTTCTAAGAATTCAGCTTTTAAATCGGCCCCCTCCCAGTAGGCGGTATCGCCGCCCGTATAGTGATACAGAGCGGTCGTTAGCCCGTAAATATAGATGGCATCGCCGTTTCGGGAAAGCTCGACCCGTTGATTGTCTAACAGGTTGCCCCCCGCCCCCCGAAGGCTCTTTTCAAAGGAGTTGAAAACTGTGGTCCCGGTGTTTTGATCCCGATCTTGTACCAGCTGTTCGTGATTACCTAACGAGCAGTACACCGGGCAGACCCCATCCAACTCGTTTAAGAGGGCAATAAAGGCGCCCCCGTCATCGTTCCGGGAGTTGATCATGTCACCGCTGGTCAGGATTAAATCGGGCGCCTGCTTTTTAATCATGCGGGCCAGGTTGGCGTTACCCGGCCCAAACTCCTTACCGTGGAGATCGCCGATATGGACAATCTTGAACCCATCAAAGGCTTGCGGCAGGTCGCCGCTCTTAACCTGGAGACGGCTTACCTGGATCCAGTTGTTGCCGGCATAAAGGAAAAGTATTAACAGGCCCAGGATTGCCGCCACCACCGGCTTTACCGCTCTCTTCCTCAATTGATTTTAATCCTCCTCGTAGGCTGTTGATTCCCTGCCTAGTTTATAATATTTTAAAACTGTTCACAATAGTAAAAAAACCAGTTTAGTTATTTTACCGGGCGGTCACCGGCAAGGTATAATAGGAAAGGGGTGGCCCCGTATCCGCAGGCCGGGATCCCACCCCGGGACCGGACGAGTTATTACAAGTTTAACACACTACCTAAGAGGAAGATCTGATGAAAGATTTAACTACCGGCAACGAGGCCAGGCTTATTTTTAACTTTGCTTTACCCATGCTAATCGGTAATGTGTTTCAGCAGCTATACACTTCGGTAGACGGTATAATCGTGGGGCGGGTGCTGGGGAAAGGGGCCCTGGCCGCCGTGGGGATCAGTTTCCCGGTTACCTTTCTGCTTATTTCCCTGATCATGGGGGTAGCCATGGGCACCACTATTTTAATTGCCCAATATTACGGTGCCGGGGAAATGAAAAAGGTTAAAAGGACCATCGACACGGCTTATATATTCTTGGCCGTAGCCTCCTTAATAATTACTGTTGTTGGCTTGCTATTAAGCGGGCCCATCTTAACCTTATTAAAAGTTCCGGCCGATGTTTATCCGCTGGCCAAACAGTACTTGAATATAATATTTATAGGAATTACTGCCATGTTTGGCTACAATTCTATTAGCGCTATTTTAAGGGGTTTGGGTAATTCTAAAACTCCGCTCTATTTTTTGATCATTGCCACCCTGATGAATATAGGGCTGGACCTGCTGTTTATCATAGTTTTTAAGTGGGGCGTGGCCGGTGCCGCCTGGGCAACAATTATTGCGCAAGCCTTTTCTTTCCTGATCGGGATTGTCTATTTAAATCGGACCCACGAGCTATTTAGATTTAACCTGCGGGAAATGAAGTTTGATCGCGAGATAT
>JAAZLS010000041.1 GCA_012799185.1 Bacillota bacterium | reverse complement strand
AGTTCAACCTGAAAAGTATAGGCGCTTTCCTGCAGTTCACAGGCTCCGCTTTTTTCACAGGTAAGGCAATCCTCAAAAGGATGGGTGGAAAGCAACAGGCTTAAAATCTCCTCCCTGGCCCGGCGTATCGCCGGGGTATCGGTAGTAACCGCCATCCCCTCTTGCACCATATTATCGCAGGCAGTAACGGGCTTATCCAGCCCCTCTACCTCTACCAGGCAGATACGGCATTGTCCCAAGGGACGCAGGCGGGGATGATAGCATAATGTAGGAATATGAATTCCGTTTTCCCGGGAAGCTTCCAGAATAGTAGCCCCCTCCATTGATAATACCTCTCGGCCGTTGATCGTTAGCTTAACTGTTTTCACAGTTTTCCCCTCCCCGCAGCTCCGTAATTACTACCCCCAGGCTTAGGCAAAAGGCACAGCGTTCCGCCTCGCAGACAGCCTCCACCGGGCTCTTGAAACCTAATTCAACCTCGCTAAAACCGGTTAACCTTTCGGAGACAGGCCGGGCCTCTTCAGCCTGCCTCTTTTTACCTCCTAACATTGAAATTTTCTCGTCGGGATTAAAAACTCCCACCTGTTCTATAAAATGCTCCAGAGCCACCTTCGAATTAGGGGCTCCCTTCCCACAGCTTAAATAGTTATCGATCGCCTCCGCAGCCCGGTTTCCGGTGGCCACCGCCTCAATTACTGTGCGTGCCCCTAGTACTACATCACCCCCGGCAAAAATGCCTGGCCGGGCGGTAGCCATGTTGATAGGCTCCGCTTCAATCAACCCCCACCGGGAGATACCAACCCCGCTATTCTCTCCTAGGAAGGTCAAATCCGCTACCTGGCCGATGGCCGGCACAATGGTATCCACCTCCATCACAAATTCGGAGCCCTCGACAGGCACCGGCCGCCGCCTTCCGCTACTGTCTGGCTCACCCAGTTTCATCCTTATACATTCCATACCGACAACCCGATTGTTTTCAGCCAGGATGGAGACCGGATTAGCCAATAAATGATAGCTGACCCCTTCCTTCTCGGCCGCGATAATTTCCTCCTCGTTGGCTGGCATCTCCGCCCGAGAACGGCGGTATACCAGGTTGACCTCCCGGGCCCCCAGTCTTAGGGAAGAGCGAGCACAGTCCATGGCCACGTTTCCGCCGCCGATTACCGCCACCCGTTCCCCCAGTTCAATAGGCTCACCCAGGTTAATCCGCCGCAAAAATTCGACCCCCGGTATAAAGCCCCGGTAGCCGGCCTCCTCTCCGTCCACTCGCATAGAGCTACTCCGGTGTAGCCCGGTAGCAATAAAAATAGCGCCGAACCCTTCCTCCCAAAGCTGTTCCAACGGCAATTCGTCCCCGACCCGGGTATTAAGCTTGATCGTTACCCCCCGGGAGCGGACCAGGTCTATTTCGGCCTTTAAAATTTCCCGGGGCAGGCGATAGGCCGGTATCCCCA
The DNA here is from genome assembly GCA_012799185.1 of Bacillota bacterium. Classification (GTDB taxonomy): domain Bacteria; phylum Bacillota; class Dethiobacteria; order DTU022; family DTU022; genus JAAZLS01. Next base: position 24,445 of record JAAZLS010000041.1, on the reverse strand, counting down.
CCGCCAACATTCCCCCCGCCACCGGAAGGGCTTCAAAAATAGTAACAGCATAACCCTTCCCTGCCAGGTGATAGGCCGCATTAAGCCCGGCCGGACCGGAACCGATTACCGCCACCTTGCCCCTCTTCCTTACAGGGCCAACCGGGGGAGAAGCCGCTCCCCACCGGCTCTCTTCATCGGCTACAAAACGTTTCAATACCCGGATCGATAGCGGCTCATCGACCAGCCCCCGGCGACAATTGTCTTCGCAGGGATGAACACAGACCCGCCCCAGGGTTCCCACTAGGGGGGTTTTATCGCGAATAACTGCCAGTGCCTCCCGGTAGCGGCCCTCACCGATCGCACCAATATATTTATAGATATCGATATGGGCCGGACAACCATTCTGGCATGGGGTAGTCAGTAATGATTGAAAATGCAGGTTCTCAGCAACCGACCCACCGTTCTCCAGGCAGGCCTTAAAATCAGGTTCAAAATATTTAAGTGCCTCCAACAGGGGGACCGGCGAAGTTTGTCCCAACTGGCACAGAGAGCAATCTTTAACCAGGTGACCCAGACGCGTCAGTACCTGTAGATCGAGGGCCGTCCCCTTTCCACTTACCAGCCGCCCAAGTTTTTCGGCAATCACCCGGCTGCCGACACGGCAGGGTACACAACGACCGCATGATTCTTCCTGAACCTGTTCAAAATATAGTTTAAGGGCCTGGACAATATTAATTTTTGGATCTACAATCACCAGGCCGCCCCAACCGATAAGGGCCCTTACCGGTTGATTTTTTAATTTCTCAGGAAGATTAAGTTCGGTTGTTTCCAGCCGCCGATGCGGTTCTTTGGCCCGGTCATCGATTACCCGACCGTTCCAGCTACTAAAATAAATTTTGGCCATATTTCCCTCTCCCTCGGATATTTCTAGAATGTATTGTATAAGAAAATATTTACCTTTTCCCGGCATCACCCCCTGCACAGGAAACTATTCGTAATCTTTGACCTTTTTTAGCTAGTCGGTATTATCTACATTTCGCCAATTGTCTGCAATATCCTTTTAGCCGAAGGTCGCTATTTATTCTTGGGCCAGCCTCCGGACAGCCTGCACCGCCACCCCCACCGCGTTATCACCAGAAAATCCAGCAGCAGCCCCACTTACTGGCAGTACATTAAACCTCTCTTTTAACCGCTGCTGGATAAACCGGTTGGAGGCAACCCCGCCTACTAACAATAACCCTTGAAAGGAGGACAGGTTGGGTACCGCTTCCAGGACCCGGGCCAGGGAGTCGGCCAGGCATATTTCCACCGCCCGGGCCAGCTCCCGGTAACAGCAACCCTGTTGCAGATAGCGTTCCGCCTGGCTGGCCGGCCCGGAAAAACTGATCTGTGTACCGGTCACCGCCACCGGAAGTTTAAGGACACCGGAGGCACTACCGGCCAACTCTTCCAGAGCTTTACCGGCCGGAAACTGGAAACCCATGGCTACTCCCAGCCGATCAACAAACTGGCCGGCATGCAGATCTAGGCTACCGCCAATGATCCGGATCCGCAGATGACCGGGGGGATTTTCGGTTACTGTCAGTAGTTCTGTGGTCCCACCCGACAGGTGGGCTACCAGATATCGACCGGGGGGCAGCCCAGCAGACCAGAGGCCGGCCATGATATGCCCCTCCTGGTGTGAGGTGGATATAAATGGTAGATCCATGGTTTGGGCAATAAATGTTCCAAAAGCCTGGCCCACTTTAAATACCGGCATATATGAATCCTCAATCGGTCGGGGTTGGGTTGCAGCGGCTACCGCCGCCAATTTTCCCCGGCCTAGCCGCTTTGCCCCCGCCTCCCAGAGAGGGGCTAAATTCTTGATATGGGCAAAAACTGCCTCTGATTGTCGTAGCCCCAGCCGCCCCAAATCAACAGTTAGAATGCGGCGCCCCTCCCAGAGCAGGCGCTCTTCTTCATCCACCAGGGCCAGCGAACTGGTATAGGCGGAGGTATCAAAAGCCAGTACATACAAAAACCTAGTCCTCCTTCGAAGAGATTTCTCCGGAGGCCCGGTCAAGAACACTGTTAATAAAGGCTACCCCTTCTTCGCTGCTACCGTATTTCCTTGCCAGCTCCAACGCCTCATTAATTGTGACCGCCAGGGGAATATCAGGCCGCCCTATTATTTCATAAAGGGCTAACCTTAACAGGTTACGATTCACTGCCGGAAGCCGCTTCAGCTGCCAATTGACCAGATGCCTTTTAATAATTTGATCAATCTGATCCAGGTTGGCCAACGTACCATCCACCAGATCCCGGATGAATAGCACTTCTTTCCCGATTAATTTAAATCCCTCAAGGGTATACAACAGGGCCAACCGGGGGGTAGACTTGCCCACATCAATTTGAAACAGGGCTTTAAATGCTAACTCCCGGGACAAGCGACGGCTCAAACCGCCTGCCTCCTTTTAGAATAAAATAAATGGTCCACCGTTCCAAAGATAACCGGTTCATTCCATCTTAGTTTACCGACCTTAAATAAACCTAAACCGCTCAATTATAAAGGTAACCTCCAATGCCGATTTAATTGCCTTTAAAGATCTTTTCTAACAGGGCCCGCACTCCCGGGCTGTCTCCCTGGACGATCCAACCCAGGATTAATCCTACCAGTATACAAAATAGAATAAATATGCCTTTCCAGAAACCATAGTTTACTATCACCAGGGCAAATACTAACCCGGCCAGGGCGCCCGCCAGTTTCCCCCAATGCTTTATCAGTAAATCACGAAAATTAAATTCTGACAACGGTGCTACCTCCTCTTAAGATGTAGCCCTATTTTAACGACTTCTTTTGAACTGCAATATCGGACACAATGTTTTCCACCAGCACCTTAACCGCCGCCACCTTTATACCGGTGATTTTTTCAACATAGTCACCTATACTTTGTTGAAGATCGGAGGCCAGGGAAGGCAAGTTTAAATCAGGCATAACCCGGGCCTTAAGATAGATTACCAACCCCTCGGTAGTTTTTACTACCCGTCGGCTGGATTCTTTTACCGCATCGTGCTTCTGGGTTACCCTTAATACCATATTTTCAATGGCGGCAATACTGATGCGGACCTCCCCCAGCTCGCTGTACTGCAATATAGTCTCCGCCTCCCTCCGGGAGGTTCGAAACCCGAACGCCAGCAATAAGAAGAGAGCGGCAATAATGTTGACCCCTCCGGCCACCAGTATTAACAGGTTGGCTTCACCCGCCGCTATCTTTAACCTTGTCCCAAGTATGGGTATAAAATCTGCGGAAGCAACAATAATAAAAATTCCCACCGCCAGCAGGGCTATACCCAGCAACACCGCCACCAGCCGCATTAAAAATGTTTTCATGCCATGCCGGCCCCCTTTAGGCTATTACAATTTCTTTAAACAGGCATTATTCCAACTCTTTAACTGACGCCTCTTCTTTTTGGGGAAAATTAATTCCCTGCACGTGAACATTAACCTGGAGAACCCGCAACCCGGTCATGCTTTCAACCGCCTTTTTAACATTTTCCTGGACAGACCAGCATACATCGGGAATGCGGGCTCCGTAACGAATAATTACAAAAAGATCGATATTACATTCTTCGGTGCCCACCTCCACCTTGACCCCTTTAGAAAGGTTACGCTTACCCAACACCTCGGCTATCCCGCCAGCGATACCCCCGCTCATTGCCGCTACCCCTTCAATTTCGGTAGCCGCCAACCCAGCAATGATTGCAACCACGTCGTCGGAAATTTTAATCGTACCCAGCTCCGTAGGTAGAGTTTGTTCGTTTTCAGCCATGGTAAACCTCCTCGCCTGATTATTAATGCCCCGGCCCGTACCACCAGGGAATGTGAGCTAATTATAACAAAACAGCAGCCTGGGTTCAATTATTCTTTCATTCACCAGGAATTAGGACCGGGCAATTACCTGCACCTCCTCCCGTTCGATCCCGACCGCCGCCGCTACGATCTCGGCTATTTGAATAAATTCCGCCTCCTCCAGCCTCTCTTTCTTAACCAGCACCGTAGCGACCCGGTTCCGGAAAAAAAAGACGGCATCATCGTACCCTTGAGCCCGGATCATATTTTCCACCGTCAACTCCAGCTCCATCAGATCAATTATAGAGAGTAGCTTGTTTTCTGCCTCCTGCTTAATTTCCTGGCTAGAATGGGGATTCTCCAACACCTGGTTAAGCATTTCCAGCTCTTGATCCCGAACCCGGTCCCTCCGCAGGCGGTACTCTACAAAAAACGCACCCCCTTCATCAATTTCCCATTCGCGCTGCGCTTCACCGATAACCGGGTCGACCCCCAGGTCATCATCGGGAATTATTTCATCCATCCCCCTCATCTCTACCCCCAGGCCGCTAATTATCCAGTACGTCCCCCCAATCAAGAGTAACATGCCCAGAACCCAGGCAATTCTTTTAACCATTTAAAACGCCCCTTTCTTTTAATCCCCCCGGGGGAGAACAGTTATTCGGTGATAAGAAAGGTTAAGTACCGACTTCAGCGCCTCCGTCACCCGATCCTTGACTACCGGGTGCTCCACCCCCTCCGCTACTACCAGTACTCCGCGGTAACGGGGTGTCGATTCCTGGAGCACCAGGGGCTGCTCCCCTCCCTGGTGATCCCTTAATATTACATGGGTTTCACGGCAATTGTTTTCAACAATTTCCCTGCTCCCGCCGCCGCCATCCTCTTCCCGGGTCTCCCGGCTGTTCTCTTCTTTATCCTTGACCAGCTCCAACCGGCCTCCCGACTCCAGGGTAATAAAAATTTTCACATTGCTTACACCCTCGATCTGTTCGATCATTTCCGTTAATTCCGAAACAATCGCCCCTTCCCCCGGGTTACTTCGCTCCCTCTCTACCCCCCCTTCGGGTGGAAGGAGGGCCTCCTCCCGGGGGGGGCTAAACCAGGAACCCAACCATAGCAACCCGCTACCCAGCAAGATCAGTAACAAGAGACCCCGGTAAAAACCACCGGTAGGCCGCCCCGCCCCCCCGCTTAGAAATCGGTTGAACTGTTCCCATATCTTCAACTTGCCTTCTCCCTCGCCCAACTAATTTATTTCCCAGACCTCAACAAGCCCGGAAGGAATTTGCAACCGCCGGGCCAAGGCCAATTCCAATTCGGGATTTCGCTCACCTTCTCCATCCCCATTATCGGTGTCAGCCGGAAAAATAAAGGTAACCGGTTCGATCCCGACGGGGCTCCCCTCCGGCAACAGGGCCCCGGCGGTTGAGTCAAATTTAATTACCACCTGTTCAATGGCACCAAACCGGGAACTGTTCTGCTCTTCGTCGATCCGTAGGGTAACCGCTGCCGGTGCCCCTCGCCCCCAGCTTTCGCTCTCTTCCTTTATAAGATCGGTTAACCGGGAATGGTAGAGCTCCAACGCCTGCTGCCGGGTAGACTCCTCCAGCTGACGCCTCCGGACCTGGAGCTGCTCCTCTTCCCCGGCGGGGAGGGCCATTCCATCGAGGGCTAGCTCCTCCGGGAGACGGTTAACCAGGGTGCCGATAAGAGATACCACCAGCAAGATTACCAACAGGCCGGTCACCAACCGCAGATAGCGGCTAAAACTGCCCCGGGGAATAAGCATTTCCAGTAGGGAAGCCAGGAATATCACCACTACAAGATTCCGAACCAGCTCACTAACTTTTTCCAGCAATCCCCTCCCTCCTCCCACGGACTAACGAAACATTACCGCTACGTTACCGGCGCCTACCACCGCCGTAACCGCAATTACAAAGAGCACACTTACCGCGGCTACTGCTGCAACCATTAAAGCAAGGCAGTTGCTTAAAGCATTGAGCGCCCCCCCTAAACCCGTCTCACCCAGCGGTTGAACCAGGGCTGCAGTAAGCCTGTAGATCACGATCAGCGCTAACAGCTTAATTAGAGGAAAAATTAGCTGGAGCAACAGGATTGCTACCCCAGCTAGGTAAATTCCATTTTTTAAGATCAGGGAGGCCCCGGCCACGGTCTCGACCGAGTCGGCCAACATTTTCCCTACCACTGGAACCAGTGCCGTGGTCATATACTTGGCTGCTCGCAGGCTGACCGCATCGGTGACGGTTCCCGCCACCCCCTGGACAGCAAAAATACCGGTAAACAGGGTCACGCATAGCCCCAACCCCCAGCCGCTAATATCCCTTAGAAGGTCGGCCAACCGACCGACCTTGATTCGGGGTGAAAACTGGTTGGCGAGGGCCAGGACAGCACTTAATAAGATTAGGGGAAGGATTGCCTGGCGGATAAAGGTGCCGAAAAAATTTATGGTAAAGATCACTAGGGGATGGAATATTGCCGAGGATGCAAGGCTCCCCAGGGAGGCCAACAGGGCAATTAACGTCGGTAATAGGGCCAGGCTAAAATCTACCATTTTCCCCACCGTATCCCGGGCCAGGTTCAGAGCGGATCCAAAACTATACATAACCACCCCGATTAAGACTACAAATATTATAGCCCGGGTTAAGGTAGCCACCTGTTCCCGGCCAAAGGCGGTCTCCAGGTTTTTAAGGAATGCCGCCGCTACCGAAAGAAAAAGCAGCTGCCCGAAGAGCCGGATGTTAAGGATTACCTCCCCGGCCAGGTAGCGCCACAAGCCAATGGCAATCTGCCCCGGGTCCAGCTTTGCCCCTCCGTCTTCTGCCTTTAAAAGAAAATCGCGCCAGCCTAAAACCGGCAGGTAATTGCCACTCTCCCGCTCCAGTTCGGTCCAATGATAGTCAAAGAACCCCAAATCGAGACAGTTTTCCAACCTCTCCCGAGAAGGATCCCGCGCCACCCGGGCCGACACCCGGCCGGCTGCTAATATAAAAACCAGGCATATTACCAATGCCATATATTTTACTTTCGGCACTTCCTCTCGCCTTTCCGCCTCAAGGGATGATCTTGATAATACTTTCCATTACCGCCACCACGATCGGCACCGCCATAACCAGGATCAAAATCTTTGCGGCCAGCTCGATGCGGGAGGCCAGGCTGCCCTCACCGGCGTCATGACAAACCTGGGAGCCAAATTCCGCCAGGTAGGCCACCCCGATAATCCGTAAAAGAACTTGCAGATAGACTAGGTTAATCCCAGCTCCGACCGCCATCTCAGTAATAGTATTGACCACTATTACTACCCGATCGATAACCAGTAAGATAATTATTATGCCCGATACTAGGGAAACCTGGATCGCCAGCTCGGGGCGGTGCTCCCTTAAAAAGGCAACCAGTACCGCCGCCACCAGCCCCAGGCCGACCACCTGTACTATTTCCATAGGACCCGCCTCTTAAAACAGGTTAAAAATAGTTTTAATACTGGTAAATAGCTGGTTAATCAGCTGCAACACCATCAGTAAGACGATTACTACCCCTACTAGGGTAAGCATCTGGGCCTGTTCCTGTTTTTCAGCCTGTTTCAACACAATGTTAAGCACAGAAATAAATATACCGATGCCGGCAATTTTAAATAACAGGTCAATATTTACTCCGTTCAATCTTACCCTCCACTTCAGAGCAATAAAATAACCAGGGCCGCTCCCCCCAGTAGCCCCAAATAACGCCACATCCGCTCGTTACGGGTCCGATCCCCTTGGGCCTCGTGCAGTAGAAACTCCAGCCGCTTCGCTGTCAGTTCAATTTGGGTTAACTGCCCCTCTTTTCTACTCTCTCCCAGGGAGACTCCCAGTGCCTTGATTACCTCCAAGTCCCCTTCCGTATAACAAGTCCTAGTCCCAACCTGCCTTACAGCCCCTTCCCAGGCTAAGCGGGCACAGGAATCATGGCCGGCGATCAGCCTCTCAGCGGCCCTAGAGTAGAGCTCTTTTACCGGGGAGGCGACCTGGCGAGAGACCCGCTGAAAAGCCAGCGGTAAAATTGAGTGGGCATAGCTTATCTCGGTCACCAGTAGCCCCAGGGATTGTTGAAATAGCTGGAGGTGGTGAACCCGCCGCCCCAAAGTGCTGGCCTTACTTTCACCAAGGCCTATAGCGGCGATCATGACACAGAGCGCACCCCCTAATTTAAAAATAAGTATTGCCATTTTAATCTCCTGCCGGCTGGTAGAAAACCTCCCGGTTGCGAGGATCAAATATCTTCTCTACGGTCCCTACCCCCTGGCTTCGCCCCAGTAAAACAACCCGTTCGAACACCTTTTCCATTAAAAGCATCCCCAGCTGGGGGCGCTCTTCTAGCCGGGCCAAATTACTGCCATGGGCCGAGGCAACCAGGCTTACTCCGGCCCGGATCACCTCCCGTACGGCCAGTACATCTTCCGGGCTGCCTATTTCATCGGTAACGATAACCTGGGGAGCCATTGATCTTAGGAGCATCATCATCCCCTCAACCTTGGGACAAGCATCAAGCACATCGGTCCTATTCCCCACCCTCAGCTGAGGAAGCCCCTGGAAACAGCCGGCAATTTCAGAACGCTCGTCAACTATAGCAACCTTGAACCCGGGAATACCCCGGCCGGGTACTCCATCGCTTAAACAACGGGCCAGGTCCCGAAGAAAGGTAGTTTTTCCGCACCCCGGGGGGGAAACTACCAGGGTATTGGCCGGGCGCAGCTCGGAGAAGATTACCAGCTGTTCTACGTAAGGTAGGGCTACCCCCTCAATCCCCTGGGCGATCCGGTAATTAAGCCCGGAGATATCGGTTAGGGCGGTTACCTTTCCCTCCTCCAACACCGCCCGACCGCAAAGCCCTACCCGATGCCCCCCGGGGATCGTCAGGTAGCCGCTGCGCAGCTCCTGTTCAAAGGCATAGATTGAAAAATTGCTGATCAGCGCCAACGCCCGGGTAAGATCCTCCCGGGTCGGCCGGTAGGCCCGCTCAGCCGGTACCGACTGCCCCTCCGGATTTAAAAACAGGGCCCCGAGGGGCCCATGAAGAGCCAGAGGCCGGTTTAACCGCAGCCGGATCTCCTCTAACCCCGTCCACAGGGGGAGAGTAGAACGGGCCATGATTTCCCGGATTGCGGGGGGTAAAAACATCTTGACCTGTTGTTTTTTTAATTTTTGCCGACTGGTCACCCGCCACCCCTTATTAAAAATCCCCGGGTAGGGGAGCTATATTGCAACCTATGGTTATTTATATGACCGGGGCCAACGGTATATTTGTAATAATTTAATTTTAAATGGGTTGTTTTATGTTTAAAAAATTTAAGAAAGAAATTAAGGAGTTTGCATTCGGGGGAAACAGGGTAGGCCTGGCTAGGAGGGTAATCCTGGGACGATAGTTAAACACCAGCGCCCCTTTTCCAACCAGCCCCGGCAATCAAAGCCGGGGCTACCTCCCGGGCTGTAGCAGCCTTTTCCGCTTACCTTTTAATCGTCCTCTTCCTCTTCACTGCCGTCAGCCGGCTCAACCAGCTCGTCTTCCTCCCAACCCTCGTCGTCGATGAGTACAATTTCCCCGCAACAGGGGCAGGTTATTTCCAGGGGCGCATCGTCATCGAGCAGATCAACCCCGACCGTTACTACCTCCCGGCAATTAGGGCATTCGATAGTAAACCCCTCACCATAATCTAGTTCCATATCCTTATCTTCGGGTTCGGTCTCAACCTGATCAAAAAAATCTTCCTCTAGCTCCGTTAGATCATCATCGATGGCCTCCGTATATTCGCATAGCTCATCGTGATCTCCCTGGAGCTCCTGCAATTCGTCCACCAGGTTATCCAATAGATCGATCATGTGGATTATTATTTTCCCTTCCTTTTCTTCCTGGTCGATCTTTAAGCCCTCTGCCAATCCTTTTAAATAAGAGACTTGAGCCTTTAAATCCATTGTGATTGCCTCCTTTGCCTCCATATTATTCCTCTACACCCGCTCCACATATTCACCGGTCCTGGTATCTACCCGTACCTGATCACCAATATCAATAAAAAGGGGAACATTTACCACCAGCCCTGTCTCCAGGGTGGCCGGTTTCGAGCCCCCGGAGGCCGTATCCCCTTTGAATCCCGGATCAGTTTCGGCTACCGATAATTCAACGGTGTGGGGCAGCTCCAGCCCCACTACCCTCTCATCATGCATTAATACCGTCAACCTCTCATTTTCCCTTAGATAAGAGGTTGCCTCACCCATCTGTTCCCCGGAAAGGTTAATCTGCTCATAGGTCTGTAAATCCATTAGGCAGTAACTTTCCCCGCTGCGATAAAGATACTCCATCTCCTTGCGCTCCAGGTGGGCCCGGGGTACCTTTTCCCCCGCTCGAAAGGTTTTTTCCAATACCGCCTCCGTCCTTATATTTTTAAGTTTAGAACGGACAAAGGCAGAACCTTTTCCTGGCTTAACATGTTGGAATTCCACCACCGTAAATATATCCCCATCCAGCTCGATGGTTAAACCGGTATGAAAATCATTAGTTGAAATCAATCGTCCACCCCCTTACAGTATAACCAATTCACGACCGCTATTAGTAAGCGATTCGGCACCATCCTCTTCCACTAATAACATATCCTCTATTCTAATCCCCCCCCACCCGGGGATATAGACCCCCGGCTCGACCGTAACGACCATCCCCGGCCGGAGGATCTCTTCGGAGCGCCGGGATAAGACAGGCTTTTCATGTACCTCCAACCCTACTCCGTGGCCCAACCCATGGCCAAAATATTTTCCCAGCCCGGCCTCATTGATCGGATGGCGGGCCAGGGCATCGGCCTCGGAACAGTACATTCCGGCCTTTAATCCCTCCCGAGCTCTCTCTTGGGCCTCTTTAACAACCCGGTATATCTCTCGTTGACGCTGGCTAGGCCTTCCCAGGGCTAGGGTCCGGGTCATATCGGTAGCATACCCTTTCCAGATAGCCCCAAAATCAATCGTTACCAGCTCCCCCTCCCGGAGCACTTTACTGCCGGCCACTCCGTGGGGAAGGGAGCCCCGCACCCCCGAAGCAACAATATAGGGGAAGGGTATCCCCTCGGCCCCCTTTCGACGCTGGTAGAACTCCAGCTCCAGGGCGACCTGCTGTTCGGTTAACCCCGGCCTTATAACACCAAGAATATAGTTAAAGGCCTCGTCTGCCAGCGCCGCCCCCCGGCGCAGCAACCCTATCTCTACCTCGTCTTTTACCGCCCGAAGCTTTTCCACCAGTCCACCTGTAGGAACCAGCTCCACTCCGCAACCGGAGGCAAATTTATTATAACTGGAGAAAGGTAGATATTCCCCCTCAAAACCAAGCCGTTCTAGACCCTTCTCCTCCAATAGCGACTGCAATTCCGGGGCCAGGGCACCTTCCCGAAGAATTATGGTAAACCCGGCCGCCTCTCTGCGGGCCTGTTCCCGGTAGCGAGAATCGGTAATAAGATAACTAGAATCCTCCGTTACCAGCAGAACCCCGCTGGAACCGGTAAACCCGCTTAGATAGCGACAATTAGGCGGGTGAGTAATTAAAAAAGCCGGCAACTCCTCCCGCTGCATAAGAGCCCTTAAACCCTGTAGACGCCGCCGCAAATCAATCCCTCTTCGAAACCTCCAGTATTTTAACCAGGGCCTGTAACCCCAGGCGATAGCTTTCTGGGCCCAGGCCACAAATAATTCCCTCTGCTACCGGGCTGATTACCGAATGATGGCGAAACTGCTCCCGGGCAAATATATTGCTCAGGTGGACCTCAATTACTGGCAATTCAACTGCCACCAGGGCGTCCCGGAGCGAATAGCTATAGTGGGTTAACGCAGCCGGGTTAATGAGAATCCCCTGGTACCGCCGGCGGGCCCCCTGGATATGATCGACCAGCTCCCCCTCCCCGTTGGATTGGTGGCAATCGACCGCCACCCCCAGCGCCAACCCCTCTTCTTTGAGCATCCTGTCAATCCGGGAAAGGCTTAACCGCCCATAGATTCCCGGCTCCCGCTCTCCCAGTAAATTTAGGTTGGGCCCATGAAGGACCATTATTTTGTTTTGGGCCATAGCTATCCCTTTCCCCCGGGCAAAGGCTGCCACCAAATTTTTCGGCCCGGGTTCCCCAATACTTTAAGTTATTCCCCCGGTTTATGGGAAAATCCTTCTATTCCGGTTAATTTTAACTAGAAACCCAATAAACGAACTATTTCCTGCGCAACTTCCTGCGATTGCCGACCGGTGGTATCGATCTCCAGGTGGCACTGTTGGTAATAAGACCTTCGCTCTCCCCAAAGAGAGGCGATTTTCTCCTTCTCCCGCCCCCCGGCCAACAGGGGCCGGCCCCCGGTTTTTTGAACCCTTTCAAGGATGGCTTCCTCCGAAGCAGTCAGCAGGATCACGATCCCCCATTGGAAAAAAAACTGCCGGTTGACTTCCCGGATTACCGCTCCCCCGCCGGTAGAGACCACCAACTCCCCGGAAGGATAACCCCCAAGGGTAGCAATCACCCTGCTTTCCAGATCCCGAAAGTGTTCTTCCCCGTAGCGTTTGAAAATTTGTGGGATCGATAGGCCGGCCTGTTTTTCAATCAGTTGATCGGTATCGAACAGCCGGCGCCCTAGGCGGGTCGCCAGTTCCCTCCCTACGGCAGTTTTCCCGGTAGCCATAAAGCCGGTTAAAATAATATGTTTTTCGGTAGCCGGCGGTATTTTGATCTAAATCCCCCCCCGGTATTTGATTAAGATATGCCCTCTAGGGGCCGCCGTACTTATGCCGCCGGAGCCCGATCAGAAACCCGGATCCGGCCGGTAGCAGGAGTTACGATAATATATATTTTCTCATTATCTCCATTTTTAAAGCCCACGGTCCCACCCCGATTCGGTGCACCGGTGCCCTTAAACTCCAGGAGAGGTAGGCTGGCTACCTCCGGAAAATTGATATAGCAATAACCGATCCCCTCCGGAAGCCTGATCGTATATTTTTCTTCCGGGTAGGATACCTTGTAATCATTGTTGCCCCTCCGAAACTCTATACGGGTGGTTAGCCCCGTCGCCAACGCCGCCTGCTGGGCCAACCGCATCTCGGAGACCAGCTGCCAGGCGGCCGTTTCCAAGCGGCGTTTGCCTCCCCGGTTAATCCCGGGTAGGATCCCCACTAACAGTAAAAGACTTATAATCGCCAAGACACAAAGTAGCTCTATTAAGGTCAATCCCCACCGGCAACCCGGTCCCCGCCGGTCTCTTTTAAATACCGCCGATCGATCCTTCCCCTTCATTCCCTCCCTCACCTATATTCTCCTCCCTCGTCTCCTCTTCCTGGAAAATCAGGGTAAATACCAGCTCCAGGCTGGGGTTTCCTTCTTCCCTTTGCCAGGCCACCTCCTCGACTATTAAGAGGTGGGGGAACCGTTCGAGCCCCCCTAAAAGAGCCGACAGGCAGCTATCCGGCCCCCTAAAACCGGCCCGGAAAACAACCCCCGGTAACCCCTCCCCATCGCTAAATCCCTCCGTATGCAACCGGGTTAGCTTCACCGGGTAACGGGCTATCCAGCTTTCCAGGTCAGCCAGCACCAGGGGAAGCTGATCCCGCGCCGGTAATACGGTAGAGAGTCGCTCCCGCTCTACCTTTAGCCTCTTCCATTCCCTTTCCAGGGCCCTTTTATGAACAATCTTCTCCTCCAAGTACTCCAGTTCCGCCAGCAAAAACCCTTTCTCCTCCTGTAAACGCCCCATGTAGGCCCGGAATGGGATAAGAAGAAATTTCCCCCCCAAGAATATCAGCAATAACGCCAATGCCACCAGTAAGAGTACCTTTTCCCTGGTTGTTAGGGATTGTTTCCAATGGTCCATCGCTCCGAGCCTCCTCCTGTAATCAAGGTGGCACTCAAGGTAAAATAGAGCCGCCCCTCCTGTTGTTCCAGGTTGATTGAAGCAAGAGTAACCTCCTTAAAATAGGCCTGCTTCTTTAAACTTTCAAGATAGAGGGCAACATCGTGAAGGGCCTCGCTCCGTCCGCTAATACTGGCTTTACCACCGTTGGAGGCGACGACCCGGGTGATTGTAACCGCCTCTCCGGCGGCCCCCTTAAACTCCTTTAGATAGCTTGACCAGGGGGTAATTCTCCCCCGGAATTCCTTCTCTAACGTCGCCCTCCGCCCGATCCGATCGATCGCCTCTTCCATTGTAATTACCGGGACTGCCATGGGCCTAAGCTCTTCCACCCGGTCGGAAAGGTAAGCTAGCTCCTTTTGTAGCCTGCCCAGGTCCAGGTATAGCAGGACCGAACCGGCTACCGCTACCAGAAGAACCACCGCGATTACCGCCAGCCGGGGCCAGTAAAGCTCCCGGGAGGCTACAAATTCCCGGGTCCGCAAATCAATCTCCCGTTTCAAGTTACCCACCCCCGTAAAGCCAGCCCCTGGGCCACCGCCAGCAGATCGCCCTCTGCCTGTAAAGGCGAGCACAGCAACCGGCGCTCCTGGGAAAGGAAGGTCAGCGGGTTAAAAAGCCGGGGCGCGATCCCCAGCGCCCGCTCCAAAAAGGGCCAGAGCCCTTTAATACCGGCTCCCCCTCCACAATAAAACAACCGCGTAAATGTTTTCCCTGAATGCCCCAGCTCGTGGGCATAGTAATCCATAGTTTTTTTGATCTGCGCCGCCAGCTCACCGGCCACCTCCATGACCCCGACCTGGGAGCCGGGATCACCCCTTAAAATTAATCTCAAGGCCATCTCCTTATCCATCCCCCCCTTTTCCACCAGGTGACGGCAGAAATGATTGACCCCCACCGGGATGGTCCGGGAAAAACTATAGCGGCCCCCCTCCAACACCAGCAGGGTACTCGATTCGCTTCCCAGATCAAGCATAAGAAGACCTGCTCCCTCCCGGTGCCTAAAGGGTTCCTGCAGGTAATATAGCGAGCGCTGCAAAGCAAAGGGTTCGATCTCAATTGCAGCCGGGTAGAAGCCGGCACCGGTAATCGCCCGAATATAACCTTCTACCACCTCCTTCGGAACCGATACCAGGACCACCTCGATCAATTGCCGCTCCCCCACCCTCCGTTCCCCCAGGGAAAGATAGTCCAGCACTACCTGGTCCAGAGGAACCATGACCTGTTTTTTAGCTTCCCAGCGCACGGCATCGGCCAGTTCCCGGGACGACATGGGTGGCAGGAAAATTTGGCGTAAAATTACACTCTGCCTGCTAATAGAAAGGTTAACCCGGTTTTTATACAGGCTTCGCCGATTCAAAAACCATCGCAACCGGGAGGCAAGGAGCACCGGATCAACTATCCTTCCCCCCTCGATGGTACCACCGGGGAGCCAGTAGATACCATACCGGTGAACCTGGATCCGCCCCCGGTTACCCCTAAACTGGATAAATTTAATCCGAGAACTGCCCAAATCCAGGCCGATATTAGAGTAGCGTCCCTTATATCCTAGTCTCCCTCCAGCTTGGTCACTCTCCCGGTTCAGATCTTTTCCTCCTCCCCGGGCCGGATCCACTCCTCCAGGGTTACCCGCTCCGGTAGCAAGGCCCTGAGTTCTGCCGGCATCTCCGGCTCATAGATAAGGTAACAATTTGTCAGCGCCAGATCCCCGGCGGCGATTGCACCCCGCAGGTTTAGTCGCCCTTCTTCTTCAGAACAGATCCGGGCCTTTCCCGGCGTAAGCAGGTAAAGAGTACCGCCAAAAACAAGGGGGGACTCAAAATTCTCAATCGATATATCACCATCAGAGGCCAGAAAAAGCGCATTATCCCCCCCTCCCCGGTTTATGCCCCCATCAATGTCAATATCGCCCTTCACCAGCAGGCAACCGTTAAGGTTAACCTCCCTCCCCAAGCCAGAAGAGATCCTTACATCCCCCTTAACCAGGAGTAGGCCTTCAAAGTCAAAGGTTTCTCCCTCCCCCGGTGCTATGATTAGATCGCCCTCGACCCGAAACCGTTTATGCCCCGGGTATAGGGCGGCAATATTATTGAGGATTCCGGTTGAAGGGGGTAAATCCTGAAACCCATGGGACCCTAGGGATTCAAAATTTAGGTTGGGCAACGGGATGGGAACAACCTTCATCCTCCGATCATCGAACTGGCAGGAAGCCGTGTAGAGTTGATTACCGATTGTGATATCTCCCCAAGGATCTACAAAAATGGGCGGCTCCCGGCTGTAGCTGACCCCCCCCTCTTTTCCGCCGATGCCGCTCACCTGGTTGGAACCCTTTATCCTAAAATTCCGATTTACATGGAGATCACCGTAAAGCTCTAAATTTTCGATCTCTAGATCCCGGGTAATTAGTAACGCCCGCTCATATAGCGGGCCGCAACCGGCAATGGCGGAAAGCTGGAGGGAACCCTGGTTTAAGTAACCGGTAGCGGTAACCAGGCGCCGGTTTTCAGGCAACGGACTAATTTCCACCTGGAAGCGGCCCCCGCCTAAAACCCCGCTTAAAGGACCGGTAAAAAAATAGTCGGCATTAAGGGCGGCAAGTCCCACCTCTATCCCGGCCTCGGTTAAATAGTAGAGGGATAGCTCCTCCTCCCGGTAGGCAACAATTTTATGTTCGTTTAAGGATAATCCGATTAAGATTCCCCCCAACATTAGCAACAAGGCGGTTAAGATTAGGACCGCCGCCAGGGCCGAGCCACCCTCTTCAGTTATACGATTGAACCCCATCATCCTCCCTACCCTTCAGCCGGCTTACCCGGTTACCACCGGGGCAGGTTCCGGGGGTAAATACCGCTAGATAGAGTTACCTGTTCGTTCCCTGTTCCAGATCTAATCGTAACCCGGATTGTCCCCCCCGGGTCCGGTTGAAAATCAAGGATGGCGATCCCCTGGGCAATCTTATTATGGGAAGGACTGCCATTCTTTCTTTCAAAGACAATCTCCTCCCCCGCCTGCCGAATAATATAGGTTCCCGGATCATTCTTAAACCAAAATTTTATTTTGCAGGGAGCGATAATCTGGACCCCTTCAGCATAACGAAGCTCTTCTAGCAGGAAATCCATGGCAATGCCGGCATTTTGCTGGTTATCCATCCGTAGAATCCCCTTCAGCCAAATATTTGCTCCTCCCAGGTAAAGGGAGTAGATGCCGATCAGCAATAGCCCAAATATGGCCAGGCCAATAAGAAGCTCTACCAGCGTCAAGCCTGTCTCGCAACGCAACGACCTCACTATTTTCACCGCCTGGATAGGCAGCTAACCAGTTCTATGGCCCGCTCCCCCGGCTCTCCCTGGTAGACGCAAACCTTAATTTTTAGGAGTTCAAGCAATAGCGGCTCTCCGCTGCCAGCCCCCAGAAGATATATATGTTCCGGCTCAACCCGGGTCTCCAGGTAGGGGGGTCCTACCTTTACCCGGGGAGAGTTCTCCTGTTCTACATAAAAAGTATAGGCCGCCGGGTAACCCATGCTCTTAACTTGTTCCATCTCATGTCGGGCCAGGTTTAAAGCCCGGGTCTTATCACCGGCAACGGCCAGGGAGGAGTACCCGGCAATAAAGTTGTTCAGGAGCGGGGCCGCTACCAGGCCAAGCACGGTAATTACTACCAGGAGTTCAATTAGCATAAACCCACCTCTCCCCGATGGGCGTTTTTTAATAAGGCTCATCCCTTTCACCAACCGATCAATTTAAAATAGCATCGGAGTAGTGGATCACCCCAGAAGACGGTAACCAGTGCTCCCAGGCTAAGGAAAGGGGCAAAGGGCAGGGAATCTTTGAACCGACAGCGGCCCACTAAAATCAGCGCCAGCCCGGCCAGAGCCCCCAAGAGAAAACTAAAAAACATGGTCATGAGAATCCCCGGGAAGCCTATCCAAAAACCGAGCATCCCGGATAACTTTACATCGCCTCCCCCCATCCCTCCCCGGCTGGCAATGAAAACAATAAGCATTAACCCGCCGCCGACGAATAGTCCCCCTAGGGCCCCCGGCCAGGCGCCGGTGGGGAACAGGCCGGCGGCGGGGAGCACCATCCTGCTCAGACGAAATAGTCCCCCCCCTGCTAATCCCACTACCACCAACCGGTTGGGAATCTGTTTATATTTCCCATCGATCAGCGAGATCACCAACAGCAGGGAGAAAAAGAACCAGCCAGCAACGGTGGCCGGTGTCGAGCCGAAGCGGAGGGCTACCGTAACAAAGAGTAGCCCGCCGGCCAGTTCCACTAGCGGATAATGAACCGAAATTTTACGGCGACAGTAACGGCATCGACCGGCCAGCCCGATAAAACTAAATAGTGGCAGTAGCTCGAGAAGGGTCAGCTGTCTACCGCAATGGGGACAACGGGAGCGAGGGCGGAGTACCGAACATCCCCGGGGGAGGCGGTAGTATACCCCATTGAGAAAGCTGCCCCCGACGAGGCCCATGGTAAAAGAAAATATATATAAAAGACCGTTCATGAATATTTCTCCACCCCCCGACAGCGTTAACCTGCAGGGATATCTTTTAACGCCCAGTCCCATTTGTCCCCCTGGGCCGATGATTTTACCGTGTAGCCATATTTTTCCCAGCCGATATCTTCCCCATCTTCTGCCCGGTTCTCAATCAGTTCATATCGATATTCCCGACCAAAGGGGTGCTCAATAGTTTTTTCCCGTAACAGGCCGGCAATGCGGAGGGTCATGATCCAATCGCCCTCATTTTGTTCGTGTAACCCCGGACCGGTTTTTCCGGCATTATCGACCACCCATATATCGGCCAATCCCTGGAGCATACGTACATTGGCCTGATCCGCCGTTACCCGGGCCCCATGAACCCGCCCTGTAATTAAAGGAAGAGTGAGCGCTGCCAGGAGGGCCAGGATGGCCATAACAATGATCAGTTCAACCAAGGTAAAGCCGCGCTCGCCTTCCCTCGTAGGATTATATCGATTGATCATCAAAGTAGCCACGGCCACCATCCTTATCTACACCCGTAATCGGCCGGCCCCCGGACCTCGCCGGCCTTCCGCTAAATAGTCCTATAAATTTGGAACAGGGGCACAATAAGCGCCATCACCAGTACCCCTACGAAAAGCCCGAGCCCGATCAGCAGCACCGGCTCGATGGTGGTACCCAACCGTTCCAGCCCGTAGGCTAACTCATTCTCATAGAAGTCAGCGCTCCGGGCCAGCATCTCGTCCAGGGCCCCGGTCTCTTCCCCCACGCGAACCATCTCTACCAGCATCGGTGGAAAGAGACGGCCGGCCGCCAGGGAACTAGCCAGGGGTTGCCCCTGCCGAAGCACCTCCCGGGCTTTCCCCAATAATTGGCAGTAGGGTTCATTGCCGATTATCCTTTCAATTAATTCCAGGGACCATAAAATATCCACCCCGCCGGCCAGCAGGGTGCTCAAGGTGCGAGAGAAACGGGCGACAATTGACTTCCGGTAAAGGGGGCCGAACAAGGGAAACCACAATTTTAACCGGTCTACCACTTTTTTCCCCCCGGCTGTTTTAATATAATGGCATACCCCTAGGTTAAGCAGCAGAATTGATCCTAACACCAGGTACCAATAGTTAACTATAACCTGGCCGGAGCCCATTAGTAACCGGGTAAGCCAGGGAGGTTCAAGCCCTAGGTCGGCGAAAATTCCGGAGAATTTGGGGAGAACGAATAGCACCATTACCAAGATTACCAGTAACGCGACAACGCTCACCGCCACCGGGTAGGTAATGGCCGACCGTATCTTCTCTTCCAGGTTATGCCGCCGCTCAAAGTGATCGGCTAGGCGAGCCATTACCATAGCTAGGGCTCCGCTTGCCTCCCCCGCCTCGACCATGCTGATCAGCAGGTGAGGGTAAAAATCGGGGTGACACTCAAAACATTCGGCGAGAGTGTTCCCCTTTTCCAGGCCTAGGGCCATACCTCTAAGCACCTGCCGGAATGCCTGGTTTTCAGACTGCCGGGTGAGCACCTTCAAAGCATGGAGAGCAGTTATCCCCGATTGCAACATGGTCCCAAACTGGCGACAGAAAACCAGGAGATCCCGGGCCCGCCCCCCCCTTTTCCCCGGAAATTCCGCTCTCCAGAATCGGAAAGGGGCCGGGCCCGACATTTTTTGCAGAGGAGATCCCGCCACCGCCTGTTTGCGGATATCAAGAGCAACCAGGTTGCGAGAGTCTAAATAGGAGAGCACCTCGTCCTCATTGCCGGCCTTGTGAATTCCCCCGACGGTATTCCCATTCCAATCTTTAGCCCTGTAACGATAGCGAATCATTTTAAAGTATCCCCGCCCCCGGTGGCAGCCGATTTAAAACCCGGCTTAAATATTCCGGATCAACAGCATAATCGATGGCGGTCTCATGGGCAATCAGTCCCTGCTCATAAAGGGAGCGCAGGCTTTCATCCATCAGCTGCATCCCATAACGGGACCCGGCCTGCATAATGGAATAAATCTGGTGGCTCTTTCCCTCCCGGATCAGGTTACGAATCGCCGGGGTCCCCACCAGTACTTCTACCGCTGGTACCTGGCCCCTCCCATCCCACCGCCCCAGTAGCCGCTGGGCAATAATCCCGGCCAGGGTATTAGCCAACTGCATCCGGACCTGTTCCTGCCGGGAATGGGGAAAGGCATCGATTACCCGGTCGATAGCCCGGGGTGCATTCCCGGTATGAAGAGTAGAAAGCACCAGGTGCCCGGTCTCGGCGGCGGTAATGGCGGTAGCGATCGTCTCCGGATCCCTCATCTCCCCCACCAGTATTACATCCGGATCCTGGCGCAGAGCAGCCCTTAAAGCAACTGCAAAGCTGGAACTATCGACCCCGATCTCCCGCTGGTTAATCATGCTCTTTCCAGGTTGATACAGGTACTCAATAGGATCCTCCAGGGTCAGGATATGACATTTACGTTCCCGGTTGATCTGGCCGATCATGGCCGCCAGGGTAGTAGATTTTCCGCAGCCAGCCGGACCGGTTACCAGGATTAGTCCACTCCGGGCCTGCGTTAACCGGGTAACCACCGCGGGCAGTCCCAGTTCCTCTACCGTGGGGACCTTACTGTTCAGAACCCGGATAGCTACCCCAATATTGCCCCGCTGCCGATAAAGGTTAACCCGGAATCTTCCTCCATCAACCAGGGTATAAGCAAAATCTAACTCTTCCTTCTCCTCAAATCGCTTTAGGTAATCCCCGGTGAGTAACTGCCGGGCCAACCCGATCGTATTGTCGGGGGTTAGAACCGACGATCCCAAAGATACCAGGTGGCCGTTGATACGCACCATTGCCGGCAAGCCCACCGTCAGGTGGAGATCGGTGGCTTTCCTGTTCCTAGCCTCTTTAAGAAGTCCGTCAATACTTAACTCCACCAGGGCACCTCGCAGCTAGTGATCGGTTACCGGGGCAAGGCCGGTAGCGCCGGTGGCGGGGCACCTCTTAAATTGCCCGGTTCGCTCTCCACCGTAGTACTATCAAAGGCCACCCGCATCACTTCCTCCGGTGTAGTATCACCTTTCTCTACCCGGCGTAGACCATCCCGGAGCATGGGGATCATTCCTTGTTCCCGGGCGGCTGCAACTATTTTCTCCGGCCCGGCCCCATCTAAAATTAGGCGTCTAATTTTTCGATCTACCCTTAACAGTTCATGGATAGCCACCCGTCCACGGTAACCGGTCCGGTTACATTTTTTACAGCCGTTCCCACGATAAAGCTCCAGGGGCGCTTCCCGGCCGAAGACCTTGCTAAACAGGAGTCGCTGATCCAGGGTTAACCGGTACTTCTGGCGGCATTCCGGGCAAATCAACCGAATTAAACGTTGGGCAACTACCGCCAACAGGGAAGAGGTAATCAGGTAATTTTCTACTCCCATATCTAGGAGCCGGGTAATCGCCCGGGGAGCATCATTGGTATGCAGAGTACTTAACACCCGATGGCCCGTAAGGGCAGCCCGGGTGGCGATCTCCGCCGTCTCCAGGTCTCGAATCTCTCCAACCATGATGATGTTGGGATCCTGGCGCAGGATTGCCCGCAGGGTGCTGGCAAAGGTTAAATTAATTTTAGGGTTGACCTGGACCTGGTTAACTCCTTCTAACCGATACTCCACCGGATCCTCCACCGTAATGATATTATCCTTGGGAGAGTTGAGATAATTTAACACTGAATAGAGAGTGGTTGTTTTCCCGCACCCGGTAGGGCCAGTTACTAAAATCATCCCCGAACGGTTGAGCAGGCTCTGCTTGAATAGCCGATAATTTTGTTCGGAAAAACCCAATTTCTCCAAAGGCAAAACCACCCGTTCCCTCTCCAGAAGGCGGATAACTACCTTCTCCCCGTGAATGGTCGGCAGTGTGGAGACCCGTAGGTTTACATCTTTTAAATTCGATTGTAATAAAATGCGCCCGTCCTGGGGCAACCGGCGTTCGGCAATATCGAGCCCTGACATAATTTTTATCCGGGAAACAATTACAGGCTGGGTGCCTTTAGGGGGGGACATCAAGTCGTGCAATATTCCATCAACACGCATCCGGATCCGAACCCCTTTACCGGAAGGCTCAATGTGGATATCGCTGGCTTTTTCGATAACTGCCTGTTGAATTAGGGAGTTGACCACCTTCACGATCGGGGCATCTTCAACCAGTGTCCGCAGGCGAGAAAGCTCTTCTTCCTTATCGCGGGATTCATTTACTTCTACCGCCTGTTCCATAGATTCCTTAAGACCAAAATACCGGTCTATGGCATGCTCCACTGCACTGGGCAGGGCTATAACCGGTTCCACCCCGGACCCGGTATACATAGCCACGTCATCTAGGGCAATAATATTCATCGGATCGGCCATGGCCAGAACGATCTTCTCCCCCTGGCGTCGGAGCGGTAGTACCTGATGGCGGCGGGCCATTAGGACCGGTATAGCAGTGGCTACCTCCGGATCAATCTCATAGCTATATAGATTAACCCGAGGAATACCCAGCCGCTTCGACAGGATCCGGGCAAAGGTTTCCTCCGTAATGAACCCCTTTGAAATTAATATCTGACCGGTTGGACGGGTACTTACTTTCTGTTCTTCCATTGCCTCCAGGAGCTGTTCCCTGGTAACCGCCTTGCTCTCGATTAGCAGCTCACCGATGCGCTTGCCGATAATCCTGACCATGCCGGCCTCCGTTAAAACTAAATGTTTTTCCTAGGCACCTTCCACCTTCCATTAAATAACATTATACCACCATAAAAGCAGCGTGTCAACCAATATTTGTCATTTATGGTAATCACCGACAACCGACTCCATTAAAGCAAAGGGAGCCTTAACCCCTGTGAAAAGTTCAAAAGAGAGGGCGGCTTGACCCAGAAGCATCCCCAGACCGTTTAGAACTTTGGCTCCGCCGCTTTCAGCCCATTCCAAAAAATCGGTAACCGGGGGACTGTAACGTAAATCGTAGGCCAGTACCCCGCTTGCCTCCGGTTCGCCCAACCTTTCCCAGGGCCAGGGCTCTTCGGATAGGGAATTTACAACGAGAGAAACCTGGGGCAAGAACTGCTCTATGGAGTCCCCGGTTAAGGGCGCGGTCTCCAGGTGCAGGGAGGGAAATAGAACCGATAACCTATCAACCAGGGAAATAGCCCGATGTTTCGTCCGGTTAAGAATAATCAGCCGCTTTGTACCCCGGGCAGCAAGAGCAGCAGCCACCGCCCGGGCGGCACCGCCAGCGCCCAAGAGCAGGATCTCTTCCCCCTCGGGAGAGAAACCGCCCTCCTCTTGCAACGACCGGATAAATCCATCCCCATCAGTGCTGTAACCCTCCAGGACCCCGTCACGGCAACAGATAGTATTTACCGAACCGGCACCGGCCGCTGCCGGGCTCAACCGATCAATTAGTGGAATTACCGCTTCCTTATAGGGGGCGGTGACATTAACCCCGGCAAAATTTAGGGCGGTAATTCCCCGGAGGGCCGGCTGTAGCTCCTTCGGCTGCACCGGGAATGCCAGGTAGCGGTAGTTAAGACCCAGTAAACGATAGGTAGAATTATGAAGCCGGGGAGAAAGCGAATGGGTTACCGGCAAACCAATCAAGCCACAGGCCCGGGTCCGACCGTTAATTTCAACCATCCTGATTACTCCTCCTTCCAATCGCTTCCAACTTGTTGGAAAAAATAAATTTTACCCCAATGAAACTATCCTTCGGCAATAGGCAGAGCTCGTCTAGACGGAATAGTTCCGGCGGGTACCTCTTCCGGGCCTCCCGAAGAGCCTTTTTTAATCCCACCAAAAAATCAGCGGCCCGGCGATCCGGGCCGGCAGAGCTAACTGGGATCCGGGTCTGTACGACCAGCCCCTTCTTAACAGTCGTCACCTTAGCTACCTCCCTCGGGCCCTATTATGGCCCGGGGGGGAGTTGCTCATACCTGCCCTAATGACCGCTGGGGCCGCCCGGCTCAGTTCCGTCTCTTCATCTTCTCTAAAACCAGTGACTCCAGGCGCCGGATCAACCGGGTCCAGATAAACTCTATTTCACAAAGCGGGGTAACCAGGATCGTATAGAGACCCAACCGGTTACCCCCTAAAATATCAGTAAAAATCTGATCGCCAATTACCGCTACCTGCCCGGGCCTTAGACCCATCTCTTTTATTGCCCTCCGGAAGGCTCCCCTTCGCGGCTTGATCGCATACCAGATCGCTGGAATCCCCAGTTCACCGGCCAGTCTT
>JAAZLS010000040.1 GCA_012799185.1 Bacillota bacterium | reverse complement strand
GGACGGCTGTTAATGCGGTGGGGAGATGTAATCCGCGGGTCATCAAGGCGATGAAGGAGCAGATGAATAGGCTTATGCATGCCGGCGAAATGTCCAACGTGAAGCGGACCAAACTGGCGCGTAAAATTGCCGAGATTATGCCTTTCAGCCTTCGCAATAACTCTATCACCCACTTTGCCCAATCCGGTAGCGGCGCCGTGGAGACTGCCATTAAATTCGTCCGGATGATTACCGGAAAGTCACAGATCGTTGCCTTTCATGGAGCCTACCATGGTGTCTGGTTAGGCGGCAACTCCCTGACCACCGGCAATCAGTATCGCCGGGGTTTCGGGCCATTTATGCCCGATGTAATCCATCTACCTTACCCCTATTGTTACCGTTGCTGTTTCGGCCTAGAATATCCGGATTGCAACCTACAATGCGCCCGGTATGCCGATTATGTTTTAAACACTCCCTATACGGGCGCCCATGATGTTGCCGCTGTTTTTATCGAAGCAGAACAGGGTGAAAGCGGTTACGTGCCGGCCCCTCCCGGTTTCCTAGCGGCACTGAAAAAATCCTGTGATAAAGCCGGGGCCCTATTAATTGCCGATGAAGTACAGGCCGGCGCCGGGAGAACCGGGAAGATGTGGTGCATCGAACATTACGGGGTTGAACCGGATATGATCACCTGGGGCAAGGGCATGGGCGGCGATGTTCCCATGGCCGGGCTCACCATGCGAAAAGATCTGGCCGAAAAGATCGCTGAATTCTCCCACCCTAACTCTTGGGCGGGGAATGCCGTATCCTGTGCGGCATGCCTTGAAAATATCAATATTCTAACCGAAAACGACCGGGCCCTTATAAAACGGGCCGCCGACCTGGGTGACAGCCTTTATCGTCAACTAACCGCGGGGGCGGAGGAGATTGAGATTATCGGTGACATTCGCGGAAAAGGGCTGATGATCGGCTTGGAACTGGTGGAGGATAGGGATTCGAAAAAACCGTTGAGCCCCGAGGCAATGGGTAAATTCCTTATGGCTATGTTAAACAAAGGGGTTATCTTGGTGCCCTGCGGCCGGTACGGTAATGTGATTCGTCTTATGCCGTCACTGGTGATTACCCGGGAATATGCCTTCAAGGGGATCGAATTACTTTTAGAGACGGCTAAAAATTTTTTACCTGAATAATCCGAATCAAGGGAGGAAAGGGAATTGACAATAACTGCCCGCGATATTATGAGCCCCACCGTTGTCGGTATAACTGAACACCAAACCCTTCAAGAGGCCATTAGCCTAATGGCCCAACACAACATCAGTGGGCTGCCGGTAATCGATGAGGATCACAGGCTTTTGGGGATTATCTCTAACACCGATATCATCCGTTATTCTCAACAGAGAAACATCGTTCCCCTGATGGATCTCTCCGGATGGATCTCCCCCCATACCGAAATTACCGATATGGCCTCTCTACGTCGGGGCATCGAACTCCTGGCAAATACAACTGTCGATCGGCTGATGAAAAGAAAGGTCTATACCGCCTCCGGGGGGAGCAAGATCATTGACCTGGCCCGCTTAATGAGCCGGCGGAAAATCAACCGCATCCCTATCCTGGATGAGGAGGGAAAACTGGTGGGCATTGTTACCCGGGCCGACCTGGTGCGGAGCCTGGCCGGGGAAAATAGCTGACTCCCCCCCCCCTGGGTATCAACCAGGGGAATAAAGACGGCTGCCCCGGTGATTTTCATGGGCAGCCGTTAAAGATCCTGGAGCCGGCAAGAGGACTCGAACCCCCAACATGCTGATTACGATTCAGCTGCTCTACCAGTTGAGCTATGCCGGCCAGCGAACTTTATTATAGCCCGGTTCGGTTACAAGATCAAGGGCGACAAAGCTCGACCGCCCCCCAGGCCGCCAGCCGGTCATCACAAATAATCACCGCTCCCAGGAGGCCCTCCAGGCAGCGGGCAAAGGCGATGGCCTCCTCCAAGTCGGTGCAGTCTTGAACCCGGTTGGCTAATGCCGTAGCAGCGGCATCGGCCAGGGCCGCAGAGGAGGAGAGAGCCACCGCGGCGTCAGCCCTCCCCAGACTCAGGGCAGGCCCGACCGTCGCCGAGGATGTACATACCCCCAGGGGAGTCTCCCCGGGTTCGACAAGAATAGCTACCTTCTTACTTAAGGGAGATTTTCCGGCAAATATCCCTACCTTTACCGGTTCGACAATTTTTAAAAATATATCTCCACCGTTTTCGACAATAACCTCCGGCGAAATTTGAAGCAGGCTGTTCCCGACAAGTTCCGCCAAGACCCCGGCCACCGCCGCCATCGGCCCCACCCCCGCCCGGTTGCCGGCCCGGACCATAGCTAAAACCGGTTCCGGGGCCGGACCCTCCAGTAGGTAGGGACGCCCGGCAGTTTTAAACCCCGGGTGTCGCCCGATATAGGCCTCAATCTCCCGGCGCCGTCTCCAAACCAGCCGCTCCACCTCTGCCGGAAGGGAACTGTAATAGGCTTCCTTATCGATAGCAATAAAGAGATCTGTCTCTTTAACTGTAACAGTAAAGGAAATAAATCTTGCACCGGTAGCAACCCGGCGATAGCTCCGAGAGGCACTATTCACCATTATTAAGATAGATCTCCATGGCCCGGGCCGGGCATGCCTTTATACAGTGCTCGCAGGCTACGCATTTATCCTCATAAAAACGGATCGCCATCGACGGACGGCTGATAGCCAACGCCCCGGTAGGACAGATTACCGAACAGGCACCGCACTGGGTGCAGCGATCCGATCTCCATATTACCTGTTGCTGTAGGTTTGTAATCCGTAAGCCCTGATCGCGTAACCATTGCAGCGCCTGTTGGTATTTTTCCTCCCGGCCGCTAACCTCCATTACCAGGCGCCCTTCCTTGCGGGGATTAATATCGGCCCGGAGGATATTAACCATCAGATCGTAATCTTTAACCAGCCGATATATTAACGGTTGCTCCACCAGGGAAGCTGGAAAACGAAGGACCAGCTTATGTTTAATCATCACTATTATACCTCCCTACTTCCGCTGCGGCAGCGGCTTGACCGTAATATTAGCCCCGGCAGAAGGCAGGGGGGCAGCCGGCCGGGATAATAAAAACCGCCCGCTCATGATCCAATCTTTTAAGGTTAAAGCGATTTCCCGGGCCCCGGGGATACTGGAAAGGGGGGCGGTAGGCACCCGCCGACCGTTTAAGGTAATTGAACCGCTGTTTAGCTCCGCGTAACTGACCATCCCCAGGTTACCGCCCTCCCGATGGGGATAGCTTCGACTGTAATCGGTTACCGGGGTAAGGATATCTCTATCTCTCACCGCCGTATAGGCCATTATCTCTTCATTCAAAATCGGGATCGGTATCCCCAGGCCGACCTGTAAGGTAGCCCCGTAACCTAAAAAGCTTAACCCCCGTAACCAGCGAGGGCTCATCCCTTTTAAATCACCGATCACGGCCAGGGTCCCTGCCGGGTAATTGGGTACCCCACCCGGGTTTCTCTCCACCTCCGGGTTATGCTGGGTACCGTTCCAGGCCACGTAACCGATACCACCGCCTAAAAATATGCGGGTGCCGATACCGATGGTCTTTAACAGCGGATCATTAAAAAGCGGGCTTAACTGGCCGGAAGTACTATAATTGGCGTTACCCAGGTCGGGTTTTAATATACCCATATAGGTATAGATTGTTTTTTCCGATATATTTACCGCCGCATTATAATTCTGGTAACTATTGCGGGGATTAAACATGGTCGCCTCGTTGATCTCCGCCAGGCGGAATTTTGTCTCTATTTTCTTCAAGGGGTAACAGTCGGTTCCATAGGAATGGGCCTCCAACCGGATCTCTTTACCGGCAACCAGGTCTTCGATGACGTGGCCGCCGCCATAGGCAAATTCCCCGGGATAGCTACGATTGCCGGGATCGGTGGGGGGCAGGGAGGTGGCCCCCAGATATATATCTACCGCCGCTAGCCCGGTCCCAGCCCTAACCCCGTTTAAATACGCCTCCGTGATCTTTATCCGGGGCCGGGGATGCCCCAGGTTCAAGAAAACCCCGGAGGAACACATCGGACCAAAGGTGCCGGTAGTAACCACATCTACCTCGGCGGCCGCCGCGGGAATCCCCTTCTCTTCTACCAGGTCAAGTACCTCCTCAGCGGTTAGCACCACTGCCTTGCCCGATTTTATCTTTTCATTAATCTCCTCATAAGTCCTCTCTAGACCCATTATGAAACCTCCTCCGGGCTAAAACTACATAGTTTTTAATATTATAACACTGCTCCCCGGGCAAGTCACCCGGGGGCCGGGCTTCGCCCCCGATTGGCCGGGCCAATAAAAAAAACCAGCCGGCCAGGCTGGTAGGAAATCATAATCTTTACCGTCAATCATCAGGGTATACCAACGCCAAATAGGCGGCAAACTGCTCCCGGTAATTTTCTGGATCCACCAGGTAATCCAATGCGCCGGGATCCTTTTGGTAAACCTGGTAGATAGGCATCCCCTCAACCAGGCTTAACCCGGCAAAAGAGAAACCCGAGGCGCGCTGCAGGGGTGGTAGCTGCCGGTAGCGACTATTGGGTACAAATTCTATCCTCCCATCAATCCGGAGCCCAAAATAGCCTCCCCCTTCCATCGAACGCATGGGTTCATAAACCGAGGCAAAATCGGCGGCCACCCAGTTGCTCATAATTAACAGGTCATCTTCGGCATTGATGGTAATATGCCCAAATCCCGGGGGAACCAGTACCTTCTCCCCTGCTCCGGCGGTCATTAAATAGATCTGCTCGAGCCGATCCCGTCCATCGGGGGAGGGGCACTGCAATAGATAGTGCCCCCGACCATAGAGAACTTCGTACACCTCCGGATAGGTTAGCCCGGTTCCCGGTTTAAAGGGATGGTAATGTCCGGCAGTTTTTATATATTCACTGCCCAAAAGACCGGGTTTAATTACCGTTATATCGTAGCGCAAACCCCGCCTCCGGATCTCTTCCCGTTCTTCCCGGCGGGCTACCTCCCGGTACATAAAATAGAGCTCTTTCAAATCCATCGCCCGGGGTTCATACAGCACCTCGGCCATCTCTTCCCGGCACCGGATATCGGGCTTCACCTCTAATAATCCTTCCCCAAATACCAGCTTTTCCCCACTGCGATCCCAGGAGATGGGAAGCCCGCTGTGCCTACTTAAATCGATCATCGCTACTCTCCTTATGTTAAGCCTCCCCAGCCTTAACCACGCTCCGCCACCAGCTCCACCAGGTCGGCAATACGGCAAGAGTAACCCCATTCATTGTCATACCAGGCTACCGCCCGCACCAGGTTGCCACCGATGGCCATTGTTGCCAGCCCGTCGACGATCGAGGAATGGGGATCCCCGATATAGTCGGCCGAGACCAGCGGTTCATCACTATAAGCCAGGTAGGGCGAACCCTGGGCAGCCTGCCGGAAAGCTTCGTTAACCTCAATTTCCGTCACTTCCCGATCCAGTAATGCCACAAAATCTACTAATGATACCGAGGCCATGGGAACCCGGATAGCAAAACCGTCTATCTTCCCCTCCAGTTCCGGGATAACTACACCAACAGTTTTGGCCGCACCGGTAGAGGTGGGAATAGTAGAGAGACCGGCCGCCCGGGCCCTTCTTAAATCCGAATGGGCCATATCCAGCAACCGCTGGTCATTGGTATAAGCATGGGTGGTATTCATTAGCCCTTTTTGTAATCCAAAGTTCTCGTGGAGCACCTTTACTACCAGGGCCAGCGCATTGGTAGTACAGGAAGCATTGGAGATTAGATGGTGTTCCGCCGGTCGATAATCCTCCTCGTTTACCCCGAAGACGAGGGTGACATCGATATCGCTGGCCGGGGCGGTAATAATTACCTTGCGGGCCCCCGCCCGGAGATGACCGGCGGCAGTCTCCCGGGAACGGAAGAGCCCCGTGGCTTCGATAACCAGATCCACCCCCGCCTCTTCCCAGGGAATTCGGGAGGGCTCCCTCTCTGAAAATACCCGGATTTTATCCCCGTCAACGAGCAAATCTTTACCGTCAGCCTCTACCTCCGGGGCAAATTTCCCGTATACCGAATCATACTTCAACAGGTGCGCCAGGGTACCACTATCCACCAGGTCGTTGATCGCCACTACCTTAAATTTGTCACGACCGACTGCGGTGCGCATGGTTAAACGACCGATCCTTCCAAACCCGTTAATGCCAACCCTTAACATTAATAAGCCCCCTTAAATAAATAAAATTATTCCACCGGAAGCAGCTGAGAAAAAGGTCGCTGCTACTTGTAGCCCTTATCATCATTATGCTACAATATTACCCAATACAAACATATCCTAACAACATTAATAGTATACCATGATTCGCCGGGGAGCAACCAATATGACCCGATTGGAAACAGGTAAAACCGGAGAGATAATAAACCTGGCCGGCTATTAACGAAAGGGGGCCGCGGTAATGGATAAAATTAAAGTTGCAGTAAACGGGGCTGCTGGGAAAATGGGGCGCCATGTAATATCGGCTATTGCCGGATGTAGAGATCTGGAGTTAACCGGTGCAGTTGACCTGGTGGAGGTGGGGGTAGATGCGGGTAAACTGGCCGGTCGGGAACCGTTAGGTGTTACTGTAACCGCTAATTTGGCGGAGTTGCTCCAACAGGGGGAGACCGATGTGCTGGTTGATTTTACCACCCCCATGGCTATTATGAAAAATATTGAGCTAGCCCTTAGCCAGCGGGTTACACCGGTGGTGGGGACCACCGGTATTTCAGAGAAGGATCTGGACCGGATCCAGTCCTGGGTTTCCCGGTACAAAACCGGGGCTATTATAGCACCCAATTTTGCTCTGGGGGCGATATTGATGATGAAGTTGGCCCAGGTTTGTGCCCGGTTTTTTCCCCAGGTAGAGATAATTGAACTCCACCATAACGGCAAAATTGACGCCCCCTCGGGGACCGCAATTAAAACCGCCCAGCTGATCGCCGCCGCTCGCCGGGAGCAGCCCCCCCGGCCCGAATCATTGGAAAAGATCCCCGGGACCCGGGGGGGTAACCTGGAGGGAATACAGATCCATAGTGTCCGTCTACCGGGATTAATCGCCCATCAGCAGGTTATATTTGGAGGAGAAGGGCAGACTTTAACCATTAAACAGGATTCGCTAAGCCGCCTCTCTTTTATGCCGGGGGTGCTGGAGGCTATTCGTAGGGCCCCCACGGTGAAAGAACTGGTTTACGGGATGGAAAATTTGCTGGAGCTATAATAATCGTGCATTTTTCTTTCCGCCGGCTGCATAATTTTGCCCTGCCAGCCCGACAATAAGGGGGCCCAACAGGCAAATCGAGCAAAAAGGGGCCAAGTAGCCCATGAATATTCCAACCTGGTCACTGTTGCTGGCGGCCTTCGCCGGAATAACGATGGCCTTTCAGGGGGCGATTAACGCCTCCCTGGGCAAGGTTGTTGGCTCAGTAGAGTCGACCCTGGTGGTCCACCTGATCGGAACGGCCACCGTTGCTATTCCCTTCCTGGTTTTCAAAGGGGGAAAGGGGGGATTGGCCCGGCTGGGGGAGGTACCCTGGTATTATTTATTGGGCGGAGTTCTGGGGGTAGCCATTGTCGCAGCGGTACTGCTAAGCATTCCCCGGGCCGGGGTAGCTAACGCTACCACAGCTATTATTATCGGCCAGGTAATTACCGCCATGGCCATCGACTATTTTGGCTTGTTCGGCTTGGAACAGGTCCCCCTCTCCTGGTGGAAAGGGCTGGGTCTACTGTTTCTTGCAACCGGGGGGTATTTACTGCTTAATTGAACCGGCGGCCGGCATCCAACCAGGTATTTCAAATCGAAGCTATTTGGCGGCTAGAGGCAAGGGAACTGGAGAGCCGGGACATATGATCGAACACCCGGGCGGTACCTTTAACTACACAGCCGGCCGGATCTTCGGCTAAGTAAAAAGGTACCCCGGTTTCCTGGCCCAAATAGGCGGCCAATCCATCAAGCAACCCGCCTCCTCCAGAGAGGATGACCCCCTTGTCCATGATATCCCCGGCCAATTCGGGGGGGGTCTTCCCCATAACCAGTTTAATTCCCTGCAATATAACTGAGGCCGGTTCAAGAAGCGCCCCTGTTAATCGCCGGGTTGTAATCGGCTGGGAACAGGGAAGCCCGGTCGCCAGGTCCCGGCCCCGTGCCTCCATTTGCCGTTCCCGCTCGTCACCGGCCAGGGAGCCTATTTTTATCTTTATTTTTTCCGCCGTCCGCTCACCGATAAGCAGGTTAAATTCCTCTTTTACAAATCGCGCTATCGACTGATCGAACTGATCGCCGCCGACCCGGACACTGGTCCCTTCAACAACCTGCCCCATCGATAACACGGCTATATCGGTGGTGCCTCCTCCAATATCGACCACCATGCTTCCACTGGGGCTAAATATATCGAGGCCGGCACCCAAGGCCGAGGCCCGCGGCTCTTCGATCAGGTATACCTCCCGAGCGCCACACTGGGTTACCGCATCAATTACCGCCTTCTTCTCTACCGAGGTGATTCCTGCCGGGATACAGACCGCTATCCGTGGACGGAAAAGCCTCCGTCGCTCCCCCAGGGAGGCAATAAAATATTTTAACATGATCTCGGTAACCTCGAAATCGGCTACTACCCCGGCTTGAACGGGTTTAATGGCAATAATATTGGTCGGGGTCCGGCCCAGCATCTTCTGGGCCTCAATACCGACCGCCAACAGGCGCCGGGTAGAATGATCCATGGCCACGATCGAAGGTTCGCAGAGCACCACGCCCCGACCCTTTATATAAGCCAGGACAGTAGAAGTTCCTAAATCGATACCAATATCGGAAGAGAAGGCCATGGTTAATCGTCTCCCGCCTGAAGTTAAAGATATCTCCCTGGTATTGCCAAAAGTAGCAACGAAGTAAGGATTCCACATAATTTGAAAATACCCTCTTTTATGACGTATTTTGTACCGATGATTTCTGACGCAGCTCCAGGAATTTCCGACGGGTGGCCTCTCCTCCCCGTAGATGCCGTTCTGCTTTATTAAATTCCAGTACTTTTTTTACCTGCCGGGCCAGGTTCTGGTTAATGCGGGGCAATCTTTCAGTGACATCTTTGTGCACGGTGCTTTTGCTTACCCCAAAAAAACGGGCAACCTGGCGCACGGTAGCCCGGGTCGCCAGAATATATTTGCTAACCTCTATAACCCGCTGCTCAATATAATCCTGCACCGAAATAGCCCCCTTTTTACCGGCTTCGGTAAATTATATGAGCGGGGCCGGGAAAAAATGTCTTTGGGGTGCCGGGCTAGGGCAACAGCGGAAGCGGATCTACCGGTTCCTGGTTTTCTCTTACCTCAAAATACAGGTAGGTAGGTTCCTTCCCGCTACCCCCGGCCAGGCCCGCAATCCGTTCTCCCCGGTCGAGACGGTCACCTTTTTTTACTATCACCTCCTGGAGAGCCCCATAATAGGCAGTTAGTTCATTATCATGAAGTATCGTTACCGCCCGGCCATAGGGGTAACCCTGCTCTTCTACGTTAACTACGCTTCCTGCCCAGGCTGCCCGGACCTCCGTGCCGGGAGGGGCCTTGATCGCCAACCCCTTTGAAAAATGATAGTAGACCAGGTTATTTATATGTTTGGTAACCGGCTCGTGGTAGCCGTACCACAGGTCGCCGGATAGGGGCCACAGCCCCTGCCGATGCTCCACCACCGGTAAAGCTGGGGCATGTTCCTCCTCCCGGGTCTCATATTCCCGGGCTCCCTCTTCCGGGAGAGAGGGCCCATATTCCGGTTCCTCCGGAAGTACCGGTTCACTTTCCACCGGGCGTTCTACCGTTGTTATCTCCAAGGGGCCTTCCACCCGGGGAAAACCTTCCTCCGGCCCGGGGCTATTCTCGGCTACGTAAGGGTGGGTAACCCGAAGATTCCATAGCTGCCAGTAGAAAATACCGGCCGCCACTAATCCAACCGCCAGGTAAAGCGCCGCCAGCTGAAAAAGGCGGGGGAACCTTTTATAAATTTCCCGGATTTTTGAAGATCGGTGGGTTACCTTGAGCCAGGTTTGCTTACAGTTTTCTATTATCCGATGGTAGCCCTTAGCTCGCTGGCACTGATCCGAATCTTTTTCCGGTGGTGTCATTCTAATCACCTCGCCGGTACTATATCCATTTTTAGGGATAATATGCGATTAGGGGTAGAGAACGGTAATTTCTGCGCCGCTATAATAATAAGCGATGATCTGATGGTAGTTTTGGCCCTGGCGGGCGGCCCCGTCAGCCCCGTACTGGCAGAGACCGACTCCATGACCTTTACCCTTACAGTCCGCCCGGATTCCCCGGCTATCCACCTGGAAGGAGCAGGCTAAGGAGGGGAGTTGAAATCTATTTCTAAGCTCTTTTCCCTCTAGGGTATAGTCACCAATTTTCAACCGACCTACCCGATCCCCCGGGGTGAAAAGTGTAATCTCCACCGGCAAACTCCCGGTTACCGGTTGAGCCGGAGTACCTGGCAAAGTATCGGCCAATGCCTGGTAGGAGATTAGTTTTTCAGTACGGTAATGGGGGGAATGGATACAGTAGGGACAGGGCACGGTCTGCAGGTAGGGTACCTGGCCGCCCTCCCACAATCCATGGGAGGATTCGGTCTGGCCTCCACAGGTGGAGTGGTAAACCGCCTCGATCGGTTCTCCCCTGTATGTCGCAATCTCCCCCGCGGTTTCTTGGACGGCGGTCTTAATCCGGTGGAGCAGCTCTTCCCTTTTATCTTCAGGCCACCCCAGATCCAGGTGCCCTGGATCCAGCCAGGCCTGGCAATGGGTCGACTCGCTACAGATGTCGGCCGGTTCTGGTGAAAGTTCACAACCTTGCCCACCCCAGGAGCGGCACCGGCGCAGGGTATAGGTTCGGGAGGCGACCGCCTGTGCTTTTAAGGCCTCCAGCTCAAAGCTGGCCGGCATCTCGGCCGCGACCACCCCGACCAAGTAATCTTCCAGCTCCAGCTCCAGCACCTGTTTTAAATCGGTCCGGTATAACCGGATTAGTGGGCCCCGGTCGGTAAAGGGTTCGGAAGAGCCTGCTCCCTGCTTCCCGGGTTGCGGTAGCCGGCCGTCCCGGGCCAGGCTTACCACAGCCGCCGGTAAAAAAATTACCAGTATCATAATAGCCACCAAGGCTAGAGCTGCCCGTCGCATGAAAACCTCCGGCAATTTTATCTACCAGATAAATATGTAACCTGTCCCCCTGTTATGCTAAAAGGGGAGACCCGCCATCCATGGGAAACAATTATCCAAAAGCCCGGTGGGGGGGAACCGGACCGGCGCTCTTAATATCTGCACCCAGCCGCCTTAAACGTTGCTCTAATCCGCTATATCCCCTCCAGAGATGGGCGGCCTCCGCTATTTCGGTTGTCCCCTCCACCGCCAGCCCGGCCAGCACTAGCCCGGCGGCGGCCCTTAGATCAGAAGCCTTTACCGCGGCAGCAGTGAGGCGTTTCTTTCCCCGAATCACCGCCCGGTGCCCACAAATATTAATCTGTGCCCCCATCTGTTGTAACTCCCTTACATGCTTGAAACGATTCTCAAAAACGGTCTCGGTAACCAGACTGGTCCCCCGGGATAGGGCTAATAGCACCATGAATTGAGGTTGCAAATCGGTGGGAAACCCCGGATAGGGTAAAGTTTTTAAATCTACCGCCTCGGTTGGCCCGGGACAGCTAACCCGAATAGCCCCCGATGCGCTCTCTTCCACGCTCACCCCTGCCTCGGTCAGCTTGGCCAGTAACGGCTTAAGGTGATCCGGCAGTAAATTTTCAACCAGGAGTTCCCCCCGGGTAATCGCACCGGCCAAGAGTAACGTCCCGGCCTCGATACGATCGGGGATTACCGTGTAGGTGGTACTGCCCAATTCACCGACCCCCTCCACCCGGATAGAGTTGGTACCGGCCCCGCTTACCCGGGCTCCCATGCTGTTAAGAAAATTAGCCAGGTCTACCACCTCCGGCTCGGTGGCAGCATTTTCAACCAGGGTAATCCCCCGGGCCAGGGTAGCCGCCATAATTATATTTTCGGTAGCACCAACACTGGGGTAGTCAAGGTAAATTTTCGCCCCCTTTAAACCGTCGGTGACCGCATCAAAAATACCACTCCCACAGGTAAAATCCCCTCCCAGGGCGGCTAACCCCTTAAGATGCAAATCTACCGGCCGGGAACCGATAGCGCACCCCCCGGGCAATACCATCCGGGCCCGTCTAAAACGGGCCAGCAGGGGCCCCAGCACTAAAAAGGAGGCCCTCATCTGCTTCATCGCCGCGGCCGGGGGCTCCCACCGGCTTAAATTCCGGGCACAGATCGTTACACTCTCTAAAATCGGGTTATAATTTACCTCCGCCCCCAGGCTCTCCAACACCTCCCCCATCACCTGTACATCCCGCAGGGGCGGCACATCATTGATTGTTACCGGCTCGCCCGTTAATAGG
>JAAZLS010000005.1 GCA_012799185.1 Bacillota bacterium | reverse complement strand
TGCAACCCCCGGGCCTCGTAGAGATAGATAGTTTCATTGCAAAAGCCCGGCGTCGAATAAAACTGGAGCAAGAAGCGCCACTCGCCCCCCTTAAACCCGGTCTCCTCAGCCAGCTCCCGGCGGGCACAATCCAGCGGCCTCTCTCCCGGCTCTAGCAAGCCGGCCGGTATTTCCCAGAGCACCTCTGAAACGGGATGGCGGTACTGCTTGACCATTACCAGGCAGTCGCCCTCCCAGGCTAAAATAGCCGCTGCCCCCGGATGTTCCACCACTTCACGTCCCATCTCTTGTCCGCAAAACTTAAGGCGATCCTCACGCACGGTAATAATTCGCCCCCGGTAGGGCCGGCCGGAGGCGATAACCTCCACCTGGGAATCCATACCAATCCCCTCCCCTAAAGAGAAACTAATTAAAGCTTTATTTCTTCCCACCGGGGGCTTTTTCCTGTAGTTCCAAGATGTAACTGCAAACCCAGCCGGCCGGCCACCCCCGCCGCTTCAAAAAAACAGGGGTCCTCCCGGTAACCGCGGCCCATAGTTTCCGGCGGGGAGAGGTTCAGCCTTCTCATAATCCGATCTACCCGCAAGCAGGATCCTACTTTTACCCGGTGGCGTTCTAGCAGGCGAAAGCCGGCTAACTGCCGTCCGATTAGAGCCAATCTTGACGGAGATAGCCGCGGTAACGGCAACCAGGCCCGGCAGTAGGAACCGAAAGCCAGGGCGGTTAAGGTATGGTGGCTGATCCCCCGGTGGCGCGGCCTCAGATCGGCAAAGCTCATCCGGGGGATGATAACCGGCCTCCCTCCCAGGACACCGACCCGGTTAATATTTTCACCCAGTTCCATGCCACTAAATCCAAACCGGGTTCCGGTCCCAACATTGCCCGGGCCCATGGTAATAATCACCAGGTCGGCCCTGATTACCGTCTGGCAGAGCACTAGGGCCGAATAGAGATTTACCGCTTCATAATCCCCACCGAAGGCATGACCGCAGGTAACGGTGGCCGTGATAATATCTTTTTGGCATAGCTCCTCGACCGTGCGGCTAAAGGCAAGAGGCAGAGCGGCACCGTCGGTCATCAGGTAGACCAGGCGGGAACCGGGGTAATAATAGTGAATCACTGCCGCCGCCGGAGCCAACATGCTGTGCAGCTCCCCTACAAGCACCGGCATTCCCTGTAACCCTCTAAATTTTTCAATCTTAGCCCTGTTACCGGCCCCCTCTTCCTCCCCGCTGAGAATGTTAAATTGCCAAGGCGTATAACGTAGTTTCATTAAGTGACCCTTTTTTGGGGGAGACAAGGGGGGACGACTATAGTTATAACAGACAAAATGATACCCCCCGGTCCCTAATTTTAATGCATTAGCCAGGGTATTGAGCAATACCCGGTCTCCTGGAAAGGCCGGGCCGGTTAAAAAATCATAATTTATAGCCCGGGCCGGCTTCCCGTCAACATTTACCAGGAGCTCCCGTGTCCCCCTCCGCCGAGCAAGCTGGCTTGCAACCAGAGCCGTTTTTCTAGCGATCAACCGTTTCGCTGCAACCTCCTCCATTGAAACTAATCATCATTATTACACCCCAACCGGTCAAGATATCTCAGGAAGAGATTACGCTCAATAAGCCGGCTGATAGAAAAAAACTCAGCATAGATATGCACCGCCAACCAAAATAAAACTGTTAGCAGCCGGGCAGAAAAGGAAGGATGGTAGAGGGCCGCCACCCCTAGTGCCGCTCCCAACAGGTTGGCTCCGCTATCGCCCAACATAGCCCGTTCGCCCAGATCCAGGGGGGCTACTACTAGGGCAGGAACCAACAGTGGCAGCAGCAGCCGGAGTGGCTCCCCCGAACCGGTCAGCACGGGGAGCAAAAGTGAACCGAGGAAAAAAGCCTTCAGGGCCCGCCCCGGCTGCCGATCCAGCAGATTAAGACCGTTGGCGCTAAGCGCCAGTAAAAGTATCGCCAAGATTTTATCCTTTAACTGCCCGGGCAGAGCGGCGGCAAAAATTAAACCCACTGCTCCGGCGATAATCATTTTTAACAGGCCACCGGTAACCTCCCCGTTTATTAAAGCCCCAAGATGGCCTTTAAACCCCGAGACCGGATCGGTTAATAAATCGTCCCATAATCCAAGCAGGAACACCCCCATGAACACTAAAGTAACAGCCATTAGCTGGTGGGCCCGGCCGGGGTTAAACCAAGCGGCCAGGGCCAACACCGGCAGATAACCAAGTAACAGGACCGGTCCGAGGGCCGGGGTAATCGTCCTCCCCCGGTAATTGGTTCTCAACAGGCCCCTTTCCCGGTAAAGCAGTACCATTTTTTTACCTAGAAACCCGGCCCAGGGGGCCGACAGAATTATAATTATGCCCTCCATCATAACAGTTCCCGGCGAAGATAAATTTCCCGGAGGATAGCCAGGAGTTGTTTTAACCGATGCCAGATCGACGCTGGATCTTTCCCCCGTTCCCGATGGGCCATGGCGGTCTTGACCTCCAATATATTACACCCCCGGGATAACAGGTCCAGGGCCAGGCCCATTTCCAGGCCAAATCCCCGGGGGGCATAGCGGAGCAGCCCCACCAGTTCCCTTCGCAGCACCCGCTGCCCCGAAAGGGGCTCGCTTAATACCTGCCCGGTAGTACGCCGGATGGCCCAGGAAGCCAACCTTTTCACCAGGCCCCAGCCCCCCCGGCGGCACCGGGGAAATACCGCTACCGCCATATCGGCCTCCCGTCCCCGAACCGGCTCCACCAATCTCCAGATCTCCTGCGCTGAACAACCTAAATCGGCATCAACCAGGGCCACCAAGGGAGCGGTTACCATCTGCCATCCCCTACAGACCGCATACCCTTTCCCGCGGTTGATGGGCAACCTAAGCACCCGGGCCCCCTCCCGGCAAGCAATGGCGGCGGTATTATCTTTAGAGCCGTCATCAACTACCAGAATATCGGTAACCCCGGGAATATTTTTCAAGGCCCTGACCGTATCACCAATCGAACAAGACTCGTTATAAGCTGGTATAATTGCCGCTACCTCCATCCTGGTGCCCCCTCCCGTTTTCCCGGGTCGACCTCCTCCCCATCCTCCGAAAGAATCCCCAACAGGGTAAATTTCCCCCAAAATGTATCGACATCTTCGGCGACCCTGGTTCCCTTGGCGCCTATCCCCCCGCTTCCTCCCCCCGGGAAGGCAATAACTACCCTGTTTCCCGAGGCCAGGAGCTCCTCCTCCAACAACCCGAGGAAGAGCTGACCGGGCAGGGCCGCCGGCCCGGGACTAGGGGTTAAAATAATGCTATCCGGACAACCGGTCAGCCTCCCCAGGATATCTAGATCGTCATAGGCCTCCAACCCCGCCACCGCCCCCTCCTCTCCTGCCAGGGCCGCGGCAAGCTCACTGGCGAACTCAATCTCAAATTTTAGCCCGGCCGGGGGGGTTTCCGGGATCGCTACCAGGCAGGTTTCCGCCCCATTCTCCCGTAACAGTTGGTACAGCTCCCTCGCCCGGGGGTCGCCGTCCGTTAATAAAAGAATATTTTTTCCCGCCAGGCTACTGCTAAAACTGTTTAGCACCCGGGGGGCCAGTTCGCGCCAGCGTTTTAGCTCGTCCTGGCGGTCGGCCAAATTATCCCGCAGGTCATTTAAACGGTGTTCCATTAATTCGATCGTCTCTTTTTGATTGGATACCAATGCATCTTCACCGAAGGCGATACCGATTAAAATTCCCAGGGCCAGGGCTAGAAAGATAGCGACAATTACCAGCGTATATGACCGGTACTCAAACACGGGTTCACCTGCAATTCTAAATCCCGGTTCCCTATAGCCCGAACCGGATTTTAAATACTACCAGGTAAAGGAGGTGTTTTATTAAAGGGGAACAGGTTGCCAGCACCAGCAACGGGGCCAAGCCAGCCAGGAAGACTACCGGCAGAAGGCGACCCGCCCCCCGCCCCGTATAGAGCCGGCTGACCCCCTTGGCATCAACCAGCCGATCACCAACCTTTAGGCGAGTTAAAAATGTGCTGGCCATCCCCGGGCGACCTTTCTGCAGAAATTCCGTCACTGAAAAATGGGTACCGACGGCAACGATCAGGGCGGCCCCCGATTCGTAGGCTAATAGCAGGGCTATATCTTCGCTGGTGCCGGGAGCGGCCAGGGTATGATAGGCCAACCCCAACGCTTCCAATCGCCTTTTCCCCGGGATCCCCCGGCCATCCTGGTAGGCATGGACGATCCGCTCCCGGGAGGCTTCCAGGGCCCGATCGCTGGCGCTATCCATATCACCGATTAATATGTCAGGAATAAAACCAGATTCCAACAGGGCGTCTCCCCCCCCATCCACACCGATCAACACCGGTTTCTCTTCTCGCAGGTAAGATTTGATTACACCCAGATCTTCCCGGTACCCCTTTCCCCTAACCACTACCGCCACCGGTCGCCGCTGCAGGCGGGTCTTTAGAACCGGTAGCTCCAGGGCGCCGGTAATCAGGCCGCGCTCCCGGTAGGCATAGGCAAGGGTATTAATAACGAAACGATCTATAACCCGGCCCGGAACCTCCCGGGAATCTCGGTCCAGTTCCCGGTAGCGAGCATAGTTTACCAGCTTACCCCGGCCGATCACTTTATTATGCTTGTAAATCGCCTCTCCCCGAATCGCAACCGTCTCTCCCTCGCCGACCAGTTCAAATAGCCCGGGGGTTACCTGTTCTAGTAGGTACACCCCTTGCTCCAGCAACATCTTTACCGGTATGGGTGGAAATATTCCCCGGCAAAAAAGATCCACGTTTAGCACTGCCTTTACACCACAATGGATCAGGCTCTCGGCAGCCAACTGATCCATATCGGCATGTTTCACCAGTGCAATATCGCCCGGTCGAAGCCGCTGGGCCAGCATTTTAGTCCATCGATCTTTTCGTAACCTTCCACGGTAAAAAAATGCTGCCATCCATATCCGCTCCGGCATTAGCATTCCCCAACCCGGCGATAACATTTAATAATAAAATGCGCAACCTTTGCCGCATATGGAAACAACCGGTTACCGCCTTTACCGTTACCTGTTAATCACGCTAATGGCAAATATAACTTCAGTATTATGTAAACTAATCGGGGATAAATTACTTTCTATAAGGTTATTTTAAATGATACCTTATCAAACAATTAATTGCGATCATGACTTTTTACAAACCGTCTTTATTTTATTGGAAAGCTGGAACTAACCGTGAAGCCAGGTATTAAAAGTCATTTTATTTTTTGGAGCAGTTTTATTATAGCAGTTATCATTATCGTAACCTCCTGGCAACTGGAAACCAATTTGGGAGCCGATGTAAGAATAATGGAGGGAACTGCGCATTATGTTAACTTGAATCTTCCCTTCGTCTATATGCGTGCCAGCCGGGACAATGTGGTCTGTCTTAACGGTAATCCCCTCTCAAAGAAGGCAATACAGATTTTAGCCCCGGTTCATTTAGAAGCCCTCTCCCTAGGAGAGGTGGAGCTGGAGCTCTCCCTATTCGGGTTAATCCCCCTTCGCCTGGTTACGGTAAATATCTTGCCGGAGGTGCGACTGGTCCCGGGGGGTAATTCCATTGGGATCCGACTAAATTCCCGGGGGGTAACAGTGGTCGGTTATTACTATTTTGAATCGGAGGGGCAAAACCGATCCCCCTCCCGGGAGGCGGGGGTGAGGGTGGGAGATGTAATCACCGCCATCGATGGAGAACAGATCACCAGTATCAACCAGGCTGCCAATCTACTCGGCCGAACCGATCGGGAACCGGGAGGCCCGGTTCTATTAACCATGGTAAGGGATGGTCATAAAAAAACAATTTCTGTTACCCCACTTTATTCCGAACTAGATGGGGGTTACCGCATCGGCCTTTACATCCGGGATTCGGCCGCCGGTGTCGGGACCCTCTCTTTTTATGATCCAGCGACCGGCCGCTACGGGGCCCTAGGCCACATTATTGTTGATGCCGATACCAATAAACCGGTAGACCTGCGGGATGGGAATATCGTCAAGGCGCA
Source organism: Bacillota bacterium (assembly GCA_012799185.1). Classification (GTDB taxonomy): domain Bacteria; phylum Bacillota; class Dethiobacteria; order DTU022; family DTU022; genus JAAZLS01. The sequence continues at coordinate 11,535 of JAAZLS010000005.1, read as the reverse complement.
AATAGTTGATATAAAATCGGCCCAGCGGGGAAAACCGGGAGAAAAAACCGGGATATTTATCGATCAGGGTAGCTTTAAAGGAAATATTGAACAGAACACTCCCTACGGTATTTTTGGCCGGTTGGACTCATTCCTTCCTTCTCAAGAAGCAATCCCGATGGCACTGGTCTCCCAGGTCGAAATAGGACCGGCTGAAATGCTAACTGTAATCGAGGGAGAGACGATCGGCCATTTCCAGGTGGAGATAGAACGGCTGGCCCCGCAGAGCAGGCCTTCGGATAAGGGGTTTATTATTAGGGTGATTGATGAAGAGCTTCTTGCGGTCACCGGCGGTATTGTCCAGGGCATGAGCGGTAGCCCAATTATTCAACAGGGCCGCATTGTGGGGGCCGTAACCCATGTATTTATTAATGATCCGACAAGGGGTTATGGGATCTTCATGGAATGGATGTACCAGGAGGCAGGAAATTACCGGCAAATAAAGGATAAAGAGAATAGAAGGTGCAAAGGTTGGGAAGATTGCAACTTCCGTCGCAGGGAAGGTATTTTTCCCCGGATGTCGAAAATTCAGTCAATGACTTAAGCATAATATTTTCTATAATACGACGATTATTCCTAACTATAAGTTGTCTTTTTTTAACTTAAGTCAAATTTAAATATGGAGGTATTTTTTGTGTTAAAAGTTTTGGTTGCAGATGATAATCGGGAGTTTAATGAGCTACTCTCCAACTATCTACAAATGCAATCAGATTTTGAACTGGTGGGCTCCGCCTTTAATGGAAAGGAGGCCCTGGAAATTATTCAAGATAAAAACCCCGATGTGTTATTATTAGATATCATTATGCCCCATCTCGATGGGATCGGCGTCCTGGAAGAGCTGGCCCGGTTAGAGCTGGAGAATAGACCGGAGGTGATCATGATTACCGCCTTCGGCCATGAAAACATTACTAGGAAGGCAGCGGAGCTGGGTGCCGCCTACTACATCTTAAAACCATTTAGCATGGAGACAGTGGCCGAGCGGATTCGCCAACTGAATGGAACCCCTGGAAGACAAACCTCCACTAAGGTATCAGTTTCTCTGAAACCGGCCCGCCGCAGAGTACCCCTAGAAGAGAAGATAACTGAAAAACTTCATCAGATCGGCATCCCCGCCCATATTAAAGGATACCTGTATCTACGAAAGGCAATCATGATGGTGGTAGAAGATGTCGATCTTTTGGGCTCGATAACTAAGATTCTTTATCCCTCTGTGGCCGAACATTTCGATACTACCCCCAGCCGGGTGGAGAGGGCTATCCGCCATGCTATCGAAGTCGCCTGGTCCAGGAATAATATTGACATTATTAAAAAATTCTTCGGTTACACTATAAAAAGTGATAAGGGGAAACCGACCAATTCGGAATTTATTGCCATGTTGGCCGATCGGCTACGGCTTAACCAGCTTAACACCCGGGCCCAATAAGTTTTCAGAGATAGGAGGCCCGATCTCAAAAGACAAATCTCCCGGTTTTAAACCGGGAGATTTGTACTTACTCCCCGGTCCTTAATCCTTTTTGAAATCGACCGCCCGGCCCAGAAGTTGGTCCACGTGTTGTAGACTCACCCGGTTAATCCCGGCCCCATCCAGCATACGCGCAATCTCCAGGCGCCTCTCTTCCGGCTGGAGCCGCCCAGCCCGGGTCAAGGTGCGCTCACCGGCGATCTCCTTATAGAGTCGGTAATGGCGATCGGCGAAGGCAGCAATCTGGGCACTATGGGTGACACAGACCACCTGATGATGCCGGGATAGTAGGGAGAGCTTCTCCGCTACCGTCTGAATGGTCGCCCCCCCAATACCGGTATCGACCTCATCAAATATTAGGGTGGGAATCCGATCCTGTTGGGCCAATATGGTTTTCAAAGCCAACATTACCCGGGAGGTCTCCCCCCCAGATATAATTTTGGCCAGCGGTTTTACCGACTCTCCCGGGTTAGCGGAAAACATGAACCCTACCCGGTCCATCCCCCGGCTGGTCGGCTCTTCCCGGGGGTCGATCTGAACAACAAACTTCGCCCCGGATAGCGCCAGCTCCACCAGCACCGGTTGCAACTCCTTTTCCAGTAAGGCGGCCGCCTCCCGGCGTAGCCCGGTAAGCAGGGCGGCGTCCTCCCGGTACTGTTTCTCGGCCGCAGCAATGCGAGGTTTAAGTTTAATCACCAGTTCCGCACTATTCTCAAGTTCCTCCAACTCTTGCTTCGCCTGGTGTAAATATTCCAAGACCTGTTCCAGGGTCGCCCCATATTTTTGTTTCAAATTGGCAATTAGGGCCAACCGCTCCTGGACTCTACCCAGCTCAGCCGGATCAAAAACAATATTATCAATATACATCTTTAACTCCAGGGAGAGCTCCTGCAACTGGGTGGCGATACTTCTAAGGGATGCGGCGAGCGGAGCAAGGGCGGGGTCAATAAGGGCGGCCTCCTCCACCAGGTTGCCGGCAGCAGGTAATCGATCGGCTACCGCCGGGGCCACGTCACTAGCTCCATCACCGGCAAATAAATCAGTGTAAGCCTGGAGAAGACAGGTTGACAACCTTTCACTATGGGCAAGAATTTTTTCTTGGGTGGCTAACTCCTCCTCTTCTCCCGGCTCTAGGCCGGCGGCGGTAATCTCATTAATCTGGTAATTTAACATATCTATGCGCCGTTCTCTCTGGCCACTATCCCGGCCCAGGGTCTCCCACTGCTTATTAAGCTCTTGCCACCGACGGTAGGAGTCGGCTACCTTTTTACGGGCGGCATTAAGCTCTTCTCCCCCAAAGTCATCTAAAAGTGCCAGGTGATACCGGGGGTTTAACAGGGATTGATGCTCATGTTGTCCGTGAAGATCCACCAGGTGCTGCCCTAATTTTTTAAGTAAAAATAGCGGTACCGCTCGCCCGTTAACCCGGGAGACACTGCGGCCACTACTAAATATTTCACGCGATAGAATTAGCTCATCTTCCAGCGGTAGTCCCGCCTCTTCCATAATAGGGACTAATGGAGCCATTTTCTTTGGTTCGACGGCAAATATAGCCTCCATCAGGGCTCTCTCCTCTCCCTGGCGGATCTGTCCAGTAGTCGCCCGATCCCCTAAAAGCAGGCCCAGGGCTCCGATAACAATTGATTTGCCGGCTCCTGTCTCGCCGCTAAGTACATTAAGCCGGGGGCAAAACTCCAGGGAAAGGTCCTCAATTAAAGCATAGTTAGAAACATCTAGCTGAAGCAACACAGCCCGCTCCCCCTTTAGTTTGCACTTTCCTCCTTCACCCGCTAAAATCGGCAAGTATAATCAATCTTTTAACTTCTGATGCAATATTTTATAAAAAGAATGCCCACTAAAAGTAACCAGCCGCACCTTTTCCCGCCCCTTGGATACCACTACCTGGTCCTTATCTTTTAGGGAGAATCCTTCTTGGCCGTCTACAGTAAGCACCACCGGAGATTTATGGGAGCTAACTCCCATTAATATTGTTTCGCTGGCGGTAGCGATTACCGCCCGGTTGGAAAGACTATGGGGGCAGATCGGTGTTACCACCAGCAGCTCCAGATCCGGGTTAACGATCGGCCCTCCCGCCGAAAGAGAATAGCCGGTAGAACCGGTCGGCGTGGCCACAATCACCCCGTCGCCCAAATAACTTTCCAGAAAATCGCCATCGATATAGGTATCCAGCTGGATGATCCGGGAGAAAGGACCCCGTGATACCACAATATCATTTAGCGCCTGGTAACGGGCAAGAATTTTGTCTCCCCGCTTGACATAGGCCTGCAGCATCATCCGCTCTTCATACCCGAACTGCCCGCCAACAATATTTTGGAGATATCGTTCCAGGGACTCAACCTCGATCGCCGCCAGGAAACCCCGCCGGCCTAAATTTATACCCAGGATCGGTATCTGCCATGACGAGAGATCCCTGGCCACCCGTAAAATAGTCCCATCCCCGCCTACCACCATGATCAAATCGATCTGGTCCTGCCAGCCTGCCAGCTCATCGGCCAGGGAACAGCCGGCGGGTAGCTCATCAAAACGACAGCTAAATTCCTTAAGTTTTATCCGGTGCCGCTCTAAAAAATCTTTAACCTTGTTAACCACCAGGTTCGCACTCGGTTTTTCCCGATTGGGCACCAGCCCTACTGTTATCATTAAGTGCCTCCCCACCAGTTCATAAAAAATAGTATAAGAGAACCGCCCCGATTCCAATCAGGGCTATTATAGCCCCCCGGAGCAACCGCTGTTCACTGCTGCTCCCTCTACCCTCGAATTTAAAAGATAGTTCTTGGAATTTATCTTTTTCTAAATCATAATACAGGATTCCGTCTAATTGAAAAAAAAGGTAATCTAACAGCATTTCTTGGCGCAAGCCGGCCGATGAAAGGGGGGTAGCATCGCCCCGCTTAAGTTTTACCAGGTAGTTTTTACCCAATTTTTTAACGATAAAGACCCCCCGGTAGTTAAACCGACGGGATTTATTCTCAACGAGTAAGGTTACCGGCGTACCGGGGTGAATCTCCTCCAACCGATAACCCTGGGCCTTAAGCCGGGTTAATACCGCCTCTTCCCTCCGGGTGAGCCGCGATTGGCGACGGCGGGGGCCAGCTTTAGATCTACTTCTAAGACGATAAATTAAATACGCCGTTACCAGTACCAACAATATGAGGTAATCTTGCCAGCGCACTACCCTTTACCTCGCCCATATTCTTTCAACCGCCGCGCCGCCCTTAACCTTTTTTAATTTTTTGATCATATCGAGGGCCGTCCGGTAGATACCGGCGCTATCCAGCCGGCAACGGGAGAGCATCTTGCCGCGGGGTCCCTGTTCTATAAATCGATCTTCCAGGCCTAAACGCCGCACGGGTATGGTACACTCACGGCTATGTAACAATTCTATTACCGAACTACCAAATCCTCCGGCCAGTACATTTTCTTCTACGGTCAATACTGCCCGACATTTCCGGGCCCAGTTAACAATAAGCTCTTCGTCTAAGGGTTTGATAAAACGGGGATTAATTACCGCGGTATCAACTCCAGCCTCCGCCAGGCGCCGGGCAGCCTTCAAAGCAGGACCGGCAGTAGTACCGGCGGCAATAATTAGTAGATCCTGGCCTTGCCGCAACAACTGCCCTCTTTCCCAGGGCAGGGAGGCCGGTTCGGCCAGCTGCACACCCTCACCCTGCCCCCGGGGATAGCGAATGGCTACCGGCCCCCGGGGCTGTTCTAAGGCGGTATATAACATGTTTTGTAACTCCTGTTCATCCATGGGGGCCATAACGGCCAGGTTAGGTATCAGGCGCAGATAGGAGAGATCAAACTGCCCCTGGTGGGTCTCCCCATCCTCCCCCACTATACCCGCCCGATCAACCGCCAGGACCACCGGAAGATTCTGCAGACAGATATCGTGAATCAGCTGATCGTAACCCCGCTGTAAAAAGGTGCTGTAAATCGCCACCACCGGTTGAAAACCCCGGGTGGCCAGGGCGGCGGCAAAGGTAATTCCATGCTGCTCAGCGATACCGACATCAAAAAAACGCTCCGGAAAGAGGGAGGCGAACTGATCCAGGCCGGTACCGGTAGCCATGGCGGCAGTAATAGCAACAATCTTTTTATTTTGCCGGGCCAGGCTAACAATCGTATTGGAAAATACCTCCGTATAGGTAGGGGCCTCCCGGCTGGAAAGGGTCCGGCCGTCATTCATATTGAAAGGGCCGATTCCATGGAAACGGACCGGGGCCCTTTCTGCATAGGCATACCCTTTTCCCTTTTCAGTAAGGACATGAACTAGCACCGGCCCTTTAATCCGAGCAGCCCGCCAAAATACATCTTTCATGGCAATTATATTATGGCCATCGACCGGTCCCAGGTAGGTAAAACCCAGTTCTTCAAAGAGCATTCCCGGAACCAGCAGGTATTTTAGGCTCCTCTTTAAACGCTCCGCCGAATCAACCATTCTTTTACCCAACACCGGGATCTGCTTGAAAAAGCTTTCCAACTCGGCCTTAATCCTGGAATACTTGGGATCGGTACGGAGCCGCCCCAGGTAGGCAGGGAGACTGCCCACATTGGTATTAATGGACATTTTGTTATCGTTTAATACCACCAGGAGATCTGTTTTTAAATGGCCGGCGTTATTCAGTGCTTCAAAGGCCATCCCGCCGGTTAACGCCCCATCACCTATTACCGCTACCACCCGGTCTCTCTCCCCGAGTAAATCCCGGGCCTTGGCCAGGCCCAGAGCGGCTGAAACCGAGGTGCTACTGTGCCCGGTCCCGAAGGAGTCGTGCTGGCTTTCGGTGAGCTTGGGAAAACCACTCAGGCCCCCATAACGGCGGATAGAGGTAAAACTATCCAACCGCCCGGTAACCAGCTTGTGGGCGTAGGTCTGATGCCCCACATCCCAGATAATCTTATCTCGGGGGCTGTTAAAAGTACTATGTAGGGCCAGGGTTAGTTCCACCACCCCCAGGTTAGGGGCCAGGTGACCGCCATTATCAGAAACAATCTTGATAATATAGTGGCGGATTTCCCGGGCCAGCTGTTTTAACCGGTCCGGGTCCAAGGCTTTCAAATCATCGGGTAAATCCAGCGATTTTAACAGGCTCCCCATTAATGCCGTCTCCTATCTGTTTACCGGTAAAATTGAAAGAGGCCCGGCAATTTCTTTAACCGGGTTATCAACCGGCCCACGATTAGTATAACTTCGGTAGACCTATTTATGGCTATACTTTTACCGAGAGCCTTCCCCCCCACGGTCAAGGCCGCCACCGATGCCGTCAAGATGATATTAAAATATATCTCGGTCTGCGGCATTAGACGCTCCGACCACCGGAGGTAAACCTTTACTATAAGCAGCGCCGCCAGGGCCCCGCTGACGATGCCACTGATATCTCCTACCACATCATTGCAAAAATTTGCCACCCTGTCGGCATTTTGGACCAGGTTTACCGCCTCTTTGGCTCCGGGTACCTTTCGAGCCGCCTTGGCATTTAAGGGAGATTGCCGGGCGGCGGTGACCGCCGTACCCACCAGGTCAAAGATAACACCTAGAATAACTACCAAGATCAGGATTAGAAATGAAATCAGGATTGAACCAATCCTGGTTAACAACAGCTGGGAGACCAGGCCCAAACCGATTGCTAGGCCAAAGGTCCATATGGAGACCGCCAGCACCCAACCGGTGCGGCGGTTAACCCGCTCTTTAGCCACAAAATTCACATCCCGTAAACCGGTACAAAATAAACATAAGTGGCGACAATCCAGGTAAACGTTGCGGCTTAGGTCCAGAAGGATTTCCCGAACAACCGCCTGCCGTCGCCGGGCAGGTAGTTCCCTTTTAAGGTTGTTCCCGCCGTGTCACCACCGGCAGAACTGGATTACCACTTAGCTCACACTTTAATCCCTGAATAGTCTCTCTGCATGAGAACAGCCTAGGAGATTTCCTCACTGGCACTACTCCATCTTCTAGCCCCTTTTGCAAAGAAGGTTTAAGTAACAAGCTCCTCCCCCCTCTCCACTCAGGGCAGGCTACACTGTACACAGCTATTAACCACATACAGGTTCGTACCCAAGCAGTAGTCATTTGCCTTTTTGACAATTCACCACCCACTTGGGTCTCCGCGAAGGCAGGGTCAACGCCTACATGCCTTTGTAGATCGCCCCGTCCTTCTTAACTCCCAGCACCAGCCCCCCACTGGGCGTAAGCGGCTGGCACCAGGAACTTCATCGATGTGCCCTTAACGGATTTTTAGGCCCGTCTTCGAAGGGAATGTGCCAACTAGGATACTGCACCACTTATGTTTTTCGGCTAACGGTAATTATAGCATACCGCAACAAGATGCACAACGAACCCGGCCCGGCTACCCGGTCCTAAAAACCAGGTACCCGGCCAGTTGTTGCAACAATCGGCCTGATTTCCCCAAAGGTTCCAGGCAGGCTAATGCCCTTTGATAGAGCCGGCCCGCCTCTTCCCGGGCTGGCTCCAACCCCATCAAGCCGGGATAGGTGCTTTTCAAATGTGCCTCGTCAGTATTAGGCAGCTTGCCCATCTCTTCAGCCGAACCTTCCCGATCTAGTAGATCGTCAACAATTTGAAAGGCAAGCCCCAGCCGAGAGGCATAACCGCCCAGCGCCGCCAGCTGCCCGGGGGAGGAACCGGCGGCCAGGGCACCGCAAATAACCGCCGCCTCAATAAGGGCCCCGGTCTTTCGGAGGTGCATCTGTTCCAGTTCGGCGAGGGTAATACTTTTTCCTTCCGCCAGCAAATCAAGCACCTGGCCCCCGACCATACCCTGTACACCGGCGGCGCTGGCCAGCCGGGCGATAATTGCCGGCACCTTTCGTAGATTTTCCCCTTTTAATCCATATTCCGCTACCAGTTCAAAAGCCATGGTTAACAGCGCATCGCCGGCCAGTATCGCGATCGCCTCTCCAAAAACCCGGTGACAGGTCGATTTCCCCCGACGCAGGGGCGCATTATCCATAGCCGGCAGATCATCATGGATCAAAGAATAGGTATGGATGAGTTCCAACGCGCAGGCCAAAGGCAGTACCTCCTCTACCGGTGTCCCCAGGCCTTCGGCGGTGGCCAGGGTAAGAAGGGGGCGGAGTCTTTTCCCCCCCGCCATAACACTGTAAGCCATGGCCCGGTAGATCACCTCGGGAGAGCCGGGGGGGATGAAAAGTTTCTCCAATGCCCGATCCACTATTTCTTTCCGTTTCGACAGGTACTCTTTAATTGAATTCATATCGCTCCCCCACCAGGGGATGGGGTTATTTGCCAATCATCCCCTAATTTATTTTCTGGCCGGTCGTAGGTAAGTAAAAAGGGCAGGCGAACCGGGCCGCCCACCCCGCAACTTTCATTAACCAGCCGACCCACCGTGGGTAATCATCGTTTAAACTAACTTATATTTCTTTTTAAACGACTGGAGGGTATTTACCATCAACATGGTGATCGTCATCGGCCCGACTCCCCCCGGCACCGGGGATATGTAGCCGGCTACCTTCGAGGCGGTCTCGAACTCTACATCCCCCACCAGCTTACCATCTACCGGGTTAATCCCTACATCGATCACCACCGCCCCGGGCTTAATCCAATCGCCTTTTATCATTTCCGGCCGGCCTACAGCCACCACCAGTAGATCCGCCCGGCGGCATACCTCCGCCAGGTTTTGGGTACGCGAATGGCAGACCGTTACCGTAGCATGACGCTCCAGCAGCAAGATGGCAACCGGCTTCCCAACAATATTACTGCGGCCGACAACAGTGGCGTTCTTTCCCTTTAAATCATAGTCTATATGCTCCAGCATCTTGATCACACCGTGAGGTGTACAGGGAATATAAGATTCGGCCCCAATCAGTAGGTTACCGACATTTACCGGGTGGAAGCCGTCGACATCTTTTTCCGGGAGGATAGCATGGATTACCGGTTCTTCCTCGATATGTTTTGGCAGTGGCAACTGAACCAGGATACCGTGAATGTCATCATCCATATTGAGGCGATTAACCATCTCCAACAATTCTTCCTGAGTCACATTTTCTGGTAACCGGTGCACCTCGGAATGGAAACCCAGCTTTTTACTAGTCCTCTCCTTATTCCTAACATAGGTTTGCGAAGCTGGGTTTTCACCAACTATGATCACCGCCAGGCCAGGGACCTTTCCCGTCTTGGCGGTTAACCCCTTCAACTCATCCACAATACCCTGCCGGATTTTGGCAGCTACCTCCGGACCCTTAATTAACCGGGCACTCATGGTACCTCCTCCTTTTTTTCAACCTTATTCCATACCTCTGGCCCCATTATCCGCTCCCAAGCCCTTAAGGCTGCCCCCACCGGCCTGCCGCAGTTCTTCTCTGACCCGTTCTAGGTCGGGATACGAAGGAGAATCGGGATTCAATCCCTTCAATAGGTGGGCGGCTAGACGCCAGTCTTCCATTAGCTCAGCCCTCTTCGGCGAACGGTTTATATTGGATTCCCCCAGGGCGTTGGTAAAATAACCCTCCCTCTCAAATACCGGCTGGCCCGGGAGCACCAGATCCGCCTCCCAGACATTCCGATTAAGAACAGGGGAAATTATCGCCAGGAATTCTAGCCCCGCCCGCTCCGCATTTAGCTGCTCCCAATTACCGATCAAGATCAGCCCCTTGATCTTGCCCTTGCTAATCGCCGGGAAAACCTGTTCCCCGTAAAATCCGTCCCCCGCGGGAGGTAGACTACCCCACAGGTTTCCTATCTTCTCCCGGGCCGAGGTTTCCTTAACTGGCTGATAGCCTGGCAAATATTGAGGCGAGCCCCCGCTCTCTAAAATACCCCGGGCATTGGCTTGCGGCGGTAAGAGCCACAGGTTGCAGTGCCCCCGTTCCAGCTGACCTCCCACCCGGGCCAGGTTTAGAAGCGCATTAACGGTAACCTCCCCGGCCCCCTTGTAAAAAGTGGGGGTAACCAGTGTATAGCCACGGCTATTATACCGGCGGGCTGCCCGGGCTATCAATTCCGCGGGGACACCGCACCTTTCCGCTATATGTTCCCAGGGGCGCCCCTCCCGGGCCGCACCGAGTCCCTTTAATAAGTCGGCCAGACCCCCCTCTCCCGGGGTAAGCACTAAATCGGCCCACCCCTTATCCTTCGCGGCCTCGTAACCGATCCAGACCACCGGGGCTCCGCAGAAACGGGAGGCCCGGCGGATAGCCATGGCAGCCAGAGGATGGCTCTCCTCCGGGTCGGAACCGATTACGAAAATGGCCTCCCGGGATCGGGATAGCTCCATTAAAGAAGGGGGAGGATAAGAGCCGGCGGCCCCGTGCAGGGCCGCTGCCGCCCTAACCCATCCCGGGGTTGTCCCCAGGTCTACGTGGTTGCTTCCCAGGCCTATTCGGGCCAATTTCTGGAAAAGGTAGCTTTCTTCGTTACTACAGCGCCCGTCACCTAACACCGCCAGGCTCTCTCCTCCGTATTTCTGTTTAATTCTCCCGAGGGCAACCAGCATAGCCCGTAACGTCTCTTCGTAGTTCGCCTCTCGTAGCTCGCCCTTTTCCCGGAGCAACGGCTTCAATAGCCGCTCCCCCTCTTCCTCCGATGGAAACTTGCCAATTTTGCATAACCCCTGGAATAGAGGGCCCTCCTGCGGAGAGACGGCCCGGATCAGTCTCCCTTGCCGGGTCTGGCGCTCCAGGGGACAACCAAGGGCGCATTCCAGGCAGACACCGATCGCGGAATTAAATTCCCATTCCCGTCCCGAACCCGGCCGGGTTCGTTCCGTAAGTGCACCGACCGGGCAGAGATCCACACATTGCCCACAGTGAATACACCCGGCCTGTTCCAGGGTAGTCTCCTCCCCGGCCTGGACCGGGGCCACCCGCGTAGAGAGACCCTTATTTACCAGGGAGTAGACAAACGCCCCGGCCACCTGGCTGCAAACCTGTAGGCAACGGCCACAAAGAATACATTTATGCTCCTCCCGAATAATATAGGGATCTTCTTTCGAGAGGCCCGGTAACGGCGGTAGCTGTAACGGCTTGGGAAG
>JAAZLS010000039.1 GCA_012799185.1 Bacillota bacterium | reverse complement strand
CAGGTGAGCCGGGCCACCCGGTTTAAGCTGGCCCAACAGGCCTTTGCCCATACCGCTTGCTATGATACGGTGATCGAACGCTACCTTTTGCAGCGGTCGGAGCTGGCTGGAGAACCACTTCCGGCAAGTATGAACCTGGCGCTGGCTAAAAGGCAAGAGCTGCGCTACGGTGAGAATCCCCAGCAGGCCGCCGGTTTTTATGCCGAGGCCGGCCCGCCCTTCGGGCTGGCGGCGGCGAAACAGCTCCAGGGCAAGGAGCTCTCGTTTAACAATCTAAACGATCTCAATGCTGCCTGGGAGCTGGTGCTGGAGTTTGAGCGGCCGGCGGTGGTAGCCGTTAAACATACCAACCCCTGCGGGGTGGGGGTAGCCGACAGCATTGAAGAGGCCTTTGCCCGGGCTTACGCCGCCGACCCGATTTCAATCTTTGGCGGTATAGTGGCGGCCAACTATCCTATCGACGGGGCTACGGCCGGGGAGATGATCAAGATTTTTCTGGAAGCGGTGGTCGCCCCCGCCTTTGACGAGGAGGCCCGGGAGATATTCAAGGCAAAGAAAAGGATCCGGCTATTGGAGCTCGATCCGAAAGAGGGCCGGCGGGAGCGGTATGATTTAAAAAAGATCGCCGGAGGGATGTTGTTGCAGACCATTGATCGGGAACCGGTCCGGCTGGAGGGGGGGTCAGCTGTTACTGATCGCAAGCCTACCGCCCAGGAGTGGGAGGATTTAACCTTTGCAATGACCGTCGTTAAGCATGTTAAATCCAATGCTATTGTTGTAGCGAAGAACTCCCAAACCCTGGGGGTGGGGGCCGGGCAGATGAACCGGGTGGGGGCGGCCCGGATCGCCCTGGAGCAGGCGGGGGAGAAGGCCCGGGGAGCGGTACTGGGCTCCGATGCCTTCTTTCCCTTTCCCGATACGGTAGAGGCGGCGGCGGCAGCCGGCGTAACCGCTATCGCCCAGCCGGGAGGCTCGATTAAGGATCAGGCCTCCATCGATGCCTGTAACCGGCATGGCCTGGCCATGGTCTTTACCGGGCGTCGCTATTTTAAACATTAAAGGGGGAATTACCTGTTGCGGGTATTAATTATTGGAGGGGGCGGCCGGGAACATGCCCTGGCCTGGAAATTGGCACAAAGCCCTCTTCTTACAGAGCTCTATTGTGTTCCCGGTAATGCCGGGATCTCCACCCTGGCCCGTACCGTGAACCGGGATCCGGCCGCCAGAGAAGAGTTAAGGGATTGGGCTCTTGAAAAGAAGATCGATTTGACGGTGGTCGGTCCGGAGGCCCCCCTAGTGGGGGGACTGGCCGACTCTTTTCGGGAGCGGGGCCTAAAAGTCTTCGGGCCCGGGCGGGAGGCTGCCCGGCTGGAGGGGAGCAAGGTTTGGGCAAAGAATTTTATGGTCGATAACGGTATCCCTACCGCCGATTTTGCTGTTTTTGATCAGCCGGAGGCGGCCCACCGCTATCTTAGGCGGAGGGGGCCGGGGCCGGTGGTGGTTAAGGCGGACGGTCTGGCGGCCGGTAAAGGGGTTACGGTGGCCGACAATTTAGAGGAGGCGGAGCAGGCGCTAACCCGGATCATGGAGGAACGGGCCTTTGGGGAGGCTGGCAACCGGGTTGTGATTGAAGAGAAGTTGGAGGGGGAGGAGGTGACCGTACTGGCTATTACCGATGGCCGGGAATTTATTGTCCTCCCCTCCGCCCAGGATCATAAGGCGGTTGGTGAAGGGGACCGGGGCCCCAATACCGGCGGCATGGGGGCCTATGCACCGGCGGGCGTCCTGACCCCGGAGCTAGCCTTACAGGTGGAGCAGCGGGTATTTAAGCCGGTATTGGCAGGGATGCAGGCCCGGGGTATCGATTACCGGGGGATAATCTATGCCGGGTTAATGATTAACCGGGATCAGCTCCATGTCCTTGAGTTTAATGTCCGCTTTGGGGATCCGGAGACCCAGGTTATTTTGCCCCTTTTAACAACCGATCTCCTGCCCTGGTTGGATAGGGCGGCGGCCGGTTGTCTAAAACCCTCCCCGCTGCCGGCGCCGGCAGCGGCTAACCGCCATGCGGTCTGCGTGGTCCTGGCCTCGGGAGGCTATCCTGGGGATTACCGGGTTGGGGTTCCTATTAGCGGCCTGGAGGCCCGGGAGACGGCGGCGCAGGAGGAGGTAGCCATATTTCATGCGGGGACCGCCTTTCAAAATGGGGAGCTGGTTACCTCCGGGGGACGGGTGCTGGGGGTAACCGCCTGGGGAGATACCATGGAGCAGACGTTAGCCCGGGTTTACCGGGCCGTAGGGCAGATTAAGTTTGAAGGTTGTTACTACCGGCGTGATATTGCCCACCGGGCCAGAAAAGAGTAGATACAGGGGAATTGAGCCAACCATCGATTTAAAAAGGAGAGAGGACCGGATGACCAGGGATAGCAAGCGGGGTCTGGTTATGGTTTATACTGGTGATGGCAAGGGTAAGACTACTGCTGCGGTCGGGCAGGCGATGCGGGCAGTGGGCCACGGTTACAGGGTCTACATGATATTTTTTATGAAAGGTCGGGATTACGGCGAATACCTGGTGGCCTCCTATCTACCCAACCTGACTGCGGTTAAGGCCGGGCGGGATGAGTTTGTAGACCGGGAACGGCCGGAGCCGATCGATGTAGAGCTGGCCCGAGACGGTTTTGCCCAGGCGAAGAAGGTTATATTTAGCGGTGAATATGACCTGGTGGTGCTGGATGAGATTATTGTAGCCGTCGATTATAAATTAATCCCGGAGAAGGAGCTGTTCAAGCTAATTGCTAGGAAGCCCCCGGGATTGGACCTGATTTTAACCGGGCGGGGGGCCTCCACCGAGCTGATTAAGCGGGCGGACCTGGTTAGCGAGATATTGGATATTAAGCATCATTACAGCCGCGGAGAGGAGTCCCGCCGGGGCATAGAGTATTAAAGGCGAACGATCCGCGCCGGGTTGCCGGCCCGAACTGCCGGGCTAGTCAGAAGATTAAGGCAGGTGATTGTATGCAGCTGGTAAAATTGTTGCTTCAAGGTAATCGCCGTGCTCTGGCTCGGGTTATTACCCTGGTTGAAAATGACGAAAAAGAAAAACTAGGTATACTGCAGGCCCTCTATCCCCATACGGGAAATGCCTACGTGATCGGTGTAACCGGGGCGCCGGGGGCGGGTAAAAGTTCGCTGGTAGATCGGCTGCTGGCGGAGGCCCGCACAGAGGGTTTATCGGTAGGGGTAATCGCGGTGGATCCGACTAGTCCCTTTACCGGGGGGGCGATTCTAGGCGACCGGATCCGCATGCAGGAGCATGCCCTGGATCCGGGGGTATTTATCCGCAGTATGGGCAGCCGCGGAAGCTTGGGGGGGCTCTCTCGCTCGACCCGGGAGACCATCCAGGTGCTGGATGCCTTTGGGAAAGACCTGGTCCTGGTCGAGACGGTGGGGGTGGGCCAATCGGAGGTGGATATTGTCCGAGCTGCCGATACCACCTTGGTCGTTCTTACCCCGGCTGCCGGGGACAGTGTTCAGACGTTAAAGGCGGGGATCATGGAGATTGCCGATCTTTTTGTGAACAATAAGGCGGATCTGCCGGGGGTAGAGCGTACCTTTGCCGAGATTAGGGCCATGTTGGATTTAAGATCGGAGCAGCCCTGGCGGCCGCCGGTAATAAAGACTATCTGCACGAAGGGTAGCGGCCTGGGGCAATTATGGGAAGCGATCGGCGCCCACCGGGCCCATCTCGCCGCGGATAATCGCCTCCATGAAGAACGGCAGCTGCGGGTGCGGCTGGAGCTTGCCGGGGAGGTAGAACACCTGGTAAAAAGCAAGATTTGGGAAGAGATCCGGGAACGGGTCTCCCTGGAGGGTCTGATCCAGCAAATTGTCGATCGGCAGCGGGATCCCTACAGTGTGGCCCGGGAGCTGTTAGAACTAATCAATTTTCCGTTTTAGGTAATTATAACTAGCCCTAGTTGTTTTAGAGGAGGCGGATAGGTCGGTGAAGAAAAAAGAGGCGGTCCAGCGGCGTTTGCAACAGCTTCGCGAGCTGATTAATAACCATAACTACCTTTACCATGTGTTGGATCAGCCGGAGATCAGCGATGGGGAGTTCGATGGGCTGATGCGGGAGCTGGTGAAGCTGGAGCGGGAATATCCGGAGCTGGTTACCCCCGATTCCCCCACCCGGCGGGTGGGGGGTGAGCCGCTGCCGGCCTTCGGCACGGTGAGCCACAAGATCCCCATGCTGGGTCTGGATAATGCCTTCGAGCCGGGGGATCTGGAGGAGTTCCACCGGCGGATCCGGCGGGGAACCGGGCTGGAAGATGGGGCTATTGAGTATGCCTGCGAGCTAAAAATCGATGGGCTGGCGGTCTCTTTGCAGTACGAGGAGGGGCGGTTGGTCCGCGGTTCTACCCGGGGGGACGGGTTTACCGGTGAAGATATTACCCATAATATTAAGACCATTCGGCAGCTTCCTCTCAGCCTGCCGGAGAAGATTACGGTGGAGCTGCGGGGGGAGGTTTATATAGCCGACCGGGATTTTGCGGAGGTAAACCGGCAGCGACGACAGGCTGGAGAGGCGCCCTTTGCCAATCCCCGTAACGCTGCCGCCGGCTCGGTGCGCCAGCTCGATCCCCGGATTACTGCCGCCCGCCGGCTTAAACTTTTTTTGTACGGTCTGGGGGAGCATGACCTGGCCCTGGAGAGCCACCTGGAGCTTCTCGAGTATCTTGACCGGTTGAAACTGCCGGTTAACCCCAACCGGGCCCTCTGTCGCGGGATCGAAGAGGTGAAAAAATACTGCCTTCGCTGGCAGGAGGAGCGGCGGCGACTACCCTACGGGATTGACGGGGTAGTGGTGAAGGTGAACAGCCTGCGGCTACAACGGTTGTTGGATTATACCGCCCGTAGCCCCCGCTGGGCGATTGCTTTTAAGTACGCCCCGGCGGAGGCTACTACCCGGGTCAAAGGGATCCAGGTCAGCGTAGGCCGGACCGGGGCGGTGACCCCGGTGGCTATCCTGGAACCGGTGGCGCTGAGCGGCTCGACCGTGGGACGGGCCAGTTTACATAATGAGGATGTCCTGGCGGAGAAGGGGGTCATGATCGGGGACCGGGTGCTTATCCGTAAGGCGGGGGAGATTATTCCTGAAATAGTAGGCGTTTTACGGGAGGAGCGCACCGGGGAGGAGAAGGCTTTTACGATGCCCGCCTCTTGTCCCTCCTGCGGGACCCGGTTACATCGCCTTCCCGGGGAGGTGGCGCGGCGCTGTCTCAATCCCTCCTGTCCGGCCCAGCTGGTGGAGCGGCTGGTTCACTTCGCCTCCCGGCGGGCCATGGCGATTGAAGGGCTGGGGCCGGCGGCGGCGGCCTTGCTTTGGGAGAAAGGGCTGGTGGAGGATCTGGGGGATCTCTATGGCCTGACCCGGGAGCAGCTGGCGATCTTGCCCCGGTTTAAGGATCGATCGATCGATAACCTACTTGGGGCGATCGCCGAGAGTAAGCAGCAGCCGTTGCATCGCTTGCTGTTCGGGTTAGGGATCCGCTTTGTTGGGGAGCGGGCCTCCCGAATACTAGCGGGGCAGTTTCTACAGCTGGACCGGGTGGCTGCGGCCGGGAAGGAGGAGCTGCTGGCCGTGCCCGAGATCGGCCCTAAAATTGCGGCGGCGGTAACCGCCTATTTCAATAACCCCTCCAGCCACAAGTTGATTGAGAAGTTTCGCCGCCATGGGGTTAACTTTACCGAACCCCGGTCCGGGAGGGGGGGGTTGCCCCTGGAGGGAGAGGTATTTGTCTTTACCGGCGGCCTGGCCGGTTTTACCCGGGAGGAGGCCCGCCGGCAGGTGGAGGAGCGGGGAGGAAGGGTCTCCTCGGCGGTAAGCCGGAAGACGGCCTACCTGGTTGCCGGACGGGATCCGGGAAGCAAGCTTAAGAGAGCCGAGGAGCTGGGGCTGCCGATCTTAAACGAAAAAGAATTTGTAGAGCTTTTAGACGGTTAGTGGTGGTGGCCGCGGCGGCGGAACCGCAGGTTTGCCTGGTACCCGCCCCCCGCTAAAGATCTCCTTCCTCCTTAGCCTGCTTTAATTTTCTCCATAGGGCCTGCCGGCTGATCCCCAGGGTTTTAGCCAACTCCGCCTTACTGTTTGGTATCTTTTCGTAGGCCTGCATCACTATCTGCCGCTCCATCTCTTTAAGGGTGCCGAGGCTAATAGACAGCTTCTCCGAATGATCATTCTTAAGTAGCCGGTTGTTTTCGCTAAACTCATCCAAGAGAGCGTTAAAGGTGACTGCATTCTGGCAATCTGCCTCCCCGAGGGCAACGTACCTTTCAACAAAATTTTGCAGCTCGCGGACATTTCCCGGCCAGTTGTAACCGGTTAATTTTTTTAAATGCTCCGCCGAGACTTGGGGACAGGTTACCCCCAGCCTTTTTGAAGAACCCCTGAGGAAAATATTAAATAGGAGGGGGGCATCGCTAATTCTCTCCCGGAGGGTAGGGATTTTAAGGTGGAGCACGTTGAAGCGGTAGAAGAGGTCCAGCCGGAAGCGCTTCTCGTTAACGGCTTTTAAAAGGTCCCGGTTTGTGGCAGCGATTACCCGGACATCGATGGGGATGATCTGTTTGCCGCCTACCCGGAAGACCTCCTGCTCCTGGAGGACCCGGAGCAGGCGGGCCTGGACATAAAGGCTCAGCTCGCCTATCTCATCGAGAAAAATGGTGCCGCCGTGGGCCAGTTCAAAGACCCCCGGCTTGCCTCCCTTTTTGGCTCCGGTGAATGCGCCCTCTTCATAGCCGAAGAGTTCGCTCTCCATGAGTGATTTCGGTATTGTACCGCAGCTAACGGTTACAAAGGGCCCCTTACTGCGTCGGCTGGCCCGGTGAATACCGTGGGCAAAGAGTTCCTTGCCGGTGCCGCTCTCCCCGGTAATCAGAATAATCGCGTCGGAGTGGGCATATTTACGTGCCTTAAGAATACATTGTTTAATACTCTCGGATTTACCGATGATATCCTGGAAGCCGTACTTTGTTACCAGGCCCCGGGTATGGAGCTTGGTGCGGATGCGCTTCTCACTTTTAGTAATATGTTCCGCCGATTCAAAGGTTATAACCGTATCCGCATCGAGTCCCGGAACCTCGATGTTTTTCCGATCGACCATCAAGAGTTTGCCCTTGTGATCGACGAGCTTGTTTAGGCACTCTTTACCGCCGTCATAAATCTGGTGAAGGACATGGCCCGGTGAAAGCTGTTTTAAATTTTGTCCAATCTCCACCTTCCCGTTTACGTTTAGGACCTGCTCGGCGGCCGGGTTGCAAATGCTGATGATCCCATTTTGATCGATCACCACGATACAATCATTAACATTATTTAGGATGGCGGTTAATTTTAACTTATCCTTCTTATCATAGCGGCGCAGCTTGGCGATAGCCCAAGCCTCGTTGATGGCCTTCTCTATCTTCTCATCGCTGCAGTGAACCAGGAGGGCCTGGAATCCCTTGCGATCGGCCTCTTCGACCATCGGTAACCAGGTCCCCACGATGGTCGAGATCTCTAGCGTCTTCGCCTTCGCCAGGATCCGGGGGATATCCGAATTGCCGTCGCAGGGAATGTAGTGGAAATTGGTATTGGTAATCACCTTGATCAGGTCATAGTTGAACTGTAGCCGGTAGGCGGTATTATCGACCACGGCGATACTGTTACTGCCGGAGAGGCGGGCCTTGAATACCGCCTCCGCCAGGTTAATATTCTCCAGTTCCACCGTGATAACGGGTAGCAGGGCGTTAATCTTTTTCATAAGGCTGGCGCCGGCACTGCGGGCGACGATTGCCTCAATGATCCCCTCCTCTTCCCATTTACGAATTACCTCTTCCAGTTTTTCCAGCTCTACATCCTTGATGTCTATCGCTACCCCAAGTTTGTCGGCGACACTGGTGGCGGTTTTTGCAAACTCTTTGTAGGGAGATACCACACCGATATTTATTCTCTCCGAAAACATAAGGGCTCACCTCGCTAAAGTCGAAAAAGTTGCCATTTTCCGTCTATAGCATTTCTTTCTACAAGGGAGGCCGATATCCTTTTTTTGACTTGATGTTACTATTTGTTTACCTCATAATAGAGGTGGGGAATCGCTTTGGGTGCAATTCTATTTATTAGAAGTCTCTTTTCGACAAATCAGAACCGAGGTTTAATTATTAGAATAATGTTAATAGTTATAACTTTAAGCAGGAATAAGTCTTTGTAAGCAGAATAGTTCATATATAACAATCCAGGAGGTGAGCGGATTTGCGGGAATTAACGGTCGAAGAGATTGCCGGGCAGGTAGCGGAGATGTGCCAGGAGGCCAATATCTACCTGGGCGAGGAGGAAATTAAGGCTTTGACCTCTGCCCTGGAGAGGGAAGAGTCGGCCCCCGGCAAAGAGGTGCTAAGGCAATTGATCGAAAATGTGCGTATCGCCCGGGAGGAGAAGATGCCGATCTGCCAGGATACCGGGTTCGCCGTATTTTTTGTAGACTGGGGGCAGGAGGTCCACCTGGTGGGGGGCACGTTGGAGGAGGCGATTAACGAGGGAGTACGCCGGGGCTACCGGGAGGGTTACCTGCGCAAATCGGTGGTGGAAGATCCCCTGCGGCGGGTTAACACCGGTGATAATACGCCGGCGGTTATCCATACAAAGCTTGTTCCCGGCGATAAGGTAAAGATTCGGTTTGCCCCCAAAGGGGGCGGCAGTGAGAATATGAGCACAGTTAAAATGTTAAAACCAGCCGACGGGGTGGAGGGGATTATCGATTTTGTTGTTGACCATGTTAAAAAGGCGGGTCCCAACCCCTGCCCACCGGTTGTTGTTGGTGTTGGAATCGGTGGTACCTTTGATAAGGTAGCCGTTCTAGCCAAAGAGTCCTTGTTAAGGACGGTCGGTGAACCCCATCCCGATCCCTTCTATGCCGACATGGAGAGACGGATCCTGGAGCGGGTTAACAACTTGGGGATCGGCCCCATGGGTTACGGTGGCCGGGTTACCGCCTTGGCGGTACATATTGAAGTTTTTCCCTCCCATATTGCCAGCATGGCGGTGGCGGTAAATATAAACTGCCATGCCGCCCGCCACCGGGAGAGGATTATCTAAATTTCGACGGAAGGAGGAACCAGGATGGAGGCCAAGCGGTTAACAGCTCCAATCAGTGATGAGGATATCCTGCAGCTAAAGGCTGGAGATACGGTTTTAATTAGCGGTATAATTTATACTGCTCGGGATGCGGCCCATCAGCGGCTGGTCGAGCTGATGGAAAAGGGAGAGGAATTGCCGATTGACCTGGTGGGCCAGATTATCTACTACGTGGGACCGGCTCCCGCCCCGCCCGGAAAGCCTATCGGCTCAGCCGGGCCGACTACCAGCGGCCGGATGGATGCCTATACTCCCCAGATGCTGGCCCGGGGGATGAAGATCTGTATTGGCAAAGGGAGTCGCAGCGAGGAGGTTAAAAAGGCTTTACAAGAATATAAGGCGGTTTACCTGGCGGCGGTGGGGGGGGCGGCGGCTCTCCTGGCGAAAACCGTAGCCAAGAGCGAGGTGGTTGCTTACCCCGAGCTGGGGGCGGAGGCGATCTATCGTTTGGAGGTGGTCGACTTTCCGGCTACCGTGATCAATGACGCCCATGGCAATGATCTTTACGAGGAGGGGGTTAAGGCTTACCGGCGGGAGCCGGCTTGTTAGGATATGCGATTACCACCAATATTTGGGGAGGATTAAGGAGGACTCATTGTATGGATAATATAGATGTTGATAAGCTGCTTAAGCAGGCGGAGAAACCGGCTCAGGATGCAATGAAACTGCATCCCTTTTACCAGGGGAAAATCGAGGTTAGTTTAAAAAGTTGTGTGCGGGGGATCGAGGATTTTGCCATCTGGTATACCCCCGGGGTAGCCGAACCATGCAAGGTTATTGCCGAAAATAAGGATGAGGTCTATAAGTATACCAACAAGGGAAACTTTGTGGCGGTTGTCTCCGATGGGACCCGGGTGCTGGGGTTGGGTGATATCGGCGCCGAGGCCAGTATGCCGGTTATGGAGGGGAAGGCCCTCTTATTTAAATACCTGGGCGGGGTTGATGCCTTTCCGATTTGTGTCGATACCAAGGATGGCGATGAGCTGATTAATTTTGTGAAACTGCTGCAGCCCTGCTTCGGGGGGATTAACCTGGAGGATATTGAGAACCCCAAATGTTTCTATGTCCTGGACCGGCTGCGGGAAGAGTGTAATATCCCGGTCTGGCATGATGATCAGCAGGGGACGGCCATGGTGAACCTGGCCGGGCTGCTCAATGCCCTCAATATTGTCGGTAAGAAGATTGATCAGGTGAAGGTTGTTATGTTCGGTACCGGGTCGGCCAACGTCTGTACCATCCGGCTCTTTATGGCCGCCGGGGTCAACCCGGATAACGTTCTGATGGTAGATAGCAAGGGCATCCTCCACCGGGGACGGACTGACCTGGAGGAGGATCACGCGGTGAAGTGGGAGCTCTGCCAGACGACCAATCCGCAGATGATTAGCGGTGGCCCGGCGGAGGCCTTCCGGGGAGCCGATGTGGCGATCTGTCTCTCCCGGCCCGGGCCGGGGACCGTAAAGCCGGAGTGGGTGGCCAGCATGGCGAAGGATGCGATTATATTCGCCTGTGCCAATCCGATCCCCGAGATCTGGCCCTGGGAGGCCAAGAAAGCGGGAGCAAAGATTGTATCTACCGGCCGTTCCGATTTTCCCAACCAGGTCAACAACTCCCTGGGTTTCCCGGCAATCTTCCGGGGGGTTCTCGATGTCCAGGCCTCGACTATTACCGATAGCATGTGTATCGCCGCCGCCCGGGAATTGGCCGCCTGTGCCCCCGACGGTGGAAAAAATCCCGACAGGATATTGCCGACCATGGATATGTGGGAGGTATTCCCGCGGGTGGCCACCGCGACTGCCCTCAAGGCGATCGAGGAGGGGGTGGCCCGGATTAAATTGAGCCGGGATGAAATTTATTGGAAGGCGGAAGAGCGCATCCAGAGGGCCCAGAGGCAGACCCACTGCCTGATGGAGAACGGTTTTATTCCTGCGCCGCCGGCCGACTAAAGATAGACCAGGAGGGGTGACATGTCCGCTACTATACCATTAATCGATATCTATGTCATGGGCAAGCAGTACATGGTTCCGGAAACGCTGACCATCATTGAAGCAATGGAATATGCCGGCTATCATTTTAAGCGGGGCTGTGGCTGCCGGGCCGGGTTTTGCGGTGCCTGCGCCACCGTTTATCGCATGGCCGGCGATTTTGAGTTAAAAGTTGGCCTGGCCTGCCAAACCAAGGTGGAACCGGGGATGTATTTGACCCAAATTCCCTTTTTCCCGGGGCGGAAAGCGAACTTTGATCTGGAAGAGATCAAGCCCTCGGTGGCAGATTTTGCCCAGCTTTACCCGGAGGTGTTCCGCTGCCTCGGTTGTAGCTCCTGTACCAAGGTCTGCCCCCAGGATATCGATGTGATGCAGTGTATCGCCTCGATCCAGCAGGGGGATTTTACCCGGGCGGCCGATATTTCCTTTGACTGCGTCATGTGCGGTCTCTGTGTTTCCCGTTGCCCGGTTCATATTGTTCAATATAATGCCGCCCTGACCGCCCGCCGCCTATACAGCCGGCATATCGCTCCCCCCAGCTCCCAGTTAAAACGGCGCAATGAAGAGTTAAAAGCCGGTGACTTTGAGGCGGGGATCCAGGAGTTGATGAAGGCGGACAAGGAACGGTTACAAGAGCTATATAACAGCCGGGATATTGAATAATCCGGTCAAGAGGGAGGAGGGTACAAAGTGGCCTATACAGCCCAGTTAAAGGAACTGGTAAAGATAGTAGAGAAGACCCGGCCCTCCCGGGTAGGGGTCGATCATCCCCGGATGACTCCCGAGGAGAGGCAGGAGGTGCTGGAGCGCTTTCACCCGGACTTTATTGATGAGGGATTTCGCCGGATCCGGGTCGGGGTTGATAAGGGCAGCCGGTTACCGCAGCAGATGGCCGATATATTTGAGTCGAGGAGCCGCCTGGACGGGGTCGAGCTTGATTTAAGCAAGAGTGACTACGAGGTGGATGTACTGGTGATCGGGGGCGGGGGTGCCGGAGCCGCTGCCGCCCTGGAGGCCCACGGCGGGGGCGCCTCGGTAATGATTGCCACCAAGTTGCGATTCGGTGACGCTAACACCATGATGGCCCAGGGAGGGATTCAGGCGGCGGTTAAGGCCAATGACCGGCCCGACATTCATTACCTGGATATCATGGGCGGAGGCCGGTTTGAAAATATCCCGGAACTGGTGCGGGCGGCCGTGCTCGATGCCCCCCAGGTTATCGCCTGGCTAGAGAAGCTGGGGGCCATGTTCGATAAGGACGAGCAGGGGAATATGCTGGCCATCCATGGCGGGGGGACCTCCCGTAAGCGAATGCATGCCGCCCGGGACTATACCGGGGCAGAGATTATGAGGACCCTGCGCGATGAGGCTTACAACCGGGAGATAAAGGTGGTAGAGTTTTGCCCGGCGGTGGAGCTCCTGCTGGATGCCAAGGGCCGGGCCGCGGGGGCGGTGCTCTTTAACCTGGAGACCGAAGAGTATTTGATTGCCCGGGCAAAAACCGTTATCATTGCCACCGGGGGTTCGGGGCGCCTTCATTTTCAGGATTTCCCCACCAGCAACCATTATGGGGCCACCGCCGATGGGCTGATCCTGGGCTACCGGGCCGGAGCGAAAACAATTTACGCCGACTCGGTCCAGTATCACCCCACCGGAGGGGCCTATCCGCCCCAGTTGTTGGGCCTGTTGGTTACCGAGAAGACCCGGGGCCTGGGGGCTACCCCGCTAAACGTTAAAGGGGAGCAGTTTGTCTTTCATCTGGAGACACGGGATGTGGAGTCGTCGGCTATTATCCGGGAATGCCAGGAAAGAAAATTAGGCGTTCCCCTGCCCACCGGGGTTCCGGCGGTCTGGCTTGACTCTCCCCTGATCGAGATTATCCATGGGGAGGGTACCATTGAACGGCAGCTACCAGCCATGCTTCGCCAGTTTGCCCGTTTTGATGTGGATATTCGCAAGGATCCGATGCTGATCTATCCTACTCTCCACTACCAAAACGGGGGGCTCCTGATTGACGAGCACGCCCGGAGCACGGTGGAGAATCTTTATGTGGCAGGGGAGGCGGCCGGTGGGATCCACGGTCGAAACCGGCTGATGGGTAACTCGCTTCTCGATATCCTGGTCTTTGGCCGCCGGGCGGGTAGGGATGCGGCCGCCGCTAGCCGGGAGGTTACCCCCGGCCCGGTAAGCCTGGAACATGTTCAGAGCTACCAGCGAGAGTTGGAAGAGGCCGGTATTACCGGCGACCGGGTCTCTCCGCTGCTCCTACCCCACTATACCCACCGTTAGCGATTAGCTATCTTTTAGCTGTAATTCAGCCCAAAAGGGCCGCCGGCCTCTGCCGGCGGCCCCTTAGTTGAGATGGGGATATGGAGAGGAAGAGTATGAATAACAGGGTTAAGGAAATTTTTGTTCTCCTGGGGGAAAGCTATCCCCAGGCCGGGAGCGGGTTAAAGTTTAAAAACCCGTTTCAGCTATTTGTGGCGACCGTTCTATCGGCCCAGACTACTGACAGGCAGGTAAACCGGATTACAAAGGAGCTATTTGCCTGGGTGAAGGGGCCAGAGGAGCTGGCCGCCCTGGAACCGGGCCAACTGGAACCTTATCTTAAAGGGTGTGGCCTCTATCGGAATAAAAGCCGTTACCTGGTGGCCGCCGCCCAAAAAATAGTAGATGACTATGGGGGAGAGATCCCGGGGCGCTTTGAAGAGCTAATCTCTCTGCCCGGGGTGGGCCGGAAAACGGCCAATGTCATCTTAAGCGCGGCCTTTGGTATCCCGGCACTGGCGGTCGATACCCATGTCTACCGGGTCTCGAGACGGCTGGGCCTGGCTAAAGGTAACACGGCGGCGAAGGTGGAGAGGGAACTGACGGAGCTCCTGCCGCCGGAGATCTGGATCGCCGCCCACCATCGCTTGATTGCCCACGGCCGCCGGGTATGCCGGGCCCGGGGTCCCCGGTGTCGATCCTGTGTTTTAGAGCATCTCTGCCCGGCGTCCGAGTTATTACTCCGTCCTGTTTTTTAGGTAATAATCGGCAATCAGAACCTTAAGCACGGCTACTACCGGGATGGCCAGAATGATGCCCAATAATCCCAGGAGTTGCCCGCCTAGAAGAATGACCGTAATAACCGTTAAAGGGCTAAGATCAACCGCTTTACCCAAAAAGACCGGGGTAAATACAAAGGCATCCAGGGTTTGGACTACAATGTAAACGATTAACACTGGAAAAAACCCAGGGGTGCCGGGAACCAAGCTTAACAGGAGCGCCGGCAGGGCGGCCAGTACCGGGCCGATATAAAGGATAATATTTAGCACCCCGGCCAGCAGGCCGAAGATCAACGAAAAAGGCATCCCTAAAATTAGCAGTCCCACCCAGGTAAAGAGGCCGACAAAGGCACATTTTAAGATAGTGCCCCGGATGTAGGCACCAACCTTTTGGTCAATTAATCCTAATACCCGGGCGACCTCGTGCTGGTAGATCCGGGGGAAGAGAAGGGTTAAATTCGCCTTGGCCTTCTCTATATCCTGTACCAGGTAGAAGACAAGGAAGACGAGGGCGAAGCCGATCCAGATCCGCGAAAATAGCTTCATGAAAAAGGTGGTAAGGTGATTTAACAGGCTCTGGGTATAGGAGGGGATCTCACTAATAAACTCCGACATATAGTTGAAGAAAACCTTTGTGAACTGGAAGCCGAAACGCTCCTCTAGGCCGTGAATACCCTTCAGTAATTCCTGGTAGTAGTCGGTCGTGGCGATAATTGTTAACTGGCGCAGTTCGGCAATCAGGCCGGGGAGGATCAGGTAGAAAAAAATAATAACGGCTAAAATAATGGCGGCGGTAGTAATGGTAGAGGCGAGGAATGGATGAATTCTTTTCTTAATCATAAAGTTGACAAAGGGTGCCAGGCAGTAAACAATAAGGACCGCTATAGCCAACATGCCCAGGATCGGTACTAACTTTAATATCACCTGGATTAATATATATATTGCCGCTGCCGCGAGCACAAACTTAAAAGCGCATCGCCATTCCTTATCCTTTAGCAAGGTTAATCCTCCGGGATAATAATATTTTGCAATTTGCAACCAATCTTATTCTACTAGCTTTATATATTTAAAACAAGATGAACAGGGGTAGCGGTTGAATATCTAGTGGGGGAATGTTTGGCGGCCCCGGTGCTTATAATTTATAGGGGGGGTGCTAATGGTAAAGATGACGGCAACGCTGGGGGTTATCTGTTCTTTGGGCCTGTTTCTTTTAGGGGCGACCGGTCTCTCCTCCCCCGGGATTAAATACCTGGAGAACCGATTTGCCCTGCTTTGGTTAGCCCTATCGCTGCTATCGCTCATCGGTTTCGGAGTGGAACTTTGGCAAGAGAACCGGCTGGTTGCTATTCGCCGGGAGTGGCGATTAAAGCCGGCGACCCGGCGGCGGTCCAGGGCTAGGGCTTATCGGCCGGTTCCCGGTCCGGAGCGGCGGAGGCGGTCAGAT
>JAAZLS010000004.1 GCA_012799185.1 Bacillota bacterium | reverse complement strand
TTCCCATCTCGAACACGGAAGTTAAGCCCTCCAGCGCCGATGGTACTCGGGGCGCAGGCCCCCGGAAGAGTAGGTCGCTGCCAGAAAACCCTTTTCTAAAAGGCCTCCCTTAAACGGGAGGCCTTTTTATGAGTAATGAGTAATGGGGACGGTGACTTTTACTCATTTTGTGGGGTTTTAAATCTCATGGTAAAATACAAGGGCGATTTGTTAATTTGGAACCAAAGGGGAGGGATCCATTTTTGTTATGAAAGCTATTATTACAGTTGTAGGCAAAGACAAGGTCGGCATCATTTATGGAGTGACTAAAATATTGGCGGAGAGCGATGTTAATGTAGAAGATATTAGCCAGACCATTCTTCAGGATTATTTTACAATGATGATGTTAGTGGACCTAACTAATCTAAGTTGTGATTTCAACGATTTAAAAATTCAGCTGGAGAATCTAGGGGAAAAAATGGATCTCTCCATTAGGATACAGAGGGAAGAGATCTTCAACTATATGCATACTATTTAAACTTTTGGAAAGCTCTTGGAGGTAAAAATCATGGTGTTAGGTAGTAATGTTCTAGAAACTATTCGCATGATTGAAGCGGACAAGCTCGATATCAGGACGATTACAATGGGGATATCCCTCACCGACTGTATCGATTCTGATGGGGTAAAGTCCCGCCGTAAAATATACGATAAAATAACCACCTTGGCCAAGGATCTAGTTGAGGTAGGGAATCAAATTGAAAATGAGTTTGGTATCCCAATCATTAACAAAAGAATTGCCGTTACACCGGTTGCTCTTATTGCGGCCTCCAGTAGAGAGGACCATTATGGGGAATATGCCCGGGTTTTGGATAAAGCAGCCAGGGAGGTAGGGGTTAATTTTATCGGTGGTTTTTCTGCCTTGGTTCACAAGGGTTTTTCTAAGGGTGATCGGGTGTTAATTGATTCCATTCCCCAGGCTTTAAAGGAGACCGAAAGGGTCTGTTCATCGGTAAATGTTGCTGATACCAGGGCAGGGATTAATATGGACGCGGTGAAGCTCATGGGAAAAATCATTAAGGAGACCGCCTATTTAACGGGAGAGCATAATTCCCTAGGCTGCGCTAAGTTGGTTGTTTTTGCCAACGCGGTTGATGATAATCCTTTTATGGCCGGCGCATTACACGGTCTAGGAGAGCCAGAGGTGGTAATTAATATCGGGGTAAGCGGCCCCGGGACAGTTAAAAAAGCCTTGGAAAGGGTAAAGGGAAAACCCTTACACGCGGTAGCTGAAAATATTAAGAAGACAGCCTTTAAAATTACTAGGGCTGGCCAATTGGTTGGGAATGAGGTATCTAAACGCTTAAATGTTCCTTTTGGTATTCTGGACCTATCCTTGGCCCCAACCCCTGAAATTGGTGATAGTGTGGCTAGAATTCTGGAAGAGATGGGGCTTGAGGCCTGTGGGACCCACGGGACAACGGCTGCCCTGGCGATGCTTAACGATGCGGTTAAAAAAGGTGGGATTATGGCTTCTTCTTCGGTTGGCGGTTTAAGTGGAGCCTTTATTCCTGTAAGCGAAGATGAAGGGATGATTGAGGCAGTGGAACGGGGGGCTTTAACCTTTGATAAGCTAGAGGCCATGACCAGTGTCTGTTCCGTTGGGCTAGATATGATTGCTATCCCCGGTGATACCGATGAAACCACAATTGCGGCGATTATTGCCGATGAGGCCGCCATCGGGGTTATCAATCGGAAAACCACCGCGGTGCGGATAATCCCCGTTTACGGTAAGACAGTGGGGGACAGGGTGGAATTTGGCGGTTTATTGGGACATGCCCCCATTATGCCGGTAAATAATCTTAGTTCATCGGTTTTTATTAACCGGGGCGGTCGAATCCCGGCCCCTATTCATAGCTTTAAAAACTGATAAGGCTGGTAGCCGACCCCGGTCCGGCTATCGCGTCCGGATCTTGCAGGAAAAGACATTATCCTATGGAATAATACTGTATAGCTTTTGTTTTTTACGAAGGTGGTCATTAAAGTGAACACGGTTATATTTCCCTGGGGGCCCTTTACGTTCTCGGTCCTTAGCTTATCATTTTCGGCGGCGATCCTGGTCGGGTTGATCGCGGTTATTATTGCCGGTAGGAGGGAGCGCCTCTCTTTTCAACGAATTATTGATTTTATTTTAATTAGCATGGTTTGTGGTGTAGTAGGGGGGCGGTTGGGCCATGTATTGCTAGTTAACCGGGACTATTATTTTCAGAACCCGGAACAGATCATCCGCCTCCAGGACGGGGGGGTAAGTTTTTGGGGGGGATTTTTACTGGCACTGGCGGTTGCTATTTTCTGGGCCCGCCGGCGGGGCTATTCCCTGGAACCCTATCTGGACGCGGCCGCCCCAGCCCTGGTGTTGGGGCTATCTTTAGGAAAAATTGGCTACTCTCTGCAGGGGAAGGCAATGTCCGGTGCCTATCCCTGGGGTGTTTTACAGGATGGACAACTGGTTCATCCGGATGGAGCCTATGCCATTGTTTTGTTAATGCTGCTCTATTTTTACCTAAATCGTTGCTATCGCCGGGTTCATTATAAAGGGGAGCTAATGCTGTTCTTTATAGTTGGCTATGGATTGATTAACCTGGTGGTGGATCATTTTAGGGTCCTACCGGCGGTTTGGTGGCAGGCTACGGCAGGACAGTTGGTCTCTCTGGTTATGATTCTCCTGGCTTTAGTTTATATGATCGGCGGTTCAAAGGTTTATCCTTCATCCCATTACTTTGCTCGCAAAATAGATCGTTCCCCCCCCTCCCGTCTTAAATCACCCCTCAGAGTTCTATGGGGGCTTCTCTTTATTGCTGTTCAGCTTTACCCCTATTTTATGGTGAACGGTTTTCCAGTGGGCCTCACAAACTTGGTACCCTTACGCTTTCTAATCCGCTTATAGCATCTTTGATTAACCGGGGTATATCCAGGGCAGTTTCCGCCTTTTCAATAGCCTTTAAACGGGGGCGGGTTAAAGGGTGGCGGGGGAGGAAGAGGGTACAGCAATCTTCAAAAGGCTGAATTGATATGTTATAGCTACCGATCTCTTCCGCTAAAGAAACAATTTCGTGTTTATCCATAGCCAGCAAAGGCCTTAATATTAAGATATTGGTAGCGGCATTGATTACCTCCAGGCTTTCCAGGGTTTGGCTGGCTACCTGGCCCAGGCTTTCTCCCGTTACAATCGCCTGCAGGCGGCGGTTGGCAGCTACCGCTTCGGCAAGGCGTACCATCATCCGGCGAAGAATAATTATCCCCATCGGTTCGGGACAGGATTCTTTAATATGTTGCTGAATAGCAGCTACATTGATCATATGCAGGGTCATCTTCCCGCTGTAAGTCGCCAGTTTCTGACACAGATCCCTAGCTTTTTCTTGGGAGCGCCTTCCGGTAAAAGGGAAGCTATGGAAATGCAACCCTTCTATTGATAAACCTCTCTTCATAGCCATCCAGCCTGCTACCGGGCTATCAATGCCCCCCGATAGCAGTAGCAGCGCCTTACCGGTTACCCCCACCGGTAACCCCCCCGGCCCGGCGTATCTACCGGTATATAGGAATGCTTCCCGGTGGCCAATTTCGATCTCTAGTCGAAAATCGGGCTGGTGGACATCCACGCTTAAATGGGGATAGGAGGAAAGTAAGAATGCGCCGATTTGGCTATTTATTTCCGGAGAGGTAAGGGGGAATGTCTTCTTGGCTCTGCGGGCCTCCACTTTAAATGTGGCTAAAGATCGGGGTAGCGTCTGTACCAGTTGGGAAGCGGCTGACTGGATCTCCTCCATCCCCAGGGCGGCCGTAGCCGCGGGGCTTATCGATACTACCCCAAACACTTTCCTCAATCGAGAAATAATCTCTTGTTGCTTATCAGCCGGCCCTTCCGCCAGGAATCGTCCATGGATCCGGGTTATAGCCGTTCCGGTTCCATGGACTGCCCGGATTAGATTCCGGCGTAGGGCGGCCTCAAACATGTTTCGATTTTTGCCCTTGAGGGCTATTTCGCCGTAACGAATAAGGATCTTTACAGTCACCGTGTCCCTCCGTTTTATATCCGAGATAAACTTTTTACTGCCTCGGTAATATGGTGGATTACGGATTCGATCTCCCGCCGGTTGTTAAAGGAGGAGAAGCTAAACCGTAGGGCACTGTCTAAACACTGCTTCTCTAGGCCTAAAGCCTGCAGGACGTGGCTAGGCCTAGGGCGCCGGGAATGGCAGGCTGAGCCTACGGATACCAGGATTTTTTGTTCCTCCAGAGCATGTAGCAGGACCTCACCTTTAACTCCGGGGAAGGAAAGGTTCAAAATATGGGGAGCCCCCTCCTCAAGGGGCGGGCCGTTTAGCTTCACCTTTAGGTTTTGGTCCAGCAACCCTTGATAGAGGCTGTGTTTAAGGCTATGCATTAAGGCAGCATCCTGTTTTTGTTGCCCGGCCGATAGTTTTGCCGCCAGGCCGAAACCGGCTATACCGGCTACATTTTCTGTTCCCGGGCGCCAGGCTTGCTCCTGTTCACCGCCTTCGAATAAAGGAGTTAACCGGGCCCCTGTCTTTACCCAGAGGGCACCTACTCCCTTGGGACCATGGATCTTATGAGCGCTGCAGGAGAACAGATCCACCGGCCAGCTGGCAAGGCTAAAGGAGAGCTTGCAAAATGATTGTACTCCGTCGACATGGAATAAGGTGCGGGGATTACGCTGTTTAATCAACTTGCCGATCTGCTCTACCGGCTGAATGGTGCCGATTTCATTGTTTACATGATTGATGCTTACCAGGATGGTATCCGTTTTAATTAACTGGCCCAGCCTCTCCAGGGATATATAGCCCTGGTCATTTACCGGCAGGTAATCTACTGTAAACCCTTCTTTCTGCAGCCGGTAGAGGCTGTTTAATATCGAAGGGTGCTCAATGGCGGTAGTGATCAGGTGTTTCCCCTGCCGCCGATAGCGGTAGGCGGTGCCCTTGATCGCCAGGTTATTGGCCTCGGTGCCACCGGAGGTAAAATAGATCTCATCTTCCCCGCTCATCAATACGCGGGCAATTTCATAGCGGGCTTTTTTTAGTACCCGTTCCGCTTCGATACCCTTATAGTGAAGCGATGAGGGGTTTCCGTAGCTATTTAAAGATATATCGGTTATAAGATCTATTACTTCCCGAAAGGGACGGGTAGTAGAAGAATTATCCAAGTATATTTCATTCATCTGCTGGCACCTCCAGGCTAATGGACAGTTTAATTATAATAAATCCTCCGGCCCGGGTATAAATTAAAAAAACCCGGGCAGGCCCGGGTTTACCTGTTTCCTATACTGCTACTACCTCTTTGATTCCCGGGACCTCTTCTTTAACCACTTTTTCAATGCCTTGTTTTAAGGTAACGGTTGCCATCGGGCACCCTCCACAGGCCCCTGTAAGGCGGACTTTTACAATGCCTTCTCCATCCACATCCACCAGTTCAACATCACCGCCATCCCTTTGCAAGGCCGGGCGAATTTTTGCCAGTGCATTTTCAACTTTTTGTTTCAAAGCTGGTCACCCCTTATGGTAAATCTTCTTTATTTTTCATTATACCATAATTTAAAGGGGGCGATGCATTTTAATGAAAGTTGGCCGGATCAGAGCTCCTTCAGTTGACATTTGCCTACTAATTCCGTCATAATAGGCTTAAATAGTTTGGGGAGGGGAGCCCTGGAATGTCGAAACAGGATTTGCTGGACAGGCTAAACAAGCTTAAAGAAGAGAAAAGGGCTGTGATACTGGCCCATAATTACCAGGTAAAAGAGGTCCAGGAGGCAGCCGATTATTGCGGGGATTCTTTTGAATTAAGCAGGTTGGCTGCCGATTCCCCGGCAGAGGTAATTGTGTTTTGTGGTGTACATTTTATGGCTGAGAGCGCGGCTATTCTTTCCCCTGATAAAACAGTATTACTGCCGGAGAGAGCGGCCGGGTGTCCCCTGGCGGATATGATCGATCCGGAGGGGTTGCATACACTAATTAGGGCCCACCCCCGGGCCGCGGTGGCCAGTTATATTAACTCGGCGGCAGAGATAAAGGCGATGAGTGATATCTGTGTAACCTCGGCCAATGCGGTAGAGGTGGTCGACTCCCTGGAACAGGAGGAAGTGATATTTGTCCCCGATCAAAACCTAGCCCGTTTTGTGTCGAATAAAACCGACAAAAAAATTATTCCCTGGCCGGGATACTGCATTACCCACCACCGGGTTTCGGCGGAGGATGTGCTGCGAGCCCGTGAAAACCATCCGGATGCGGTGATAATAGTTCACCCGGAATGTCGCCCGGAGGTGGTGGAACTGGCTGATCAGGCCCTTGGGACCGGGGGCATGATTGATTTTGCCCGGCGGTCAGAGCAAGAAAAATTCATTGTCGGAACCGAGATGGGGATGCTCCACCGCCTGGAAAGGGAATGCCCGGATAAACAGTTCTACCTGCTCTCCCCGGGTTTAATCTGTCCCAATATGAAGTATACGACCTTAACAAAAGTGGTAAATAGCCTCGAAAACATGGAACACCGGATTACTGTTCCGCCGGAAATAAGGGAGAAGGCAGCACGGGCCCTACAGCGTATGTTGGCGGTAAATGCGTCTTCATTGGAGATAAGGTCCAGATAGGTTTGGGATCTAATTATAGCGTTTGCCAGGAAATGGGAAGGAGTAATCTAGGATGAAACTGGTTATAGCTACCCTGGCTAGGCAGGCCCTGGTAGAGGATTTGGGTGGCGGAGATTTGACCACCCTTTACACCATCCCCCCCCACCTGCAAGGGACGGGGGAACTAATTGCCCGGCAGGCCGGGGTGATTGCCGGGATGGCGGTGGCAGAACAGGTATTTAAAATCCTGGATGAGCGGTTGAAATTTTCTTGCCTGGTGGAAGACGGCCAGGCGGCTGCCCCCGGGGATGTTATCGCCCGGGTAACCGGCCGGCTGCGGCCTATACTAAGTGCTGAACGAACCGCGTTGAATTTTTTGCAGCAGTTATCCGGTATTGCAACTAGGACCCGGCGGTGGGCGGGGGAGTTAAAGGGTACCCGGGCCCGGCTGGTGGATACCCGCAAAACGGTCCCCGGCCTACGGGTTTTACAAAAATATGCGGTGCGTATGGGGGGCGGTTATAATCATCGCCTGGGATTGGACAGCGGTATTCTAATTAAGGATAATCATATCCAGGCGGCGGGAGGTATCCGGGAGGCGGTGGAGGCGGTACGCAATAAGGCGCCTTTTACCTGTAAGATAGAGGTGGAGGTTAAAAATCTGGACGAACTGCAAGAGGCAATACGGTCGCGGGTGGAGATAGTGATGTTGGATAATATGGATACAGCCGCCATGGCCCGGGCCGTATCGATCGCCGGGGGACGGGTGTTGCTGGAGGCCTCCGGGGGGATAGAGTTTGAAAGGCTTAAAGAGATTGCCGCTACCGGAGTAGACCTGATCTCCTGTGGTGCATTAACCCATTCCGCTCCGGCGCTTGATATTAGTTTAAACGTTACTGGGAAAAATTAAATACGATCCAGGGGGTATAAGTAATGACCGGAAAGATTTATGACATGGTCGTGTTGGGGGGAGGGCCGGCCGGGGCTACCGCCTCCATCTATGGAGCCCGGATGGGACATAGGGTGCTGTTACTGGAAAAAATGATGGTCGGCGGGGAGATTGTCTCTACAGAACGGCTGGATAATTACCCTGGCTTTCCCGAGGGCTTGTCGGGGTTTGAATTTGGGCAGCTTCTAGAGAAACAGGTGCTTAAATTTGAGGTAGAATTGGCCCGAGAGGTAATAGAGCAGGTTTCCCTGTCCGGGGAGGAAAAAAAGGTAGTCGCCGGTGGAAAAGAGTACAGGGGGCGGACGCTGATTATTGCCACCGGTACCATTCCCCGGATGTTGGATGTAGAGGGTGAGCAGAAGCTTAAAGGAAAAGGTGTCTCTTACTGTGCGGCCTGCGATGCTCATTTCTTTCGTGGCAAGCAGGTAGCCGTAGTAGCAGAGACCGATGCAGCCCTTAGGGAGGCGATTACCCTGGCCGGGATCGTTGAAAGGGTCTATGTAATTAGCCGCCGCGGCTCCTTTCGCTCGGCCGAGACCCTTCAACAAAAGTTGCTCTCCCTGCCCAATGTCGAGATGCTCTGGAAGGCTACGGTTGGGCGGATAGAGGGAGGGGAAAAGCTCGATTATTTGCAGGTTATTCAAGAAGGGAGCTCCCGGACCCTGCCGGTGGAGGGGATTTTTATCTACTCCGGGCGGCAACCAAATACCGATATCCTGCAAGGTTCGCTCGCCGTTGACGATCGGGGTTATATTCTAACTAATGAACAGATGGAGACCTCTGTTCCGAAGGTCTATGCCGCCGGTGATGTTCGCCAGACACCGTTGCGGCAGGTAATTACCGCTGCCGCCGATGGGGCGATCGCCGCTACCTCGGCCAACCGGGCTCTACGGGGAATCAGTTAATTATCTCCCACTGAACAGTTCTTCGGATAGACTATTCCAGTTGAGGAATAATAAAATCACCTGATTCTTTTGGGGTGATTAAATGAGGGCTATGTGGAAAGGGGCCATCAGTTTTGGGTTGGTTAACATTCCGGTGCGGCTCTTTGCGGCTACCGGGAAAAAGGATGTAAAATTTCGCCACCTTCATGAAGTTTGTCGTACGCCGATACAATACCGCAAAACATGTCCCCATTGTGAACAGGAGGTAACCTCCGAAGAGATAGTTAAAGGCTACGAGTACGAGCGGGGCCGGTTTGTCGTGATTAATGAAAGGGAACTGGAACAGCTCCCCGCGCATATTCCCGGTGAGACTGAGCGTAGTATTGCCATCCTTGATTTTATTCGCCAAGAGGAACTGGATCCAATCTATTATGATCGGTCTTACTATTTAGGTCCCGGGGAGACCGGGGAAAAGGCCTTCCGGTTGTTGTACCGGGCGATGGCGGAGGAGGGGATGGTTGCGATTGCTCGGCTGGTGCTCCGCTCGCGCCAGGCGCTGGCTGTTATTAGATGTTACGGTGAGACCCTGGCTTTGGAAACCATGTTCTATCCCGATGAAATCAGGAGCTTAAAAGAGATGCCATCCTGGAATAGTCAGATCGAAATTGGTGAGAAGGAGATCAAGATGGCCCGCGAACTGGTCGGCCAGCTGACCACTACCTTTGATCCGTCAAAATATAACAATCGATATCGCCGGGCACTCCTGGAAATCATCGAAGCTAAAATAGCTGGCAAGGAGGTAGTGGAGGCTCCGGCGGCACCCCGGGCGGAGGTAGTGGATCTGGTTGATGCCCTTAAAGCCAGCCTGGCGGCAACCGGTGACGGCGAAGGCAAAACCAGGAAAACCGGGGAAGGCAAAAAGGTTGGCAGTATTTAACCCCCCCCTTGCCGCACCGATCAACCGTTGGTTTGGCAAATTACGGCCAATGGAGCCCCGTACTCGGGAGGAACCTTTCGATAATCCACGCTATTATTTTCAAATTAAATGGGACGGAATCCGCATACTTGCCTTTGTAGATAAAGGGGAAGTACGGTTACAAAACCGGCGGGGCCGGGAGCGGACGTTTCAATATCCGGAGCTTCAGGAACTTGGAGGCCGGCTAGAAAATCGGGTGGCTATCCTGGACGGTGAAGTAATTATTATGGAAAAGGGGAAACCAAATTTTCCCCGGGTAATGCAACGGGATTCCTGTTCCCGGGAACAGGTGTTGGCCCATCTGCTCCCAGTTCATCCGGTAACCTATTGTATATTTGATCTCCTCTTTCTGGATGGGGAGGATTTAACATCTCGGCCTTACTGTTATCGGCAGTCCCGTCTGGTTTCCTTAATCAAAGAAAGTTGCGGTGCCGTCTATCTCAACGAGAATTTCGATTCGGGGAAGAGCCTCTACCGCTGGATGGCGGAGCGGGGCTGGGAAGGGGTAGTGGCCAAAGAAAAGACCGGCCGCTATACCTGGGGACCCAACAAATCAAGCGGATGGTTTAAAATAAAGGTTCGTCGTCAACAGTTATGCCTGGTGGGGGGACTCTCTAGAGCCGAGGGGGCTCCCGCCGCATTACTGTTGGGTGTTTATCGGGATGGGGAGATCACTTACATTGGTAAGGCCGGCTCCGGACTTACCCGGCAGGATCTGCTTGAGCTTGATCGCCTGGCCGATCGGAGTCTCCAGGCCGAACCCTGTTTTGTAAACCCTCCTCGGGAGAAGGGGCTGGTATGGCTAAAACCCGATTTAACGGTACTAGTGGAGTACGCGGAGTGGACGGCTAATTTGCGATTAAGGGCGCCGGTAATTAAAGGTTTTACAACCCAACCGGTGGCGGAGGCTCGGTTATGACCGGGAAGGTCTTGCACCGGGCACCAAACGGGGGGCGAAACCATGGTTCCCGTTTTGACTATAAATAACCGGGTAGTGCACCTGACTAACCTTGAGCGGCTTCTCTGGCCCGATTCAGGTTATACAAAACGGGATTTAATCCGCTACTATATCGAGGTCTCCCCCTTCCTCCTTCCCTACCTGGAAAATCGGCCACTGGTGGTGCGACGTTTTCCGGGTGGCATCGGAAGGGAATCTTTTTACCAGAAAAATATTCCTGCTGGGGCACCGGATTGGATTAAAGCCCACCCGATAGCCCATGGGGAGAGAGAGATCGCCCATTATATTGTTGCCAATGATGTGGAAACCCTAACCTGGTTGGGTAACCAGGCTTGCCTGGAGCTACATCCCTGGCTCTCCTCCAGTGATACCCTGGAACAACCGGATTTTGCGGTATTTGATCTGGATCCGATGGAAAAATCCACCTTCCAGCAGGTTTGCCGGGTAGCGCTTCTCATCCGGGAATTACTCGATTGCCTGGGGTTAAAGTGTTATCCGAAAACCTCCGGTGCGACCGGGATACAGGTTTACCTTCCTCTGATCGCAATCTATTCGTACCGAGAGGTCCGGCGTTTCGTGGAGGCGATCTGCCGGCAGGTTAATGAACAGTTGCCCGATATTACTACCATGGAAAGGCTGATTAAAAAACGGGGGGGCAAAATATACCTGGATTACCTGCAGAACGGCCGAGGCAAAACCATTGTCGCTCCCTATAGCCCGCGCCCCCTTCCCGGGGCGCCGGTATCGATGCCCCTATCCTGGGAGGAGGTTGCTGGAGGAAAAATACGGCCGGAACAATTTTCGATTAGCACAGCCCTTGATTACCTTAAAAAGAATAGCAATAGATACCAGGCCATAATTACAGACAAACAAAAACTGCCGGAAATAGCGATTAAGGGTAACTAAACAGTTAAACGACCGATGCAGGCATTTGGAACAGGTATGGAGAATATAAATCGCTTGTAAGCTCATAGTCCATGGCAAATAGGATAATTTGTAATAGGGGGAGTTGTTAGTTAAAATGATAAAGCCAACTGTCAAACCAAGGAATCCAAATTTCTCCTCTGGGCCCTGTGCCAAGCCTCCCGGCTATGATTTAGCATTATTGTCCGGTGCTCCGCTAGGCAGATCTCACCGCAGTAAAGTCGGTAAATCCCGGCTTTTTAAGGCAATCCAAAGAACGAAAGAGGTCCTGGGTATTCCTGCCTCGTACCGGGTGGGGATTGTTCCTGCTTCCGATACCGGTGCGGTGGAGATGGCCCTATGGAGCCTGTTGGGGCCCCGGCCGGTAGATGTGGTTTATTTTGAATCCTTTGGTAAGACCTGGGCTGACAATGTTAAAAATCAATTAAGGCTAAGAAATGTTAGAGAAATTTCAGCCGACTATGGCTTTCTTCCCGACCTATCTACCATTAACTTTAACCATGACGTGGTTCTTACCTGGAACGGGACTACCAGCGGGGTGAAGGTGCCAAACGGCGATTTTATTCCCTCCGACCGGGATGGATTAATCATATGTGATGCAACCTCCGCCGTTTATGCCATGGAGATCCCCTGGGACAAGCTGGATGTTATAACATTTTCCTGGCAGAAGGTTTTAGGTGGGGAGGCGGGCCACGGGATGCTAGTGCTTTCCCCTCGGGCCGTAGAGCGTATTGAAAGTTATACCCCCGCCTGGCCCATGCCTAAAATTTTTCGTTTAAAGAAAAAAGGGAAACTTAATGCCGGTATCTTCGAGGGGGCAACGATAAATACCCCATCTATGCTATGCAATGAAGACTACCTGCAGGCGCTCGATTGGGCCGAATCTATTGGAGGTCTCCCTGCTCTCATTCGGCGCAGTAAAGAGAATTTGAAGGTAATTGAAGAATTTGTAGATAGGCACGAGTGGATTAGTTTTTTAGCTGTGGAACCGGAGATACGTTCCAATACTAGTGTCTGTTTAACTGTGAACTTACCACCGGATAAATTAAAAACTTTGATCGATTTACTGGATAAGGAGCAGGCAGCCTATGATATTGCCTCCTACCGGGAGGCTCCCGCTGGGCTGCGTTTCTGGTGCGGGGCAACAGTAGAACGGGAAGATTTACAGGTAGCCATGCAGTGGCTGGAGTGGGCCTATTACAAGGTTAAATAACAAATAAAGTACTAGAATCACCGGGGACGTGAAGCACTGGGGACGTACCTTTTTGCTTCAAAGAAAACTCGGACGTTCTTACCAGGCCTCGGCAATATCCCTGAATATGAGCTATGAGCATGGTTGGGCTGCGGGTTGGACCGGATGGTGGAAACGTCCCCGTGGCTTGTCCCCGTGTATTCTCGTGTTCTCTCCTCGTATCTGGTGAGTTACCC
The DNA here is from genome assembly GCA_012799185.1 of Bacillota bacterium. Lineage (GTDB taxonomy): Bacteria > Bacillota > Dethiobacteria > DTU022 > DTU022 > JAAZLS01. The sequence goes on along the minus strand of JAAZLS010000004.1, from coordinate 15,349 downwards.
TTCGCCCAGGTAGGCTCGGCGGACCTGGTCGTTGTTTAGAAGGGTGTCTGTTGCACCTTGCAGCACTACCTGACCAGTCTCCATTACGTAGCCTCGGTGGGCGGTCTTTAGAGCCAATTGGGCATTTTGCTCTACCAGGAGGATGGTGGTACCCTGGCGATTAATCTCTTCGATAATTTTAAATATCTCCACTACGATCATTGGAGCTAGCCCCATGGAGGGTTCGTCCAATAAGAGGAGTTTGGGCTTGGACATCAGGGCCCGCCCCATGGCTAACATCTGTTGCTCACCGCCGCTGAGGGTTCCCGCCAGCTGACGGTCCCGCCCTTTTAACTGGGGGAAGGTCTCAAATACCTGTTCGACATCTTGCGCGATTGTTTCCTTGTCCTGTCGAATAAAGGCACCCATTTCTAAGTTTTCCCGCAGGGATAGCCGGGGGAAAACGCATCGGCCTTCGGGAACCTGGGAGATGCCCATCTCTACTATTTTGTGGGGCGGTTCAGCAGTAATATCCTGTCCATTAAAAAGCACCCGCCCTTCGGAGGCCCTAATTAACCCGGAGATGGTTTTCAGGGTGGTTGTTTTCCCCACCCCGTTTGCTCCGATCAAGGTGACGATCTCGCCGGGTTTTACCTTAATCTGGATCTGCCTTAGGGCCTGGATATTGCCGTAAAATGTCGATACACCTTCCACCTTTAACAAGCTTCTAACCTCCCCGGATGCTTTACGCAGTATCACCTAAATAGGCGCGAATAACCTCTTTGTTATGTCGTATTTCATGGGGTTCTCCCTCGGCGATCATTTGACCGTAGTCTAGCACGGCAATCCATTCGGAGATACCCATGACCACCTTCATATCATGTTCAATCAGTAAAACAGTTTTCTTCATCTCTTCCCGAATTCGGGAAATCAAGGTCATTAAATCGACACTCTCTTGAGGATTCATGCCGGCGGCCGGTTCGTCCAACAGTAGCAGGTCGGGGTCACTGGCCAGGGCCCGGGCGATCTCGAGGCGCCGCTGTTCACCGTAAGCTAGGTTAGCCGCCCACTCGTTTTTTTTCTCCTCCAGGTTTACAAAGGAGAGCATATCCAGAGCATATTTACGGGCCTGTTCCTCTTCCTGCTTTATTGCCGGCCAGCGCAGCAGGGCCCCTATTAGCCCGCTGGCGGTCCGACAGTGGCGTCCAATCAATACGTTGTCCAGGACGCTCATCTGGTTAAAGAGGCGGATATTTTGAAAGGTGCGGGCGATCCCCTTACTTGTGATTACGTAAGGTTTCTGGTTGGATATCTCTTCGGATTTAAAATAGATCTGCCCGGTGGAAGGGGGGTAGTGGCCGGTTAGCACGTTAAATAGTGTGGTTTTGCCGGCCCCGTTCGGCCCAATCAGGCCCATGATTGTACCCTGCTTGATGCGCAAATCTATATTGGCCAGGGCGGTGAGGCCGCCAAAATTACGGCCCAAATTATTTGTATATAATATATGTTTCTTCGCTGGCTCTACCAAAACTTTCCCTCCCATCGAACTTTCACTTTAGCCTCTTTTGCCCCCGGTGCCCATTCCGGCCCAACGGTTAAAAAGTTTTTCCCCGATGCTGACCTGATCAGCAGAGAGCCGTTGACCGATAATCCCCTGGGGTCTTACTCGCATCATGATCACCAGGATGGCCCCGTAGATTACCATTCGGTAGTCGGCGAAGTCACCGAGGAATCTAAGAAGCTCGGGGATAGCGGTAATGGCAGTAGCACCGATAAAGGCACCCCACATGCTGCCCATACCGCCCAGTACTACCATGCACAGGTGTTCGATCGAACACATAAAGCCGAAACTGTTGGGTTGAATGAAGCGGAAGAAATGGGCAAAGAGTCCCCCTCCCAGACCGCCAAAAAAGGCGCCTACCCCGAAGCAGATGACCTTATAATAAGTGGTATTAATACCCATCGATTCGGCGGCGGTCTCATCTTCGCGAATTGCAATTAAAGCCCGGCCGATGCGGGAGTTTATAATCCGGTTTAAAACAAAAATAGTAATTAATACTGCAACTACGACAGTCAACAGGGTTGTTTTCTTAGGAATTCCCCGTAATCCCACCGAGCCACCGGTAATATCCAAGTTTAGGAAAACGATACGGACAATCTCACAGAAGCCCAACGTAGCTATAGCCAGATAATCTCCTTTTAATTTTAAGGTGGGGGCCCCGATTAGAAGTCCAAACAGGGTTGCCACCAGCGCTCCAAATAGCAGGGAGGCAATAAACGGGAAATTAAAATGTACCGTGACTAGGGCGGAGGCATAGGCGCCGATACTCATGAAGGCGGCATGCCCGATTGATAGCTGCCCGGTATAGCCAATAATCAGGTTTAAGCTGGAGGCCATGATGGTATTGATGCCAACTAGAATAACGAGTTGTATATAATAAGGACTAAGCAATCTCTATTTCACCTTCTTAGGACCCTTTAAACTTTTTCCTGAGCGGGGCGGCCTAGCAAACCGGCGGGCTTAAAAAGAAGAATAATAATTAATAAGGCAAAAGCCACCGCATCGCGGTACTGTGAGGAGATATAGGCGGCCCCCATTACTTCGGCGATTCCCAGCAGGATTCCTCCCAACATGGCCCCGGGGATATTGCCGATGCCCCCCAATACAGCGGCGACAAATCCCTTTAGCCCGGGCATGAAACCCATGGTTGGTGTGACCGTGCGGAAGTAGATCCCGACCATCACCCCGGCGGCCGCTCCCAGGGCCGAGCCGACGGCAAAGGTAATTGTTATGATGCGATCGATATTAATTCCCATTAGGCTGGCCGTATCTTTATCTTGGGCGGTAGCCCGCATGGCCTTGCCTATTTTTGTCCTCTGCACAAAAAAGGTTAGAGCAATCATTAAGATTAGGGAAGATAGCAATACGGTTATCTCTACCCGGGAGATAATAAAGAGCGGGGTATGATAAATTTTAGCTTCGAAGGGGTTGGGGAAGCTAAAGGGCTGAGACCCCATGATTAGCAGCGCCAGGTTTGAAAGAAAGAAAGAGGCACCAATGGCGCTAATCAATGCTGACAGCCGGCTGGACCGGCGTAAAGGCCGGTAAGCCAGGTACTCAACTGTAACCCCCAGGAGAGAACCTAAGGCCATGGCTAGGAGAAAGGCCAGGAAAAAGGGGATATCAAGGACGGTGACCAGTAGCAATCCCACAAAGGCACCGAACATATAGATCTCCCCGTGGGCGAAGTTAATTAGTTCAATAATTCCGTAGACCATGGTATAGCCTAGGGCGATCAGGGCGTAGGTGCTGCCCAGGATCACTCCATTCATCAACTGTTGTACGAACATAAACCCACCTCAAAACCGCAGAAATAATTCAGCAAGGAGGACAGGGAACCTGCCCTCCCCCTGAAAGATGCACTACCGGACACGTACAAATTTGCCGTTTTCTACCTTTAGAATTAAAACATCCTTGATGGTATCCCCTTCTTCATCGATGCTGGTATTGCCGGTAATCCCGGGGAAATTCCAGGTGGCGGCGATCCCTTCACGAATCTCCTCCGAGGAGGGACCGCTGGTTTTAATCGCATTAATGACGATCCGGGCCGCATCGTAAGCCTGGGCGGCAAACATATCCGGATCTTCGCCATGTTTCTCCTTGTAAGCGGTAACAAAATTTTGTACCGCCGGGGTGGGATCATCGGGATAGAAACCGGAGGTCGCATAGGTCCCCTCTACCGCTTCCTCACCGATTTCGATCAGGGCAACGTTGCAGAGGCCGTCGGCCCCAAGAATTTGGACGTTCAGGTCCATCTCCCGGGCCTGCTGGGCAATTTTAGCCCCCTCGGTATAGTAACCGCCAATGTAGAGGCAGTCGGGGTTACTCTGCTTTATCTTGGTCAGCTGGGGTTTGAAATTTTCATCCCCGTCCATGAAGCCCTCGATGGCGACCACCTTTGCCAGCTCTTTCGCCTTGGCTTCAAAGGAATCTTTTAACGATACCCCATAATCGTTATTAGTATAAAGGATGGCAAATCTGCCTAGGCCCAGTTCATTGACAGCATACTCAGCCATCTGTTCAATCTGGGCTTCGTCAGAGAGACAATTCCGGAAAAGATAGGGATTGTCCAGGGTCAGGCCTGCCGATGTTGAGGAGGGTGAAATAGTTGGAATGGCAGCATCCTTGGCGATGGGGCCACCGGCCTCACTCTCTGAACTCAATACTCCTCCGATAATGACATCGACCTTGTCTACATCGATCAGCTTCGAAAAGGCGTTAGCTGCTTTGGACCAGTCTCCCCCCGTATCCTCCGAGTATACCTTAAGGGTCAGATCACCCAGTTCCCCGGAAGCGTTAGCCTCGTCCACGGCCACTTCGATGCCTCGGAGAACGTTAATGCCGTAGTTTGCCGCACCCCCGGTAAGCGGCCCCACATTTCCAATTTTCAAAACGCCGGCTTCTTCTTCAGGGCTGCAGCCTACCATGGCCATGGCCAGGCATAATATAGCTGCCGTCACAATCATCCAATAAGATTTTCTACTCATTTTCAAGCTTCTCCCCCTTATTTCATATATGAAGAACAACGGGCTATAAAAGTATACTTACGTAATTATACACCCCCTCGGCAATAAACGAAATTGATTTTTGCCTTGAAACTCATTTATTCCACAAATTCGGTCAAAAACCTTCTTTAAGGCATCCGGGGAATCCCCTAACGGACCTTTTATTAACCCCGCCTTGTAATCTCTTTCTACCTTAGCCTGGCCGTAATAGCTAGGGGAGGTTTAAAAACCAGAAGAAAGAAGTAAACTTACCTAACCCCGCGATAATCCCCTGCTAACGGTGGGCAGCCTCCAATTAAAGGGCAGGGTGGGATTTTAAGTGGTTGATTAAGGACCGGGTTAACGGGGTATAATAAGGTCAGTAAAGGTCAAAGATTTGAGGGAGGGACCCGATGGCCACCTTAGCCGATCTTATTGAAGGTTATTTAAAAAGGTTATTAGCGGTAAGCCCGCGCCGTTATATTGATATACAGCGCCGGGAATTAGCTGCTAAGTTTAATTGTGTGCCCTCCCAAATTAATTATGTTCTCGATACCCGGTTTTCATTAGAACGGGGCTACTTGGTCGAAAGCAAGCGGGGCGGACGGGGATATATACGGATTTACCGGCCCAGTCCACTAAAGATTGATGACTGGGGAAAAATTTTTGCCAGCCTAGATGACGGAGATTTTGATCCCCGGGTTGCGGCTGATTTTTTGAACCGGGTCTACGAGGAAAAATTTATCTCTCGGAGGGAAGCGAAACTGATGGAATCCCTTTTAAGGGATGAACATTATCTGTCGCTGGTAGAGCCGGAGATAATCAGGCGGCTTCAGGGTAAGCTGTTTGAAGCGGTACTAAAGGTAATCCTAAAAGATTAGCGATTAATTGTTCTTGATTTCATTTATAAGGAGTGAACGGGATGTTATGCCAGGAATGCCAACAGAATCCGGCCACGGTACACATTACGAAAATAGTTAACGGCAAAAAAACAGAGATGCATCTCTGTGAGACCTGCGCCCGGAAAAAAGAGGAGCTGGATTTCTCTTTCGAGCCCCAATTTGCACTTCAAAATCTATTTGGCAGTCTTCTTCACGACGGGTTGCCGAAGGCTGGAGAAAAAATATCGTTATCGCGGATCCAATGCCCCAATTGTGGCCTGACCTTTGCCCAGTTCAGGCAAATTGGTCGCCTCGGGTGTAGTGAATGTTTTAGCGCATTTGGTGATAGGTTGCCCCTGTTATTACGGCGGATCCATGGTAGCAGCAGCCATGTCGGTAAGATCCCCGGGCGGACCGGGAGCGAGGTTAAATTTAAACGCGAGCTGGCCGGTTTAAAGGAGCAGCTGAAGATTGAGGTAGAGCGGGAAAACTTTGAAGAGGCGGCCCGGTTGAGGGATCAGATCAAGGCGATGGAGGGGCAGCTAGAAGGAGGGGGACAGGTTGGCTAAAAAAGGGGAGCTCTTGCATGGCTACTGGATCGAAGGGACAGGTCCGGAGGAAGAGGTGGTAGTTAGCGTCCGGGTTCGTATAGCTCGCAACCTGGTGAAGCTGCCTTTTCCTTACTTGGCTACTGATGAACAGACCACGAAGATACAAAACATTATTGCCGGGGCGGCGGCTAAGCAGGGTTCTGCATTTAAAGATTTTTCATTTATGCCCATGGAGGGCCTGGATGGAGTACAGAAGCAGATCCTGGTCGAAAAGCATATGGTTAGCCCCTACCTGGCCCGTAATTCCCACAATGGTGCCCTATTTTTAAGAAATGACGGTGCGGTTAGCATCATGATCAACGAGGAGGATCATTTAAGGATCCAATCTATCTTACCCGGGTTACAGCTGGAAGAGGCATGGCAAGAGGCCAACCGCTATGATGACCTTTTGGAGGGTAAGATTGATTTCGCTTTTGATGAACGTTTCGGTTATCTTACCGCCTGCCCGACCAACGTGGGGACCGGCCTGCGGGCCTCGGTAATGCTTCACCTGCCGGCCTTAATTCTTACCAAGCAGATTAGTCGACTTCTGACTGCCCTTTCCCAGGTTGGCCTGGCCGTGCGGGGACTTTATGGGGAGGGGACCGAAGTTATTGGTAACCTGGTCCAGATCTCAAACCAGGTTACATTGGGTCAACCGGAATCGGAAATATTGCGGAACCTGGAGGGGATCACCCGGCAGGTAATTAGCCAGGAACAGTCGGCTCGCCAGACTTTACTTAACGGGAGCCGGGAAAAATTGGCTGACCGGGCTGGCCGGGCTTACGGGCTTCTGAATCATGCCCGGGTGATGAGCTCTCACGAGGCCATGCAGCTACTGTCGGATTTCCGCCTGGGTTATGATTTGGGCTTGATTAAAGGTTATGACCGGAGACTGTTAAATGAACTGTTGGTATTGATCCGACCGGCCTGTTTACAATTCTTGGCAGGGAGGGAACTCAGCCCCGAGGAGCGTGACCGGGAACGGCCGGCCCAGATAAAAAAACGGTTTGATGAGTACCGCCAGTCGGCGGAGAAAGAAAACAAATAATACATTTTTGAACGTGAGGTGAGAATATGTTTATGTTTGGTAAATTTACCGAAAGGGCCCAGCAGGTACTGGTGCTGGCCCAGGAAGAGGCAAAAAGGTTAAGCCATAACTTTATTGGGACGGAACATCTGTTACTGGGCCTGGTAAGGGAGGGTTCAGGGGTAGCCGCCCGGGCGCTACAAAATATGGGGGTGGATCTGGGCAAGGTTCGCCAGGAGGTGGAGCGGATTATCCCCAAGGGCGATAAATTTATGGCTACCGGAACCAGTTACACCCCTCGGGCCAAGCGCGTGGTGGAGTTAGCCATTGAGGAGGGGCAAAATCTGGGGCATAGCTATATCGGCACCGAACATATTATGCTCGGGTTGCTTAAAGAAGGGGAAGGCATTGCTGCCCAGGTTTTAACAAATTTAGGAATAGATCTGAAACGGGCACGTAAAGAGGTGATTCAGCTGTTAGGTGGGACGGAAGCCGCTGGCCGGCAATCCAGGGAAGGTAAGGCGGCCACCCAGACCCCTACCCTTGATAATTTTGGCCGGGATCTAACCCAGCTATCCCGTGAAGGGAAACTTGACCCGGTGATCGGTCGGGAAAAGGAGATAGAGCGGGTGATCCAAATATTGAGCCGGCGTACTAAGAACAATCCCTGCCTAATTGGTGAACCGGGGGTGGGGAAGACGGCGATTGCCGAGGGGTTGGCCCAGTTAATTGTTGAGGGGAATGTTCCCGAGATATTACGGGGCAAAAGGGTGGTGACGATCGAACTGGCGGCAATTGTGGCCGGAACCAAGTACCGGGGCGAATTTGAAGAACGGCTACGTAAATTGATGATGGAACTTAAGCAGGCCGGTGATGTGATTATCTTTATTGACGAGTTGCATACGGTGATCGGCGCGGGGGCGGCGGAGGGTGCGATCGATGCCTCCAATATCCTAAAACCGGCCCTTTCCCGCGGTGAACTGCAGTGTGTCGGGGCGACCACCCTGGATGAGTATCGCAAGCATATTGAGAAAGATCCGGCCTTGGAACGGCGTTTTCAACCGATTGTAGTCGGGGAACCGACAAAGGAAGAGAGCCTGGCTATCTTAAAAGGTCTACGGGATCGCTACGAGGCTCACCATAAGGTCAAGATTAGTGATCCGGCCCTCGAAGCGGCGGTTAACCTTTCCGATCGTTATATTACGGATCGGTTTTTGCCGGATAAAGCGATCGACTTGATTGATGAAGCCGCCTCCCGGGTACGGATTAGAAATTACACCGCCCCGCCCGACCTGAAGGAGATGGAGGAGAAGCTGGAGACTTTACGCAGCGAAAAGGAGGCGGCCGTTCGCAACCAGGAGTTTGAGAAGGCGGCTAAGCTGCGGGATCAGGAACATAAATATAAGGAAGAGTTGGTCGAGTTAAAGAAAGAGTGGGAGCAGAAAATTGGAACCTCCGATCAATCGATGGTGACCGAAGAGGATGTCTCTTATATTGTTGCCAGCTGGACCGGTATACCGGTAAAAAGGTTGGTAGAGGAGGAGTCGGAGCGGCTGTTGAAGCTGGAAAAGATCCTTCATGAGCGGGTTATTGGGCAGGATGAAGCGGTAGAGGCGGTCGCCCGGGCGATCCGCCGGGCCCGGGCCGGTTTAAAGGATCCCAAGCGGCCGGTCGGTTCATTTATCTTCCTGGGGCCGACCGGGGTCGGGAAAACCGAGTTGGCTCGGGCGTTGGCAGAGGCGCTCTTTGGAGATGAACGGGCGATTATCAAGTTGGATATGTCGGAGTATATGGAGAAGCATACGACCGCCCGCCTGATCGGCGCCCCTCCCGGTTACGTAGGTTACGATGAGGGGGGGCAGCTGACGGAGAAAGTACGGCGCAAGCCTTACTCGGTAATACTTTTTGATGAGATGGAAAAGGCCCACCCCGATGTCTTTAATATATTGTTGCAAATCCTGGAGGATGGACACCTGACTGACGGTCAGGGGCGCAGGGTGGATTTTCGCAATTCGATTATCATCCTGACCTCCAACGTGGGGGCCACCCTCTTACGGAGGCAGGCCCTGGGCTTTGGGGCCGGCGATGAGGAGAGCGGTTATGAGAAGATGAAGGAACGGATCCTGGATGAACTGAAACGTACCTTCCGTCCGGAATTCTTAAATCGCCTGGATGATACCATCGTCTTCCATGCCCTGAGCGAAGAGCATATTACCGAGATTGTTGATATTATGATCGCCGAGCTAAATAAGCGGGTCGATGATTATAACCTCCAGGTTGTGGTAACCGAAGAGGCCAAGCGGAAGTTGATCCAGGAGGGATTTGATCCCACCTATGGGGCCCGCCCGTTACGTCGGGTAATACAGAAACGGTTGGAAGATGGACTTTCAGAAGGGATGTTGCAGGGAAAGATTGCTCCCGGTGACATAATTACCGTGACCGTTGAAAAGGACCAGTTTCAATTTCATACCGGCGCGGCTAAAAAATAGATAAGGTTAATGGATCGTTAAAAAAGTCCGGGCTACCTGCCCGGGCTTTTTATTTTTGCCTTTTAGTTTAATTTTAGTGAAATTACAAACTTTGATGCCAGTAAAGGTATTTATTTTAACCTTGTCGAATAAGTGAATTGTGTCAAGATTATCTATTAAAAATATTTGAAATTCACGCCTAATTAGAGGAGGATTAGATTGAAAATTGCTATTTCCGGTAAGGGGGGAGCGGGTAAATCCACGGTTGCTGCCAACCTGCTCTATTGCTGTAAGGCCCGCCACCTTCCAACTTTCGCCATTGATGCTGACCCCGATGCCAACCTGGGGCTGATCCTGGGACTAGACCCGGAAAAATTGGCTTTACTGCCGCCATTAAGTACACTGCAGGAGGTTATCGCCGGGAAACATGCCGGCGGCGGGGCCTTTGTAGATCTTAATCCTTCAGTTGAAGATATCCTGGAGGACTATGTTCTCCAGGATGGAAGCCTTCGCTTTCTTAAAATGGGGGGGATTAAGGGAGGGGGCACCGCCTGCTACTGTAAAGAAAATGCTTTTCTAAATGCAATTTTAACCAGCGTTCTCTTGGATCGCCCGGAATCGGTAGTGCTCGATATGAGTGCCGGTATTGAGCATCTTACCCGTGGAACCGCCCGCGGGGTAGAGCTGATGCTGGTAGTGGTTGAACCGACCAGGGCCGGTATAACCACCGCCCTGGCTGTAGACCAGTTGGCCGCCGATATCGAGTTACCCCGGGTAGCCTTTATCGGTAACAAGATTCGTTCGGTGGCCGATCAGAGATACTTGTATTCCTCCCTACCGCGGGAGCGTATACTGGGAATGCTTCCTTTCTCTGAAACTGTCCTGGAGAAGGCCCGGCAGGTTGGACGATCGGGCTTCCAGGAAATGGATTTAATGGTCGGGATCGAAGGTATTTATCAGCAAATAGGCGGAGGTGGTTAACCGGTTGTGGAGTAAATTTTTTTTAGTGTAACAAGCTTGAATATTTCAAAGGAGGTTAGAACAAAGACATGTCCGAAAAGAGGAAAAAGAGGGACAAGCCGGACAATAAGAGAACCATTGACCCGGCCGCCCTAGAAATCCTGGAGCGCAATGACGGTAAAGTAGAGACCGCCTATGACCGCTATGTTAAGATGCAACCCCAGTGTAACTTCGGCCGGACCGGTATCTGCTGCCGCATCTGCCTGCAAGGGCCCTGTCGTATTACGCGGCGCGCCTCCAAGGGGGTCTGTGGCGCCCACGGTTATACCATCGTGGCCCGTAACCTGATCCGGGCCATAAACGGTGGAGCCGGCGCCCATGCCGATCACGGGCGGCACCTGATCTATACGCTAACCGAGATGATCCAGGGAAAGGCACCCGATTACAAAATTGAGGATCCGGATAAGCTGCGTCGCGTGGCCCAGTTGATTGGCCTCTCCGTGGAGGGGAAAGAGGAGCGGGATCTGCTGGAAGAGGTTTTAAATGCCGCAGTCAGCGATTTTACTAAGCTTAACGACGAACCGCTACACTGGCTTGAGGGTACTGTTACCCCGGGCCGGATGGAGAAATTTGCCGATTGTAACATTCATCCCCGCAGTGTTCATACCGCTATTTCAGAGACCATGGGCCAGACCCATATGGGGGTTGACTCCGATCCGGTTAACCTGGTCTTCCAGGGATTAAAAACCTCCCTGGCCGACTTTGCAGCCGAGCATATTGCAACCGATCTTTCCGATATTCTTTTTGGTACTCCCAGGCCGGTTACATCGGAGGCTAACTTTGGGGTAATCGACCCGGAAATGGTTAATATTGCTCTCCATGGGCATAACCCGCTTTTAAGCGAGATGATCGTGCGGGCGGCTCGCGAGATGCGGCCCGAGGCGGAGGCGGTCGGTGCGCGGGGAGTTAAGTGCATGGGAATCTGTTGTACCGGTAACGAAGTCTTGATGCGCCAGGGAATCCCCCTACTTACCAATTTCCTCTCCCAGGAGTTGCCAATCATGACCGGGGCTATTGATGCCATGGTTGTCGATGTCCAGTGTATCATGCCCGGAGTGAGAGCAGTAGCCGAATGTTATCATACCCGCATCATTACTACAATGTCTCACTCTAAAATCCCCGGTGCCCATCACGTGGAATTTACCGAAGACCGGGCCATGGAGAAGGCCCGGGAGATTATTCATTTAGCCATCGAGGGTTACAAAGAACGGCTTCCCGATCGAATTGATATTCCTAAGCTAAAGCATACGGTTACTGCCGGGTTTAGCGTAGAGGCCATGCTTGATCTATTTGCCGCAGTAAATCCGGACAATCCAATTAAGGTGCTAACCGACGCCATCGATTCGGGACAGCTGCGCGGGGTAGTTCTTCTCTGCGGTTGCAACAACCTGCGGGTGATGCATGATCACAGCTGTACCACGGTGATCAAGGGCCTGGCTGAAAATAATGTTTTAATGGTGGCTACCGGTTGCATGGCCGGGACCGCGGCCAAGTTGGGCTTGATGAATGCCGGGGCGGTAGAGGAGTATGCCGGTGATGGCCTAAAAAGTTTTATCCATATGCTCAATGAAGCCAATGCCGACAAATTAAATAACAGGCTGCCGTTAATTTTCCATATGGGCTCCTGCGTGGATAATTCTCGGGCTTATGATTTAAATACCTTGATGGCCAACCAGTGGGGTGTCGATACGCCTAAGGTGCCTTACGCGGCTTCGGCTCCGGAGGCAATGAGTGAGAAAGCGGTCGCTATCGGCAGCTGGTGTGTCACCCTGGGAATGCCGACTCATGTGGGGGTTACCCCGGAGATTACCGGCAGCGCCCTTGTTGACGGCATCGCCCTGCAAATTGCCCACGATGTTTATGGCGGCTATTTTATTTGGGAGGAAGACCCGGAAAAATCGGTCGAGGTGTTACTGGCTGCCCTAGATGAGCGCACCTGGAAGATGAGGGTACACCGGCAGGCCCAGGAGAAATATGAAACAGAAACGATCTCTGCCGGCTGGTAAGCCTATCGGCGTAAAAAGGAGGAGAGAAGACCATGACAGAAGAAACTAGCACTTTTGATGGTGTTTTAGCCCGGGAATGGAAAGAATCCTTTGAAGAGATTTATGAGGGTGCCGTTGATGAAGAGAATCCACCGCTAAAGTTATTTGAAAAAGCCTATGATGGTGCGGTTATCGCTACCAGTTATGCTGAAATTTTACTTAACCAGGCCATTCGCCGCCATGGTCCCGACCATCCGGTGGCTTATCCCGATACCGGTTACTATTTGCCGGTGATCCGGGCTTTAAGCGGTGAAGCGGTCAAGACATTGGGTGAATTGCCTCCGATCTTGAACCGGATGCGGAACCAGGTTCGAGAGGAGTTAAATTTTTATAATGCCCGGCTTTGCGGTGAAGCAACTGCTTACGCTGCCGAAATAATCGAGGCTTTACGTTACCTGGAGGGGGAAACCCCCCATGTGGAGCCCTGGACCGGTTTCCTGGGCGATCCGATAGTCCGTCGCTACGGCATTTTACTGGTGGACTGGACTATCCCCGGCCAGGCAGTCATTGTTGGTAAGGCCAAATCGACCGAGGCCCTGGCCGACCTGGTTACCGATCTCCAGGGTAAGGGTTTCATGATCTTTTTGGCCTACGAGGTGGTGGAGCAAGCCATCGAGGCCGGGCTGAAACTGGGGATTGATTTTATTGCTTTCCCCACCGGTAACTTTACCCAGGTTATCCATGCCGTTAACTACGCCTTGCGGGCCGGTATGTCTTTCGGCGGGATTCCGCCGGGAGAGCGCCAAAATGCGCGGGATTACCAGCGCCGCCGGGTAAGAGCCTTTGTGTTACAATTAGGAGCATCGGACGAGGTCCAGGTGGCGGCCCACTTTGCGGCAATATTTCTTGGTTTTCCGGTAATCCTCGATCACCCATTGCCGGAAGATGAGCAGATTAACAACTGGTATGTTTCCCATCCCAACTATGATGACTTGATCCAGGTAGCGATGGAGATCCGGGGGATTAAACTAAAAATTGTTGATATCCCGGTCCCAATCACGGTCGGCCCGGCCTTCGAGGGTGAAGTAATCCGTCGAGGCGATATGCGTATTGAATTTGGTGGAACCCGCACACCGGCTTTTGAGCTGGTGGAGATGGTTGGCGAAGATCAGATCGAGGATGGGAAGATCGAGGTAATCGGTCCTGAGCTTGACGAGGTAGAAGAAGGTGGTATGCTACCGTTGGGAATTGTAGTTAAAGTTTTCGGGCGAAAGATGCAGAGCGATTTCGAAGGGGTCCTCGAGCGGCGCTTTCATGATTTGATTAACTACGGCGAGGGAATCTGGCATATGGCCCAGCGGGATACGGTCTGGATGCGTATCGGTAAAAGTGCCGCTAAAAAGGGCTTTAAAATTCGCCATTTTGGCGAGCTCCTGGTGGCCAAGTTGAAGGATGAGTTTCCCTCCATCGTCGATCGGGTCCAGGCGACGCTTTATACCGTGGAGGAGCAGGTTGTGGAACAGAGGGAGCGGGCCCGCGAATTTTACGCCGCCCGGGATGAACGGCTTAAAGGGCTAACCGATGAGGCGGTAGATGTTTTCTATTCCTGCCTCCTCTGTCAATCCTTTGCGCCGAACCACTGTTGCGTGGTTACTCCGGAGAGGTTGGGGCTTTGTGGTGCGGTAAGCTGGCTCGATTCGAAGGCAACCTTTGAGATTGATCCGACCGGCCCCTGCCGCCCCATTGCCAAGGAGGGGTTGATCGACGAGAATAATGGAATCTGGGAATCGATCAATGAGTATGTCTACCTGAACACCAATCGTACGATCGAGGAATGTTCGATCTACAGTTTTATTGACCGGCCGATGACCTCTTGCGGCTGTTTTGAGTGCATCATGGCGATCATGCCTGAGGCCAACGGGGTAATGATTACTACCCGGGAGCATGGTGGCGATACCCCCTGCGGGATGACCTTCTCCACCCTGGCCGGCACGGTCGGTGGAGGGATTCAGACCCCCGGTTTCATGGGGCATGGCCGGGCCTATGTCCTTAGCCGTAAATTTATCAAGGCTGACGGGGGATTGGCCCGCCTGGTCTGGGCGCCCAAGGAACTGAAGGAATATCTGGGGGACGAATTGCGGAAGCGGGCCGAAGAGGAGGGTCTTGGTGCCGATTTTGTGGATAAGATTGCCGATGAATCCATCGGTACTACCGCCGAAGAGGTTCTGCCCTTCCTGGAAGAGAAGGGGCATCCGGCTTTGACCATGGATTCGCTTATGTAGGAGGCTAGTAGAAATAATGCTCCGGCGGAGGAGACAATGAACCCGGAGCCTATATTTTCTAAAAGTTCCCTTAGAAAGGAGACGAAAGAATGGGTTTAACCGGTTTGCAGATTTTCAAGCACCTTCCGAAAACCAACTGTAAAGAATGTGGTTTTCCGACTTGCCTGGCTTTTGCCATGGCCCTGGCCAGCGGTAAGACTGCGTTGGATAAGTGTCCCTATGTTTCCGAAGAGGGCAAGGCCGCCCTGGAATCGGCAGCTGCACCGCCGATTAAATTAGTCAAGGTCGGTGTCGGGGAACATGTCCTGGAGCTGGGGGATGAAACGGAAATATTCCGGCATGACAAGCGTTTTTTCCACCCGACCGGGGTAGCGATACTAGTTAGCGATACGGAGGATGTTGCCGCCAAGGCAGCCGCCTTTGATGAGCTGGAATTTGATCGGGTTGGCCTCCACTACGTTACCGATGTGGTGGCAGTTAAATGTGATTCGGGGGACGCCGCCAAGTATAGGGCGGCGGTAGAGGTAGTGGCTGGAAAAACTGAAAAAGCAATGATCTTGATCTGTGAA
>JAAZLS010000038.1 GCA_012799185.1 Bacillota bacterium | reverse complement strand
TGGTTGGGGAACTCTCGAAATTGGGAGTGAAGATTAAAGAAAGAGATGACGGGCTAATCGTAGAAGGGGGGAGACCCCTCCGGGGGGCGACAGTCGACAGCCACGGCGATCACCGGATCGCCATGACCCTGGTCGTAGCCGGGCTGGTGGCCCCGGGGGGAACCCTAATTTACGGGGCGGAGGTAATCGATGTCTCGTACCCGGGATTTACAGAGCACCTGGACCAGTTAAGCCAATGAGTTTTGGGGACGGTGACTTTTACTCATACAATGGGCAGATTGAATTCCGATTAACCGAATGCGTGCGGCGGCGTAAAAAGGGAAAGGAGCCGGGGGGCGGGCGCAGTTCGATTGACACTGTCAAAAGGGACATGATAAAATATGACATAATCTATACTGTTTAGCGCGGTGAAAATAATGGTTCTTGGAAGTTATTTTTTTTTAGATATTGGTTATCCCATTGATCCGGTCTTGCGATGGTGAAAATGATTGATTATCATATTCACACCTCGCTATGCGGACACGCCCGGGGAACACCCTACCAGTACTTAATCGCTGCCCGGGAAAAAGCCATTACGGAGATCGGTTTTGCCGATCACTTCCCGTTGGCCCTGCTGGGATGTAACTCCGGGGATAAGGTATCGATGGAGCCCGAAGAATTGGCCGGCTATATCGCGGAGGTCCATCGCCTGGATAGTCTTTTTCCTGAAATGACGGTGCGGTTAGGGGTAGAGGTAGATTACCTGCCGGGACAAGATGGCCTGATCGCCGAACAGCTTTCTCGCTACCCTTTTGATTTTGTAATTGGTTCGGTGCATTTTATCGGCAGTTGGGATTTTACTCACCCGGCGCGGGAGAGGGAATATCGCCATAAAAATCTGCAAAAACTTTACGATGACTATTTTAAACTGGTCTGGGATGCCTGCCGTAGCCGGCTTTTTGACGTAATTGGTCACCTGGATATTGTAAAAAAGTTTGGTTATCTTCTACCGGAGGCGGAGATGGAGCCCTATTATCTAGAAACGGCCCGGGTACTTAAGGAGAGCGGCACCTGTCTAGAACTTAATACCGCCGGCCGGGATGCCCCAGTAAAACAGTTTTATCCCGGTCGCCAGGGGTTGGAGATCTTTTGCCGGGAGGGTATCCCGATTACTTTAAGTTCTGATGCCCATGCACCGCAACAGGTTGGCCGCTATTTTACGGAAGCGGTAGAGCTGTTGCGTCGGGTAGGCTACCGGGAACTGACCGGGTTTTGCAGACGCCGTCGGGTTACTATAGATCTGGAGTAATCCTTAAGATTGAGATTGAGATACTCCCTATTCAGCCGGGTTTTAACAGGATTGCTAGCACGCCTGCCGGCGTTTTTTTAATAATGTTAACAACAACCCCATCCCCGGGCCAATTGAGTCTGTTAGGTCAACCGGGTCTCGGATCAACCGGGTCTGTCACGACCGCCGGGCTTGCCGCCGGGTCAACTAGGTTAATCGTGTTAACCGGGGGATAAGGAAGGTGAAGCTGTTGAGGTATTTAAGTGGTGGAGAGTCTCACGGGCCCTGCCTAATAGCTATTATAGAGGGTTTGCCGGCCGGGCTTTACCTGTCCTCCGACGAAATAAATAGCGATTTAGGCCGCCGCCAGCAGGGATACGGGCGGGGAGGACGGATGAAGATCGAACAGGATCGGGTAGAAATCCTATCCGGACTCCGTTTTAACCGTACTTTGGGGAGCCCGTTAACTTTGAGGATAAGGAACCGGGATTGGGAGAACTGGCGCCGGGAGATGGCGCTGGAAGGTAAGGCTCCTGCCGGTTCCGCTATCTTTACTCGGCCCCGACCAGGCCATGCCGACCTGGCTGGGGGTGCCAAGTATAATCAGCAGGATCTACGTAATGTGCTGGAACGCTCCAGTGCCCGGGAGACCGCCCTCCGGGTGGCGGTAGGCAGCGTGGCCCGGAAGCTGTTGCAGCAGTTCGGTTTGGCGCTATCCAGCCGGGTACTCTCCATCGGGCCGGTGGAAGCCCCCCGGGTTCCTGTCGGGGAGCCTTGGCCCCTGGATAAGATCGAGCGATCGCCTCTTCGGTGTCCCGATGCTGATGCGGAGAGGGCGATGATAGAGGCGATCGATCGGGCCCGCCGGGAGGGCGATACCCTGGGAGGGATATTTGAGGTAATGGTGACCGGGGTACCTTTAGGATTGGGTAGCCATGTTCACTGGGATCGCCGCCTGGATGGTCGCCTCGCCCGGGCGGTGATGAGTATCCAGGGGATCAAGGGGGTGGAGTTGGGCGAGGGATTTGCCACCGCCGCCAGGCCCGGCTCCCAGGTTCACGATCCGATTGTTTTCGATCCTACAAGCGGTGTGACCCGCTCCTCCAATCGGGCGGGAGGGTTGGAGGGGGGGATCACCAATGGGCAGCCCATAATAGTGAGGGCGGCTATGAAGCCGATCCCTACCTTGACCAGGCCCCTGCCCAGTGTCGATTTAAGTACCGGGGAGGAGGTACCGGCGGCGGCAGAGAGATCCGATGTCTGTGCTGTGCCCGCCGCCTCTATCGTGGCCGAGGCTGTTATAGCCTGGGAGTTGGCGATGGCCTTTCGGGAGAAATTCCCGGGGGATTACATGGAAGAGATCGAGGCGAGTTTTAAGTATTACAAACGTCATTTAAAGGGTTACCTATCAGGCGGCGATGTTACCGGCGACGTTACCGGTAAAGAAGGGGAGCAGGGTAGGGGGCCGGGTTGTAGTTAAGGGGTCAGCGGGGAGGTTTTTAAGCTGGATTTAAAGCACCAGGAGCAGCGAGTGGCCGTAAATTGTGCCGGTCATTCCTATCAAGTTTACATAAAAGCAGGGGTGCTGGATGAACTGGGGCGGATGATGCGGGGTTTATTGGATAGTAACCGGGCCCTACTAATTACCGACCACCAGGTAGAGGAGCTATACGGGGAACGTTGCCGCCGGTCGCTTTTTGCCGCTGGGTGGAAAGTCAAAACGGTAAGGATTCCTCCCGGGGAAACTTCGAAAAGTCTTCCCCAGGCGGAAGAGCTTTACGGGGCGGCCCTGGATTTTGGGCTCGATCGGTTCTCACCGGTGGTAGCCCTGGGGGGAGGCGTGGTAGGCGACCTGGCGGGGTTTGTGGCGGCCACCTTTATGCGGGGGGTGCCCCTCGTAGCCGTTCCTACCACCTTGTTAGCCCAGGTAGATAGCAGTGTAGGGGGAAAGGTGGCGGTAAACCACCCCCGTGGCAAGAACCTGATCGGCACCTTTTATCAGCCCCACCTGGTAGCCACCGACCCGGCTGTTTTAACCACCCTTTCCCTACGGCAGCGCCGGGCCGCCCTGGCAGAAATTATTAAGTGTGCCCTGATTGGTGAGCGCCAGTTTTTTAAGTGGCTTCAGTCCCATTTGGGGCAGGTTTTAAGTGCCAAACTGCCGGCAGCTACCCGGGCGATCGCCTTTTCAGTGCAGTTTAAAGCCCGGGTAGTGGAGCGGGATGAGCGGGAGAGTGATCACCGCCGGATCTTAAATTTCGGCCATACTATCGGTCATGCGCTGGAGGCCTCTACCGGCTATCGCTATTATCTCCACGGGGAGGCGGTCCTGATCGGCCTGGCGGCGGCGGTAGAGATCTCCCGGCGGCGGGGGTTGCTGGAACCCGGTGCCGCCGAAGCGGCCCTGCAGTTACTCTCCCGGGTGGGTTACCGGCCGCCGCCGGCAGATTTAACTCTTTCGGCGGTTGAGGAGCGGCTAAAATATGATAAAAAGCGTCGTCGGGAACAGCTGGTATTTGTACTCTTGCCCGCTATCGGGGAGGCGAAAATAACTGCTGAGGTAGATGAAAGCCTAATCCGGGCCGTAATCCAGGAATATTTAGAGGGGGGCGGCCCCTTCAAGGGTGCCTTCATCTGAGCCGGTAACATTACAGCATTTTATTTGCCGCTTCGGGAAAAGATAGCAGGATTGAGCCCAGGCAAACCGAATATCCCTGTAAGAGATGCGGGAAAAAATGCGGGAAAGAGTGCAAACATCCATCATCTGTCATCTATCACCTATTATCTATCTACCGGGGAGAACACGGCGCGCAAGGGAACGCGCAGGGGTAGGGAGCAAAAGGAGGGTTTACTATAACTAAGGTTAAGCCAAGAAAACCAAACGCACTTTATACAATGTTATTTATCCTCATCTGTCTGCTGCTAGTAGGCTCCTGTTACTTTGTAGTCTTAAAAGCTGACCGGGGTATCCGGCGGGGGCTCGATATTGCCGGGGGACTTTACGTGTTACTGGAGGCGGTTACTACTGGCGACGAAGGGGTCGATGCCGATGTAATCGAGCGGGCGATCGCGATTATCCGGATGCGGGTTGATGATCTGGGAGTAGCTGAACCTTCAATTATTCCCCAGGGGACGAAACGGATCCGGATCGAGCTTCCCCAAGTTGATGATGCAGAACAGGCCCGGGAAATCATCGGGAAGACCGCCCTGCTAACCTTCAACGGCCCCGATGGGAAAGAGATCGTTACCGGGGCCCACCTGAAAGAGGCGGTGGCCCAGCGGCATCCCCAGACCGGGGAGCCGATTGTCAGTATTGAATTTGATGAAGAGGGTTCGCAGCTCTTCGGTGAGGCTACCGGAAAATATCTAGGTCAGCAGATCTTTATTAGCCTGGACCAGGAGGTTATCTCCGATCCGGTCATCAGATCGGTTATCCCTGGCGGGTCCGGCTATATCGAGGGCAATTTTACCTTTGAAGAGGCGGCCAACCTGGCCTTATTGATCAGGAGCGGCTCCCTGCCCCTGGAATTCAAGGAGCTGGAGACCCGTTTAATCGGTCCGACCCTGGGCCAGCGCACCGAACAGATTAGCCTGGCCGCTGCTGCGGTTGGTCTGGCGGTAGTGGCGCTTTACATGTTGCTCTTTTATCGGTTTTCCGGGGTTGTTGCAGTGGTCGGGCTGGCTTTTTACCTGACCTTGGCCCTGGGAGTTTTAACGCTTCTCCCCGGCTATACCTTGACCCTGCCCGGCATGGCCGGCCTGGTCCTCTCCATCGGGATGGCGGTAGATGCCAATGTCATTATCTTTGAGCAGATTAAAGAAGAGCTATACCAGGGGCGTACCATCCGGACCGCCCTGGAGAGCGGTTTTAAAAATGCGTTCCGAATTATCCTGGATTCAAATGTCACTACTATCATCGCCACCGTGGTTCTCTTTCTCCTGGCCAGCGGACCGGTTAAAGGCTTTGCCGTCACCCTTTTTATCGGCATTTTAGCCAGCATGGTAACCGCTATCTTTTTAGCCCGTCGGCTGTTCCTACTGGCCTTTAGGGCGGGAATCATTCGGCATAGTTCCTACCTGGGGGTGAGGGCATGACTATCGATTTTGTGCGTCACTCCCGGAAGGCCTATCTCTTTTCGGTCATACTGCTGATAGCGGGGGCAATCTCTTTAATTGTGTCCGGCCTTAATTTAGGGATCGATTTTACCGGGGGGACGGTTTTTCATTTAAACCTGCAGGAAGATTTTACCGTGCAGGAGGTAAAAGATGTTTTAACCCCCTTCGAGATGCAGGGGCTCCCAATACAGACCGTCCAGGGGCGAAACCTGCAGGGGGAGATTATTAATACGGGGGTAGCTATTAAATCGCCCTACTTGGATGAG
>JAAZLS010000037.1 GCA_012799185.1 Bacillota bacterium | reverse complement strand
TCCTTTATTGATGAGTCAAAGTCACCGTCCCCATTACTCATTTTATTGACAGGAGCGACCGGGCTATGCTATACTTTTTTTGCAACTGTGGGAGGGGTGTCCGAGCGGATTAAGGAGCCGGTCTTGAAAACCGGTGACCCGAAAGGGCCGTGGGTTCGAATCCCACCCCCTCCGCCATGGGACAGGGAGAGATGGCCGAGCGGTCGAAGGCGGTCGCCTGCTAAGCGATTAAGCGGGAATAAACCTGCTTCGAGGGTTCAAATCCCTCTCTCTCCGCCATAGGCGCCCGTAGCTCAGCCCGGATAGAGTAACTGACTACGAATCAGGAGGTCGCAGGTTCAAATCCTGCCGGGCGTGCCAAGCAAAACAGTAACCGCGGACCCGTGGTTACTGTTTTGTGCTTAACCCGGTAAGCACGTAGGTAGCCACAAAGGGAAGTAGCCTGATTATAATATGAACAACGAACGGCAACAAAATGATAAGAGGTTCATGGAAATGGCCTTGCTCCAGGCCCGGGAGGCTTTTCTTTGTGGAGAGGTACCGATAGGGGCGGTACTGGTTAAAGATAATGCCCCGCTCGCTGTTACCCGAAATCGCTGCGAAGAGTTGGGCGATGCCACTGCCCATGCAGAAATTTTGGCGCTTCAGGAGGGGGGACGAATACTTGGCGGTTGGCGTTTAAGTGGGACTACCCTCTATGTTACCCTGGAGCCCTGTCCCATGTGTGCCGGTGCCCTAGTCCAGGCCCGGGTAGACCGCCTGGTTTACGGCGCCGCCGATCCCAAGGGGGGGGCGGCCGGAACCCTTTACGATATTGTACAGGACGGGCGGTTAAACCACCGCTTGGAGGTTACAGCCGGAATTTTAGAGGAGAAATGTGCCCGGCTTCTCCAGAAATTTTTCCAGCAGCGGCGGGACAGGTGATATTATCCGACGGGGGGCGGGCTTTACAAATAGAAGCGGTAGGCTTTATAATATCCTTGATGGAGAGGTGGCCGAGTCCGGTTGAAGGCGCTCGACTCGAAATCGAGTAGGGGGTGATGAGCCTCCTCGTGGGTTCGAATCCCACCCTCTCCGCCAAGTGTCTCGGTAAGAAGCATGGGGGGCAAGCACGAGTAAGAGATATATTCCGGTGGCGATCGCCGGGGTTGCCGGGTTTATAGTTGACCCCATTATCAGTACCGACCAGAGCAGCCTGGACAGGCGGCCTACCATTGTTCGACCCCCTTCCCTTGTGACTGCTGTTCTTGAATTGCCTTTATGGAGCGTGTATAATAATGATACGTTTCGGGTTTAGGTGAGCCTCCGGGTACCTGGAACGAAATTGATAGATTTAATCGGCGATCACCAGGCAGGGAGAGATGGCTGAGTTGGTCGAAGGCGCTCGCCTGGAAAGCGAGTAGATGGGGCAAAACCTCGTCTCGAGGGTTCGAATCCCTCTCTCTCCGCCATTTTTAATTTTGGCCGTGCTAGATGGGGAGATAGCGGTTCCCTGAACCCGCAATCCGCTATAGCGGGATTGAATTCCTACCCCCGGCTATTCTGTTTCCGGGGCCGCGCTGGGCAAACAGGTTAAGAAGGCCCGGTCCTGTGCGGCGCAAGCTCATGAACCCCGTCAGGTCCGGAAGGAAGCAGCGGTAAATGAAACCTTGCGGGTGCCACAGGGGTGCCGGGGTGGAGCTTGTTTCCCGGTTAACGCCCGGGGATAGGTAGCCAAAGGTAGGTGCACGGCCAATAATTTTGTACTAATATAAGCTTAGGGTGGATAAATAGATGCCTTATCGCAGCCTTTACCGGCGGCAGCGGCCTAAGAAATTTAGCGAGATGGTGGGCCAGGAACATGTTTCCCGTACCCTGAGCCAGGCCCTGGCCCAGGGGAAGATAGCCCATGCCTATCTCTTTTGTGGGCCGCGGGGAACGGGAAAAACCACCGCAGCTAAGATTTTAGCCCGGGCCCTAAATTGTGAGCGCTACCCCGCCCCGGAGCCCTGTGGGCAATGCCGCCCCTGCCAAAACATTTTGGCCGGGGTTTCGTTGGATGTACTGGAGATGGATGCCGCCTCAAACCGGGGGATCGACGAGATCCGTGACCTACGGGAGCAGACCCGCTATGCTTCCAGCGAAGGCCGGTTTAAAGTCTATATTATCGATGAGGCGCATATGTTGACTACAGAGGCCTTTAACGCTTTTTTAAAAACCCTGGAAGAGCCCCCCCCGGGGGTGGTTTTTATCCTGGCTACTACCGATCCTTCTCGCCTGCCTCGTACCATTATTTCTCGTTGCCAGCGCTTTAATTTTCACCTATTGGGCGCGGAACAGGTATGCCGGCGCTTAGAAAAGGTGGCCGCCGAGGAGGGTTGGAAGGCTGAAACGGAGGCACTCCATGTGATCGCTTACCTGGCGGAGGGTTCGATGCGCGATGCGCTGGGCCTCCTGGAGCAGGCCCAGCCTTACGAAGATGAGACTATTACTGCCGAACATGTCCGCCGGATTACCGGGGCTACCAGGAAAGAAAACATGGAGACGTTAATAGAGGCGATCGCATCTAATGACCTGGCGGCTGGTCTGGCCCTCTTACAAGAGGTGACCTCCGGCGGGGGGGATCTATCCCTTTTTCTGAGGGATCTTACCTATTGTTTCAGCAGGTTACTTTTACCGCCGAAGAATGGCCATTCTCCGGGAGGTACTTACGGCTTCGACCAGCTGGTAGATAGATTTCGGGGAGTATTTACCCGGGAGGGGATAATGGAGGCGGTGGAGTTATTACACCAGGTAAGCCTGGAGCTGCGACAGGGTTATTCTCCCCGGTTTAACCTGGAAATTGGGATAATCCGGCTGCTGCGGGTGTTGGATCCGGCCAGGAGCAAGACAGCGCCTGTCAAGACGCCCGTCGAAAGCCCGGCGGTGGCTACCCGGCCCGGATTAAAGGCGGTTGAAGCCGGCCTATCCCGGGAGGTGGCAGACCCGGTGTCCGGTAAAACAGCGGCTCTCCCCGGGGATCCATATAAGGAGGAAGGGGACTTAGCTCGAAAGGCAGCAGTAGGGCCCCGGGATAGGGAGGGGACACCTGTTGCCCAGGGACGGCGGGAAAAAGAGATTCCACCATCGGATCAGCAATGGATTTCAATAGTTAAACAGCGGTGGCCGGAACTACTAGCCGAGGCGGGAAAGGTACAGAAAAGCACCGGGGCCTTGTTGGCCCAGGCTACCTGTACCGGTTGCCGCGACAACTGTATTCTATTTTCATTTAAAGCAGGCCAAGCGGTTCTAAGCGAACGGATTATGGAGGCGGGCCACCGGAAAATAATCGAAAAGGTGCTCTCCCGGCTATTGGCCGCTCCGGTGTGTATCGATGTGGATCCTTATAACCGGGAAACGGAGGAGGAGCCGGCCAGCGAAGAGGCGGTAGGGGTACCCGGCCCCGAAGAGCCCGGGCCGGTAGGGGGGGCAGACCTGGTCGAAGAGGCTGCCCGTATCTTTAATGGAAAGATTTTCGGGGTAAATAAAAGGGAGGGCTAAACAGGTATGGCTAACGGTGGTGGAATGGGTAAATTGATGAAACAGTTGCAAAAAGCCCAGGCCCAGATGGCTCAATTGCAAAAGGAACTGTCCCAGAAAACCATAGAGTTTTCCAGCGGTGGTGGTGCCGTGCGGGTAGTTGTTAACGGCAAGAAAGAACTTGTTTCTTTGGCTATCGACCCGGAAATGTTGACCGAGGATAATCGGGAAATGGTGGAGGATGCAATACTGGCAGCGGTAAATGAAGCCTTTAGACAGATTGATGAAATGGTTAATTCGGAGATTGGAAAGCTAACCGGTGGAATGAATCTGCCTCCAATCGGGTTATAGTAAACAGGAGCCATGTAAGGAGATGAATAGATGATTCCCCAACCCCTCCAGCAACTTATCGAGGAACTTTGCCGTTTTCCCGGGGTCGGTCCCAAAACAGCCCAGCGGATGGCTTTCTTTATTCTATCCCGCCCTCGCAAGGAGGCGGTTTCCCTAGCCCGGGCTCTGGTCGGGGCAAAAGATAACCTCCGATTTTGCACCCTTTGCGGTAGTTTAACCGAAGCTGATCCCTGTGCTTACTGTACAGATAGCCGTCGGGATCGGCATACCATTTGCGTGGTTCAGGAGGCCCGCGATCTATTCGCGATGGAGAGAACCGGCCAGTACCGGGGGCTCTACCATGTTCTTCACGGTGCTCTTTCACCTTTGGACGGGGTGGGGCCGGAGGAGCTACGGATACCGGATTTGGCTAAGCGGATTTCCGAGGGGCAGGTTAAGGAGATAATTATTGCTACCAACCCCAACGTGGAGGGGGAGGCTACTGCCGCCTATATTGCCCGGTTATGTAAGCCGTTGAAGGTTAAAGTAACCCGTATTGCTTTTGGCCTGCCTGTGGGCGGAGACCTGGAATATGCCGATGATCTTACCCTGGGCCGGGCCCTGGAGGGCCGGCAAGATATGTAAAACAAAGATCTCCCGTTTTACCGCCTCCGCAGCCCCCGCCCGGGGGCTTTTTAGGTATAATGGCTCTTTTTAGGGGCACTAATATCTTTTGGAGCGATGGCATACTTATAACCTAAGGAGGATCTACCGTGAACTGGCTCCAGAAGGCCCTTGCTTTTGTCTCGGATCTATTTCCGCCGGTGGGGGGTGCTGTATATAACAAGGCGACGGAGCGTTACCAGCCGATGGTAAAGGAGGCCTGGCAGGAATGGCAGGATGCCCAGCAACGTTTTAACCAGGTATCTGATCCGGGGGCGGTAGATTATGCTGTCTATTCTTTACAGGCGGCCGAACGCCGCTATATTTACCTGCTAGGAAAGGTCCGGCAGGAAGAAAACCCTCCCACCGACCGGGGGGGGCGCCGGTAAAAAGGTAAAAGGAGGCAAATCGATGCCTGTTCCCCAGTGGAACTTGATCGCTGCCATAATCTTTGGGTTATTTGTGCTCTATGTGTTATCGCGGGTCCTTTACCGTCCCTTAAAGGCAGGGCTAATGCTGGTCCTCCGCCTGCTTCTGGGGGGAGGGGTTATCGCCCTTTATAATTTAATCGGGGTCTCTTGGGGCCTGGGGGTGGGCCTAAATGCGATTAGTTCCCTCCTTGTGGGGGTAATGGGGCTCCCCGGGTTACTGATGATAATCGGCTTAAAATATGTTTTAGGTTAGCCCGCTCCCGGTTGGAACCTCCCCGGATGCATGTTTTAGTACCCTTAAGGGAAAACTCAAACCATCATCGTGGGGGGGAGACTGCCGGTGGAATTTAGGGATGAGGAGCGGGTCTTTATAACCGGCAACGAGGTGGTAGCGCGGGCAGCGCAGGCCGCCGGGGCCGGTTATCTGTTTGGGTATCCGATTACACCTCAAAATGAGATCATGCACCATTGGCGTCATATTGCATCACAGGCGGGGCGGGGATTTTTGCAGACAGAGGATGAGCTGTCGGCGGGGTTTGCAACTTTAGGGGCCGTGTTAACAGGTAAAATTGCCTTCTCTGCAACTGCCGGTCCGGGCACTATTCTCTTCCAGGAGCCGCTCTCGATGGCGGAGGCGATGCGACTGCCGTTAGTGATTATCGTCCAGCAGCGGGGGGGGCCATCTACGGCCACTGTAATTTACTCGCAGCAGGAGGTTACCTTAACCTGTTTCGGTGGCAACGGGGAGGGATTGAGAATTGTTTATTCCACCAGTAGTCACCAGGAGCTCTACGACTATACTATTAAGGCCTTCCGCAATGCGTGGAAATACCGTTTCCCGGCGATTGTTCTTGGCGACGGTTACCAGGCTAAAATGCGGGAGGAATTAATTCTTTACGATCCCTCCTCCAGGGCGGGTAGCCGAATCCCGAATGAACCTATTATCGGGGGGGAGCAGGTGGTCCATATGCAAAACGCCTTTAGTGTGGAGGAAGAGCTGGGGGAGAAGCTGTTGATAGATCTGGAGGACTATAACCGGGCGATACCGGTACTAGTTGAGCATGAATTCCTGGGCGGGGCCGGGGGGAGGTTATTGGTAGTAGCCCATGGCATAGTAGGCCGGGCGGCGCGGCAGGCGGTTAAGGAGTTGCAGGCCCGGGGGGATCGGGTTAATTTTTTCCGTCCAATAACCTTGCGCCCCTTTCCCGAGGAGCACCTGGTCAAGGCATGCCAACAGAGCGGGAACGCGGTGCTGGTGGCTGAATCGGCGGAGGGCCAGTTAGGGCGCCTGGTCCGTTTGGCCTTGGCCGATCAGGTCTTAACCTCCTTTCGCTCCTACTACCGGCCGGGTTTAGGGATTACCTCCGAGGAAATATTGGAGGAGGCCCGGTTATGAGTGAACTATCCATGCCCCGTTGCTATAATCGAGAAAGCAAACCCCACCGCTTCTGTCCCGGTTGTGGTCACGGCCTGGTCCTGAAGGCCCTGGGGATGGCTATCGATGAGCTGGATATCTCCAGCCGGATGGTATTTGCCTGCGATATCGGCTGTTCCCTGCTGGCCTGGAATTTCTTTAGTGTAGATTCCCTACAAACCCACCATGGGCGTACTCTCCCGGTGGTAGTGGGTATAAAGCGGGCCAGGCCGGAACTGGTGACGGTGGCCTACATGGGTGACGGGGGAGGATATGCGATCGGGTTGCAGCACTTGGTAAGCACGGCTCTACGTAACGATCCGGTCACGGTGATCGT
Organism: Bacillota bacterium; assembly: GCA_012799185.1. GTDB lineage: Bacteria > Bacillota > Dethiobacteria > DTU022 > DTU022 > JAAZLS01. The sequence goes on along the minus strand of JAAZLS010000037.1, from coordinate 31,439 downwards.
AGTAAATAACACCACCTATGCCATGACCGGGGGTCAGATGGCGCCCACTACCCTGGAGGGGCAGCATACTAAAACTAGCCCCGGGGGGCGCGATATTGAGGAGACCGGGGCCCCATTTAAGGGACCGGAGAGCCTGATCGGGGTTGCTCCACCGGAGAGCTATCTGGCCCGGGGGACGGTAGCCAATGTTATCCGCTTGAAAAAGATGATAAGAAAGGGATTGGAACGGCAGCTCCGGGGGGATTTTGCCTTTATTGAGGCCCTCTCCACCTGCCCTACTAACTGGAGAACCGATGCGGCCGGTACCTGGGGGTTTTTAGAACATGAAATGGGTGCATATTACCAGGTAGGTGAGATGGCCGCTGGAAGGGAGCCGATTACCCCATGAGGCATTGGAAGGTAGTGGCCGCCGGGGAGGGGGGGCAGGGGGTGCAATCCATGGCGGAATCGCTGGCCCTGGCGGGCTATCGCGAAGGATGGAAGGCTCTTTACATGCCCAACTTTGGGATCGAACAGCGGGGGGGGGTCTCCCTAGCTTACGTGCAATTATCCCGGGCGGAGATCGGCTCGCCCAAGTTTCTTACTGCCAACCTGGTCATCGTTTTTAGCCGCCGCTCGCTGGAACGGTGTCGACAATATATAGGTTCGCGGACAGCTATTTTATATGATAGCTCCTCCCTGGAGATGCCGGCGGTGGCAGACCAGGTGATCGGGTTACAGTCTTATGAAACCTCGGCCCCGGAGGCCTATCCTCTCAGGACCGGTTTTAAGCCGGCCGGTGAGAAGGTAGAAATTCCCCTCGATAAGCGGCTGGTGGCTGTCCCCGCTGCAGAGCTAGCCCGTCAACGGTTACACCCCCGTGTCTTTAATATGATTATCTTGGGGGCGACCGCCGCCCTCATGGATACGGTAGACCTGGGTGGACTTAAAGAGACGTTGGAAGAAAGGTTCTCCCGTTACTTTAAACGGGATCCGCAGCTTCGGGAACAAAATTTTAAGGGATTGGAGCTGGGATTTAAATTGGCAGCGCGGGAAAAGAACCAACGGATCCCGTTACAGGAGGCGCTAACCGATTAAAACCTTTGAATGCCTAGAAACCCAGGGAAAAAAGGCCCGGTTGGCCGTATCGCCGGGGCTGTGCAAGGGGTGTGGTCTCTGTATAGAGAAATGTCCCTCCCAGGTACTAGATTGGTCTGACCGGTTGGGGGTATATGGAACAAGGATTGTTGAACCGAAGCATATGGAGCGTTGTACCGGATGCCGACTTTGCCAACTTTTCTGCCCCGATAACGCGATTGATGTAATCCGGGTAAAAGATGATAACGAGCCGGACTAGGGAGGGCTAGGTAGACAGCCGGGATCTCCCCATGGCTTTGATTACCATCCCGGGTAGGTGAGCGTAATCTTCAGTAGGCAGGTATGCGGGTGCACTGCGGTCAAATAAAATATTGGCCGAAGGGGGAAGCTCTTCATCGCCCGGCCAGAGTATAAACAGCAGGGGGACGCAGGGCAATACCGGTATAACCCGGTTGATCCCGTTTAAGGACCCCGGGTAGCCGCCTAGGATTGTGGCGGAGGAGAGAAAAGCCCGGGGTTGGTGGCCATATATTTTTAGAAACGGATCCAGGGCCCTCTTGCGAAAAGGCTCCATATAGATACCCCCTCCTGGCAGGTGACGGAAAGAAATCCATTCGCCTGCTAGCGGCTCCCCATCGGCAGTAACCAGGTAGTGTAGCATGATAAGGGAGGGATAAATCGGGGCCTCTTCTCCCCGAGTGGTGTAGACCTTCCCTTCCGGATAGGATATCCGGTATTCTCGGTTCAGAAAAGGTAAAAGAAAGTATTGCTGTTCTTGTTCAAAGCGGAGCCGACAGCATCGGGCTATTTTTTCCGGATCAAGGGCGGCCAGTTTTCTTACGGCCTGCCGGCGGGTAATTTCCAGGTTCATGTAAGAGGGTTTGATCTTCTTCAGTTCCTCCCTTTCTTATCAATTGCACCTATTATAACATGTTTTAATTATCAGCAAGGGAGATTATAAGGGTTCATACAGGAGTGGGGTTATCGGGCGGCGAAACTACATATAACAGCCTGGGGGTGATTCGAGTTAGCTGCTACCTGGTTAGTGCCTGCCTGTTGGGGATTAATTGTCGTTATGATGGTAAAGACAACCGGCAGCCGGCAATAATTACGGCCTTATCCCGGGGATTTACCCTGATTCCGGTTTGCCCCGAGCAGTTGGGGGGGCTGCCTACCCCTAGGGCCCCAGCTGAGCTATCAGGGGGTGACGGTCATCGGGTGCTGGTGGGGAGGGCGACGGTAATAAATCGTGAAGGGATGGATGTCACCAGCTACTTTATCCGGGGCGCCGAACTGACCGGACAATTGGCCCGGCTCTACCAGGTTAATGGTGCAATCTTGAAGGAAAATAGCCCGTCTTGTGGTTCAAACCAGGTCTATGATGGCGGTTTTCAAAACCGGTTGATTAAGGGATGCGGGGTTACAACTGCCTTGTTGAAAAACCATGGATTAAGGGTAATTAGCGAGCGGGGGGATCTCGATTTATTTTTACTTGGAGGCGCGTCGCCCCCCGGGTAAAGTTTCAGGTGGCGGGGGTGGAGATCACCGGCTTTAAGGGAGAAAAGGGAGCCCCTCCTTTAGTTGACACTACCCTAGGGGTTTGCTATGATCTTTTTAATATAGATTTCATACAGATTTTTATAGAACTCATCTAACTCCATTGATTAAGAGAGGGGAAGCCCGTGGTGAATAAATTTTCCGGGGAAGGACTAACTTTTGATGATGTACTACTGGTACCTGACAGGTCAAAGGTGCTGCCCAAGGATGTAGAGATAGCAACTTATATTACCCGTGAGGTTAAGTTAAATATTCCCCTGGCTTCTGCAGGGATGGATACGGTTACCGAATCCCGAATGGCTATCGCCATGGCCCGGGAGGGCGGGATCGGGATTATCCACCGCAATATGCCTATAGCCCGGCAGGCGGAGGAGGTAGATAAGGTCAAGCGCTCCGAACACGGGGTAATTACCGACCCCTTCTGCCTATCACCCGATCATGCGGTCAACGATGCAGCCGCCTTGATGGAACGCTACCGTATCTCCGGCGTGCCGATTACCGAGGGAACCAAGTTGGTGGGGATAATTACTAACCGGGATCTGCGCTTTGAGGATGATTATAATCAGCCGATTAAAGCGGTTATGACCCGGGAAGGGTTGGTAACCGCTCCGGAAGGGACTACCCTGAACCAGGCCCAGGAGATTTTGCGTCGCCATAAGGTGGAGAAACTGCCCATAGTCGATGACCAGTTTAACCTAAAAGGGTTAATTACTATTAAGGATATTGAAAAGGCGATCCAATACCCCCGGTCGTCAAAGGATAGCGGTGGCCGGTTGCTGGCGGCGGCAGCTATCGGGGCTGGAAATGATGCCATGCATCGGGCGGAGGCCCTGGTGGCGGCGGGGGTGGATGTACTGGTAGTTGATACCGCCCATGGCCACTCGGTCCTGGTGTTGGATTTTGTCAAGGAGATCAGGAGTAAATTCCCACAGGTCCAGATTGTGGCCGGCAACGTGGCTACCGGTGAGGGAACCCGGGCTCTAATTAAGGCCGGGGTGGATGGGGTCAAGGTCGGGGTAGGGCCGGGTTCGATTTGCACCACCCGGGTGGTGGCCGGGATCGGGGTCCCCCAGATCACTGCCATCTATGAATCGTACCGGGTGGCCCGGGAGTTCCAGGTGCCGGTGATCGCCGATGGCGGGATCAAATATTCCGGTGATATCACCAAGGCGATCGCCGCCGGAGGTAATGTGGTTATGATCGGTAGCCTTTTTGCAGGAACCGAGGAGAGCCCGGGGGAGTCAGAAATCTACCAGGGCCGGCGGTATAAGACCTATCGGGGGATGGGCTCCCTGGGAGCATTGAAAGAAGGGGGCTGGGATCGCTACTTTCAGGAGCAGGGGCAGAAGCCGGTGCCGGAGGGGATCGAGGGGCGGGTTCCTTTCCGGGGAACAGTGGGAGATATTGTTTTTCAACTAATTGGGGGCTTGCGGGCGGGTATGGGTTACTGCGGGGTAGCTAACCTGGCGGAGCTACAAGAAAAATCCAGGTTCATTAGGATAACTGGTTCGGGATTATTGGAAAATCATCCCCATAGCGTGCAGATTACCAAGGAGGCTCCCAACTATAGTTTCCAATAGCCCGTCCGGTCAGTGGAGAGCGGTGTTCCGTAGGAGAGTTGCCCTACGGTTTTTTATAGGTAATAAACGGTAGATTACCGTAAGGATAAGGGAAGGATACCTGTTTTAAATGATCATCTCAGTAGAAGGGATCGACGGTTCAGGAAAAACGACCCAGGCCCGGCTATTGGCTGAATCGCTAGGCCATTTAGAGCCGCCACCCTTGCTGGTCAGGGAACCGGGGGGGACAGGGGCGGGGGAAGGGATCCGGGAACTATTATTGAACCGGGAGCTGACTATTTCTAGGGAAACGGAGATCCTGCTCTATGCTGCCGCCCGGGCGGAGCTGTTGACCCAGGTAATCGGTCCGGCAGTTAAAGCCGGCCGGCTGATAATTTGCGATCGCTATATTGACTCCACCTTGGCCTACCAGGGCTACGGCTTGGGGGGGGAGCTGGATTGGATTCGGGATTTAAACTGCCGGGTAGTGGGCTCCTTGACCCCGAGCCTGACATTTTTACTGGATCTGCCGGTCGAACGGGCAGCAGCCCGGCGACCCGGTAAGGCCGATCGGGTGGAGCAACGGGAGACAGGTTTTCATCAACGGGTACGCCGTGGCTACCTGGAGTTAGCCTCCCTGGAGGAAGAACGATTTGTTATACTTGATGCCTTGCAATCGCCGGAGGAGCTTCGACAGGTTATATGGGAGCAGGTCCAACGGCGTTGTTTACCACCGCCGGGGGTCGAATGATGGCCTTTAAAAACCTAGTCGGTCAACCGGAGCTAAGGAAAGCCTTGTTAACCGAGCTGGAAGCGGGGAGCGTCAGTCCAGTTACCCTTCTTACCGGTCCTGGGGGGAGCGGTAAGAAGAGTTGGGGGATCGCCCTGGCCCGGGCCCTACTTTGCCCGGTGAGCAGCTGTCGTCCCTGTGGGGTTTGTCTCTCTTGCCGGCAGCTAAACGGGGGGAACAACCCGAACCTATTCCTGATCCATCCGGAGGGACGTTGGATAAAGATAGACCAGATTCGCCGGGTGCGGCCCCGGCTCTACCTGGCTAGTCCGGAGGATGAGTGCCGGGTTTTATTGATCTCCGGGGCAGATCGGATGACTCCGGAGGCCGGCTCTTCGCTCCTGAAACTGTTGGAGGAGCCGCCGGAGAGGCTATATATTATTTTAACTAGTTCCCACCCGGAAAAGCTGTTAAGCACCATTATTTCCCGTTGTCGCCGCTATGTTTTACAATTACTATCCGTCGACGAAATTACCTTATTATTAAATAGCGAAGAAATATTGTCGGGGGTAGAAGTTGGCCTAATAGCCCGTTTAAGCCATGGGCTTCCGGGGCGGGCCCGGGAGCTGGCCCGCGATCCGGCATTGGGAGAGCGGATCAAGTTGGCGATGGAACTGGCCCGGGATCTGGTTACCCCGGCAGTCTCCGCCCCGGATCTTTTCCGGCGGGCATCCTCCCTGGCCGAAAGGGAAGACCTACTGTTCATACTGGAGCTGCTCTACATCTATTATCGGGATCTCTTACTCCGATTGCTATGCGGCCCATCGGATTTACATATACTTCCAGGACCTTCCAGTTACCCCCGGGTCTCCCCGGCCAGCCTCGAGCTGTCATTGGAGGATATAAGTCGGGCGATAAAGAGGATTGCTTTTACTAACGCCCATAAACAGTTGGCCTTGGAGGCGATGATTATTTTACTGCAAAGGAGGTTTGCCGGTGCCTAAAGTAACGGGAATACGTTTTCGGAGGGCAGGTAAAATATATTATTTTAACCCCGGTAATCTTAAACTAAATGAGGGGGAAGAGGTGATTGTGGAGACCTCCCGGGGTATTGAACTGGGCCAGGTAGTGATCGCCGAGAAGGAGGCGAAGCAGGCAGAGTTGGTCCTGCCGCTAAAGCGGGTGGTGCGGAGGGCAACCGATGAAGATCGGGCCCGGGCCCGGGAAAACCGCAAATTAGAGCTGGAAAGCCTGCCTAAATGTCAAAAGCAGATTGATCGGCATCAACTGGAGATGAAACTGATCGGTGCTGAATATACCTTTGACCGCAGCAAGATCATGTTTTACTTTACTGCCGACGGGAGGGTTGATTTTAGGGAATTAGTAAGAGACCTGGCCTCTATTTTTCGCACCCGGATCGAGTTGCGGCAGATTGGGGTTAGGGATGAGGCTAAGTTACTGGGGGGCCTTGGCCCCTGTGGGCGCCCGGTCTGCTGTGTCTCTTTTATGGAAGAATTTGAGCCGGTCTCGATCCGTATGGCCAAAGATCAGAATCTCTCCCTGAATCCCAGTAAAATATCCGGGGTTTGCGGGCGGTTAATGTGCTGTCTCCGGTTTGAAATGGAGACCTATGAAGATAGCCGAGAGGATCAACTCCACCCCGGGGAGAGGGTGGTCACCCCCGAGGGGGAGGGAAAAGTAGAAAAGATTAATGGGGCCAGGAAAATGATCCGGGTGAAATTAACAGAAAACGGGTGCAGTCGAAACTTCCCGGAGGAGGAAGTGGATCGGTTAGAGTAAACGCTGCTGATAAATCCAGCAGCGTCTACATTGGGCAATATTATGAGAACAGGCCCATCCTGTACTGTTTGAAAGATCAACCCTACTCCTGTTCCAGTGCGTTCATCTTTTTAATGCAATCCCGGCAAACAGCCCGATTGTGAAAACGATTAATATCATTGGCGTTTCCACAAAAGATGCAGGCGGGCTCATATTTCTTAAGTATAATTTTCTCCTCGTCGACGTAGATCTCCAGGGCATCTCTTACATTAATTCCCAGATTCCTCCGTAGTTCGATTGGAATAACCACCCTCCCCAGTTCATCTACTTTGCGAACAATTCCCGTAGATTTCAAAGCAGCCCCTCCTTATTACAAATTTCGACAAATCCTGGTATAATTATACTATATTGTGACATAAAAGCAACATGGGAAACCAAAAAAAGTAACCGGGTGAATAATCTGGCAAACGGGCCTGCCTTTGCCCGGGTTGTCTTGAAGCCGGTAGGGCGGTTTGGTATAATAACGTCATGTTTTGGGTTGTACGGAATAAAGGAGGGATAACCGTGGACCAGCGTAAATCTTTCTATATCACCACGCCGATCTATTATCCCAGTAATAAGCTACATATTGGGAATTCCTATACTACGGTAGCGGCAGATGCAATCGCCCGGTTTAAAAGGGCTCTCGGTTACGATGTCCACTTCTTAACCGGAACCGATGAGCATGGGCAGAAGATTCAACGGCAGGCTGATCGAGCTGGTAAACCCCCAAGGGAATTTGTCGATGAAATTGTGAGCTGGATCAAGGAGCTATGGCGGTTATTAGATATTGAATACGATGATTTTATCCGTACGACCGAAGGGCGACATAAAGAAAAGGTAGCAGAAATCTTTAAACGTTTCTATGAGCAGGGGGATATTTACAAGGGCCATTACGAGGGTTGGTACTGTACCCCCTGTGAATCCTACTGGCAAGAGAGGGAGCTGCAGGGAGGAGCATGCCCTGACTGTGGGCGACCGGTGGAGCTGGTAAAGGAAGAGTGTTATTTTTTCCGGATGTCGCGCTATGCCCCTCGCCTGCTTGAATATATTGAAACCCACCCAGAATTTATTCAGCCGGTTTCGCGGAAAAATGAAATGGTTAACAATTTTCTCCGGCCCGGGTTACAAGATCTTTCGGTTTCTCGTACCTCCTTCGGCTGGGGGATCCCGGTTCCCTTTGACCCCGAACATGTTATATACGTCTGGCTGGACGCCCTATCCAACTATATTACCGCTTTGAATTATGGAGAGGCGGATAGCCTGATGGAGCGCTACTGGCCGGCGGACCTGCATCTGATTGGTAAGGATATTCTACGATTTCATACTATTTACTGGCCTATATTTTTAATGGCCCTAGATCTTCCCCTGCCCCGCACCGTGTTTGGACACGGGTGGTTACTGCTGGAGGGGGGCAAGATGTCTAAATCAAAGGGCAATGTGATCGATCCCCGGGTTTTAGTTGAACGCTACGGTTCCGATGCGGTCCGATACTTTTTGTTACGGGAGATTCCCTTTGGGGTGGACGGCACCTTTAGCCTGGAGGCCCTGGTTAACCGGATTAATACCGACCTGGCCAATGATTTTGGCAACCTGGTGAGCCGTACCCTGACCATGGTTGAGCGTTATTTTGAGGGGCTCCTTCCCACCCCAGCGGAGGGCGGGCCCGGCGATGAGGAGTTAAGTAAAATGGCCTTGCAGACCCCGTTACTGATGGAAGAGGCAATGGATAAGCTGAAGATTAGTAATGCCCTGGCCGCTTTATGGCGGCTGGTTAGCCGTAGCAATAAGTATATCGATGAGAATTTACCCTGGGAGCTGGCCTGTAGTCCGGACCGGTCGGGACGTCTGCAGACCGTTATCTATAACCTGGTGGAAAGCATCCGTTTTGTGGCGGTTATGGTGGGGCCGTTTATGCCCCGGACCCCGGCCCGCATTTGGGAACAGCTTGGGATAGGGCACCGGGGAGAGCTTCACACTTGGGACAGCCTGGGGAGCTGGGGGCGGCTTGAACCCGGGACAAGGGTTGCCCGTGGAGAGGATCTCTTTCCCCGGCGCAACCTGCCGGAGGAGCTAGCATGGAACCGGCCGAAGCTGGAGATGGAGGCAACCGGTTCCGCTGCTGTACCGCCACCAGGGGAAGCGGCTGCACCGGGTTTAATTACCTTAGAACAGTTGCGCCGCGTTGATCTGCGGGTAGCCCGGATTATAGAAGCTGCCAAAGTACCGGGAACAGATCGGCTGCTGGAGGTAAAGGTTGATTTGGGGCAAGAGGGGCAGCGCCGGGTGGTAGCCGGTCTGGCCCAACATTACCGACCCGATCAATTGACCGGCCTGCAGGTGCTGTTTGTAGCCAATCTTCAACCGGTTAAGCTACGGGGCATTCTCTCTGAGGGGATGCTGCTGGCGGCGGTAGACGGCAAGGAGCGCCTGGCGTTAACTACGGTAGATCAGCCGGTAACACCGGGTTGTAAAATCAGCTGATGGCCCGCCTGGTCGATACCCATGCCCACCTAAATGCTCCCGATTTCGCGGGGGACCTAGAAAAAGTGTTGGCGCGGGCGAGGCAGGCGGGGGTAGCCGCGATGCTCGATGTGGGCACCGGTATTGAAAGCTCCCGCCGATCAATTTCTCTTTCCTTAAAGTACCCGCAGATTAAGGCTGCGGTGGGCTTTCACCCCCATGACGCTGCCGGGGTGACCTCCTCCGACTTTGAACAACTGGCCCTATTAGCCGAAAATCCCCGGGTGGTCGCCATCGGTGAGACGGGCCTCGATTTTTATCGCTTATTATCTCCTCCGCCCGTTCAGGAGCAAATATTTCGTCAGCATCTTCAGCTGGCAGTTAAGCTGGATAAACCTGTAATAATCCATACCCGGGAGGCGCTACCTCAAACCTTCCGGATTATTAAAGAGGAGCCGCTGTCCGCCCGGCGGGGAGTCATGCATTGCTTTAACGGTGATCGCCGGTGGGCCCAGGCTTTTCTTAGGAAAGGGTTCTACCTATCTTTAGCCGGGCCGGTTACCTACCCCCGCTCTACTTTGCAGGAACTGGTAAAAACAATTCCCCTGGACCGGCTTCTCCTGGAGACCGATTGTCCCTACCTGGCTCCCCAGCCTTTCCGGGGGAAGCGGAATGAGCCGGCCTATATTGCCGAAACTTACCGGCAGGTGGCTCGGATCCGGGGCTTGAAGGTAGAGGCGCTAGCAGCTATAATATGGGACAATGCCTGCCGTCTTTTTGGGATGCCATAGCTCGCGCCGGTCTGTGCTATTATCTAAGCGAGGTGCATACACTATTTTATATACCCTAAACAGCGAGCCCAGTGTAAGCTAAAGGAGGAAGATGGGATGAAAGCTTCACTGATTTCGCATCTATTGGAATTGTCAACAAGGACAAAGATAGCGCTCTGTTCAGCCTTTATTTTCACCCTCTGTTTTGGAGGTTGGGCGGTACTGAGGGTCCCTTCCCCGGGTGAATGCCCGGAAAATACTGCTTCCGGGGGGGAAAACCAGCAATTAAAAGGTAACTGGCAGCTTCACGCCGGGCTGGAGGTGGAGCAGTCGCCAGATAAAAAGGTAACGGTTGAACCGCCGGCCGGGGAGAGAGAACCGGTTCTCCCGGCAGGGCCGTCCGGGGAAAGATCGCCGGAGGAAGCAGAGCTTCCGGAGTCGGCCGCCGTCCCGCCGCTCTCCCGGGGAGAACGGGTGGACACGGTAATTGAGGGCCTGGCCACCTGGTACGGGGGAGGCGATGATCTGGACGGTTGCCCCACCGCCAGCGGGGAAATTTTTGATTCAGCCGATTTTACTGCCGCTCACCGGGAGTTGCCTTTCGGCACCCGGTTAAAGGTAACCTCCCTCGATACCGGGAAAAGTGTAGTGGTACGGGTAAATGATCGCGGTCCCTTCAACTATGGCCTGGTTCTGGACCTATCGCGGGCGGCGGCGGCGGAGATCGGGCTGGTTTCCTACGGAGTTGGACCGGTAAAAATTGAGATAATGGATTAAGTTAACCAGAGTTCAGCCGGGTAGCCTAGCTTGGGCTACCCGGTTTTTTTTTGGGCCTATTAACCGCCTAACAGCTTCTGTAGTTTAAATACCAGCGACATATCACCATCTATTTTTATACGGCCGGTCATAAATGCTGCCACTGCATTTAGTTGGCCGCTAAGGAGGGAGGGAAAATCGGTCCCCGCCATCCTAATAGTAATATCCGGGGAGCCGGGAGTTCCCTCCCGGACCTCAATCGTCCCCTCATGGGTCTTTATCTGGGCTACTCCGCCCCCGTCTCCCGTAAGTTCAAGCTGGCATATGGCGTTTATTCCTTCAAGTTTAGAAGGATCAACCAGCTTAAGCATATTATTTAAAGCCTCCATGTTTTCGTTAAAGGCCACGCCTCTTCCCTCCCCGGGGTCGCCTGGCTTTTCTCGCCTACCCCCAAGTTTAGGTTTATTATAAGGCAATTAACCCCCACTGTCATTCTTCCCCCCTCCACCGGGTAAATATCCGCATAATTATTCCCGGTGCGGAGATAATAGCCCTTCAGGTAAAGAGAGAAGCAATAAAGAGAGAAAAAGGGAGGGGAGGAAGGGCAAATGAGTACGGGTATCCCTGGAAACAGGTATGTAGAACTGCGACCGGTGCCGGGCACCTTAAGCGGTGCGGTCCGTTGGCCGGGGTTGACGGGCATCATTGCCCGGCATCTCCTGGTGATTTATATCCTTGCTACCGGGTTGGTAGTCTTTGCACTCTACCTGGATGCTGCCGGCCCGGAGACCGCCCCGGTAAGTAGCCGGGTGGCGGTTTTTAGCCCTCCTACTACCGATCGGGGCGGGAACGATTTGGATACCTTCCCGGTATTTATACTGGAAGAGGGTAGGGTCACTGAAATTTGGACGGTCCGGCAACCGGTGCGCTCCCTTTTACAGGCGGCCGGATTCCTGCTTGGCCCCGGCGACCGGGTTGTTCCGGAGGGGATGCTTTACCCCCGGGCTGAAATTAAGATCTGGGCGGGGGAAGAAGTCGCTCCTGCTATCCAGGGGGCGTTGGAGGAAGAGCGTCTCAAGAAGCTCAACCTGGCCCGGGGAGAGCTGACCGGTGATCGCTGGCTGGAGAGACCGGTGGCTAAAGAAGAGGCCGGGCTGGACCTCCTCTTGGAAGGCGGTTTTACCGAAAGCGGTGCCCTGACGAGTATGCCGGAGACCGGTGAAATGGTTACCGGAAAGAAGGTCAACCGGGTTTTGGAATTTGGGGCTACGGCCTATTGTCCCGGAACCCCCGGTTCCGGTTGCCCCTTAAATAGCCGGGGCCATTCCCAATGTACAGGCTGTTACAACGATGGCTATACCTGCACCGGAAAAAGGGCGGTCCAGGGGGAGGGAACCTTAGAATCACCCCGTATCGTTGCGGTCGATCCCCGCATAATTCCCCTGGGTACCCTCCTGTACTTGGAAGGGATCGGCTTTGCGGTTGCCGAAGATACAGGGGGGGCGATCCAGGGGGAGCGCCTGGATCTGTTGTTCGATCTGCATCAGGATGCTCGGAAATTTGGGTTGCGGAAGAGGATTAACCTATATCTCTTGGATGAAGAATAAACCTACGTCTAAGCAGGAGTGAAAAAGTGTCCCAAGATATTACCGTTCCTATCTCCTCCCGGGAGGTAGTTTCTATTTTTAAAAAGTATGGTTTACGGCCCCAGAAAGGCCGGGGGCAAAATTTCCTAGTAGATAGGGCGACGGCGATAAAAATTGTTGAAGCGGCGGGGGTGGAGCCGGGAGACAGGGTTATCGAGATCGGCCCGGGTCTCGGTGCGTTAACGCTGCCCCTGGCCCGCCGGGGGGCCAGGGTACTGGCCCTGGAGATTGATACCGGGTTATTTAACCTGATGCAGGATCTATTTCGTCCCTATCCCCTGGTCCAACCGCTCCACGGTGATGCTTTAGAGGTAACATGGGCCGATCTTATTCAGAGCCATTTTGGGCAAAAAGCCCGGGTAAAGTTATTATCCAATCTCCCTTATAGTATCTCTTCTCCGCTGCTGTACCGGCTTATGGAGCAGCGCTTTCCTTTTTCAAAGGCAGTAATTATGCTGCAGGCCGAGGTGGCCCGGCGCCTGGTCTCTCCCCCGGGAAGCAAAGAGTATGGTAGCCTGTCGGTATTAAGCCAGTATTATATCTCCGGCACTATTTTATTCCTGGTCCCCCGGCATCTGTTTTGGCCCCGCCCGGAGGTGGAGTCGGCGGTAGTCTCCTTGAAACCCCGCTCACCCCTGTTAGAGCCCTCCCAGGAGCCTATTTTCTGGCAGGTGGTAAAGGGTGTTTTTCGGTTTAGGCGCAAAACTATACTAAACGGTCTCTTGCGTACCTTCCCCTGGGGAAAAGAGAGGGCCTTAAAAATATTGCAGGCCGCGGATATCGATCCCCGCCGCCGTCCAGAAACCCTGTCCGGTGGTGAATTTGCAAACCTGGGCCGGTTAATTTATAATGAAAGTAGCAGACTATTCTAAGAAGGGACTGCCAGATGCACTTCTACAGCCCTTCACGGGGCAAGCTCAGTTTTAAAGAAGTTTTTCACGACTTGATGAATTATATAAGTTCCCAACCCGAAGAAAGCTATAAATTGATCATTGGGACCGACTCCCACGCCTATTTTGGGGAGAGCGTAGTATTTGTTACCGCTATTGTTATTCACCGTGTGGGCAAAGGGGGGCGTTATTTTTTTCAAAAACAGAGGCAGCCTTTTATGGCCAGCCTTCGTCAGCGCATCTATTATGAGACCTTCTTGAGTTTGGAGGTAGCAAGCCATTTAACCAAAAAATTGGCCAGAAATGGCCATGACGAGCCAAATATCGAGATTCATCTTGATGTAGGTGAAAAGGGGGAGACCCGGGGAATCATTAAAGAGGTGGTAGGAATGGTGATCGGCAGCGGATATAGTGCGCGGATAAAACCTGAATCCTACGGCGCCTCCAATGTGGCTGATCGGTTTACCCGCTAACATAACATACTTTCACTCCCTTGCAAAGCCCCAAATTGTTGACAATCCTATCAATTTATGCTATAATCAGCTTGTTTGTAGTAAATCAAAGGTGGTTTTATAATTGACGGGGAAAGATGTATTGCGTAAAATACGCAAACAGCTGGAACCTCACGTTGGGGAACGGATTAGACTCAAGGCCAATCGGGGACGCCGAAGAACTTACGAAAAAGAAGGGGTTCTAGAAAGCATATATCCTTCTATATTTGTCGTCCGGGTAGATGAATCAAACTATTTCCAACGACTATCTTTTACCTATGCGGATGTACTCACAGAGACGGTAGAGCTGACATTTGGGGAAGGGAAAGGGTGTCGTTCCGCCAGCCTCTAGTAGAGGATTAAAGACAGTTGGCTAGAAGCCGGAGCTCCCAGGAGCCGGCTTTTTTTTTGAAAAAGTTGTTATTTCCACCATGAACTCTCGGGATAAAAACCGTTTTTTTTATTAAACTATACTGCCACCAAAAAGGAGCTGATACCTGGTGACCAGACGACGGCGACCGGTTATGTCTGAGGACTTAAAATTAGAAATCGCTGAAGATCTGGGTGTGCTCGACCTGGTTCGCCGGGAGGGATGGGGCAGTGTTACCTCCCGACAGTGCGGCAATATCGTTAGGAAAGCTATCGAGAGAGCCGAACAATCACTCCCCAATAATAAGAATCATCAATAAGGTGGCCGGTATGCCCCCGCGGGGGCATACCGTATTTTACACTAGGTTTTCAAAGGACGGTAACCGGGGATTAAAAGGGGAGGGGCGGCAGGAACAGGGGCCGGTATTGACGAACAAGGTAAAGTCATGAGGATGGTTGCTGCAGCTAAAATTAATTTAGGATTAAAGGTGCTTAATCGCCGCCCCGATGGCTATCATAACCTGGAATCGGTGATGCAGCAGGTTTCTCTTGCCGATTATTTAACCTTCGAACGGGTAAGCTCCCCCGGCTGGCAATTTAAATCAACCGTCCCCCGGCTTGGAGGGGAGGATAACCTGGTTTGCCGGGCGGCCCGGTTCTTGGCGAAGCGAGTTGGAGCAAGCCCCCCGGGAGTGAAGATTACACTATACAAAAACATTCCCTCCGGGGCGGGGCTGGGCGGCGGAAGCAGTGATGCGGCTGCAACCCTGCGGGGACTAAATATTTTTTGGCGGTTGGGGCTTTCTTCCCGGGAGCTGGCCGAATTGGGAGCCTCCCTGGGTTCAGATATCCCTTTTTTTTTACACGGGGGGGGGACTGCCTTTGCCCGGGGCAGGGGAGAGTTAATAAGCCCCCTACCCCCCTTGCCTTTATTTTGGGTAGTCTTGGCCAAGCCTTCCCGGCTCTCAATATCTACCGCCTCGGTCTACGGTGGACTGGAAGAGAAAATGTCTCCTGTACTCTCACCGAATATTCTACGGGAGGCCATTTTAAAAGCCGACCGGGAGGCTATTTTAAACTGGCTTGGCACGGGAGCGATTAATAGTTTGCAATCGTCGGTGTTGACCTGTTATCCTCGTCTGGGCCGGCTCCGGCGGCGAATGGGTGAACTGGGTTTAAAAGCGGCCATGTCTGGAAGCGGTCCTACTTTTTTTGCGCTAAGTGATAGCTACTCCTTGGCCCGTCAGGCGGCCCAGATCTTGCAGGCGGAAGGATACCGGGCCATACTCTGTTGGACTGTTCAGAGAACAGTTACCGACCGGTAGTGATCAAAAAAAAGGGGTGCGCCATGTTTGAAGCGGTAGTATTGGCGGGGGGGGAGGGGAACGACCCCCTGGCCCTGCAACAAGGTGTTCATAATAAGGCTTTTATCTCCCTTCAGGGGCGTCCCCTGATCGGTTATATTTTAACCGCCCTAGCCCGCTCTTACTCTCTCCAAAAAATAGTAGTGGTTGGTCCCAAGGAGGGGTTGACCGCACTCCAGGCCCACGGGTATTCCTTCAAGCCGGTATTTACAGGGAACGGGTCGATGCTGGATAATATAGCCCGGGGATTAAGGGAGGTTGACCCGAAGAATCTTTGCCTTCTATCTACCGGGGATATTCCTCTGGTTAGTGCAGCAATAATAGAGGCTTTTTTAACGTTGGCGGCTCCCGGCACCGCCGATTTTTATTATCCTATTATCCCAGTGGCCCATTGCCGGCGCCGGTTCCCCCATACCAGGAGAACCTCTGTCCGCTTAAAGGAGGGAACTTTTACGGGGGGTAACGTGGCGTTGATCCGGCCCTCCTGGTTTATTGCAAACCAGAATCGGCTGGAAACCTTTGTAGCCAGCCGCAAACATCCCCTGAAACTATTACGAATACTTCCCTTTTCGTTTATGATTAAATTTATATTTCATTGTCTTTCGCTTAAAGATCTGGAAGAATATCTCTCGCGGGTCTTGCATTTAACCGCCCGGGGCGTCCCTTGCCCCCATGTAGAGTTGGCTACCGATGTGGATAAGCAGAGCGACCTAGAGACGGTTAGCCGGGAGCTGGCCCGCCTCAGGGGAAAAGCCCCTGGTAAAACATTTTGTTGAGATCGGCAGGATTTTAAATGGTGTTGCCGAAGAAATTAACTCATGGGTAGGCCGATTGGGCATCCATGCCGGATCATTCCTGGGGATAGGGGTTGCCTTGCTATGGCCTATGAGCGTCTAGTCCAGGGGGCGAAGATGAAAGAACTATCAGTGGTTGTATTGGCAGCCGGGGAGGGAAAGAGGATGCGTTCCGGTTGCCCGAAGGTGTTGCATCCAATCTGCGGTCGTCCCATGTTAAGCTACATTTTAGATAGTGTCTCTACCCTGACTGACCGGGTTACTATTGTTGTTGGGCACGAGGCCACCCGGGTTAAAGAAACCATGGGCCCGGGCTGGGAATACGTGTTTCAAGCAGATCAGCTGGGGACAGGCCATGCCGTTATGCAGGCGCTGCCCGGGCTACCGGCTAGCGGGCAATTGCTGGTTCTATGCGGTGACACTCCGCTGCTGGAGACCCGCCATCTGCGGGAGATGCTAAGGCAGCATCCTCCCGGCGGGGCTACCGTGATGACCGCCCGGGTGCCCGACCCTTACGGATACGGTCGGATTATTCGCAGTTCCCGGGGGCAGGTGGAGGCGATTGTTGAAGAGGGTGAGGCTACCGTTGAGCAGAGGGCAATTACCGAGGTTAATACCGGTGCCTACTGTTTTGACCTGAAGTTACTGGCCCGTTACCTTCCGATGCTTGAAGAAAAAAATATTCAGCGGGAGTATTACTTGACGGATTTAATCTCGCTGTTTAATAACGATGGTCACCCGGTACAGGCATACCGGTTGGCCGATTACCGGGTGGGGTTGGGGGTAAATGATCGCCAACAGCTAGCGGAGGCGGCGGTAATGTGGCGGGAGCGGATCAACCGGGGACTTATGATCAAGGGGGTAACCCTGATCGATCCGGAGACCACCTATATTGATTACGGTGTTGAGATTGGACCGGAGACGGAGATCTGGCCCCAGACGATTATTGAGGCCCCCTGCACCATCGGCGACCGGTGCCGGCTTGGTCCCAGCACCCATTTAAAGGGGGCGGTGCTGGAGGAAGGGGTAACCATAAGGAATTCGGTGGTGGAAGATAGCCGGATTGGAGCGCAGGCGATGGTAGGGCCGTTTGCCTATATTCGTCCCGGATGTCAACTGGGATCCCGGGTTAAAGTTGGAACCTTTGTCGAGGTGAAGGGCTCCAATATTGAGGAAGGCACCAAGATACCCCATTTAAGCTATGTTGGGGATGCAGATATCGGGGAAGGGGTAAACATAGGGGCCGGTGTGATCGTGGTCAACTATGATGGCCGGCGCAAGCACCGCTGTCGGATTGAACCGGGAGCCTTTGTCGGGTGTAATAGCAACCTTATCTCCCCGTTAACTATCGGGGAGGGGGCCTTTGTTGCCGCCGGTTCGACGATTAACAGGGATGTCCCTGCCGGCTCGTTAGCCTTGGCCCGGACCGAACAAAAAAGTTTCCCGGGTCGGGCCTCCAAATTGATTGGCCGGAAGGGGTCACCGGGGAAAGATAAAAGCCATCACCCGGATGTCTGAAAATTTACAGGGGGCTGGAACAGGTGTCAATTAATAGCAAGCTTAAAATTTTTAGCGGTACTGCCAACCGTTGCCTATCAGAAGAGATCGCCCGGTGGATCGGTGTGCCCCTAGGGCAGGCGGAGGTAACCCGGTTTAGTGATGGGGAGATATCAATTTATATTAAAGAGAGTGTGCGCGGTTCCAATGTTTATCTAATCCAACCGATCTGTCCGCCGGTTAATGAACATATGATGGAGCTGTTAATATTAGTAGATGCTTTAAAAAGGGCCTCTTCAAAATCCGTAAACGTAGTCATACCCTATTACGGATATGCCCGGCAAGATCGAAAAACCCGCGCCCGGGACCCGATTACCGCCAAGTTAGTAGCCGATCTGATTACTGCCGCCGGTGCCAACCGAATTGTGGCTATGGATCTCCATGCGGGGCAGATCCAGGGTTTCTTTAATATTCCCTTTGATCATCTTACGGCTATCCCCATATTAGCCAACTTTTTTAATTCCATCGATATCGATAGCGGCATAGTAGTATCCCCCGATCTGGGGGGGCTTACCCGGGCCCGCCAACTGGCAGATCGGCTCTCCTTACCGATTGCGGTTATCGATAAGAAGCGGGTGGCCCCCAATAAGACGGAAATTATGAATGTTATCGGCACGGTCCGAAACAAAACGGCTATCCTGGTAGATGATATCATCGATACTGCCGGGACTATTGTCCAGGGGGCCAAGGAGCTGACCAACCAAGGGGTGCTAGAGATCTATGCCTGTTGTACCCACCCGGTATTTTCCGGGCCGGCACTGGAGCGCCTCCGTGGCTCATCTATAAAACAGGTGGTCTATACCAATACCATACCGGTTTGTCCTGAGATCGAGGGAGAAAAGTTTAAAGTGCTCTCTGTGGCCCCCCTAATTGGGGAGGCGATCATGCGTATTCACGAGGAGCGTTCGGTAAGTGAACTGTTTGATTGACAAACAGCTAGCGGTTAGGATATAATACTCTTTCATTAGCGGTAGCAGTAAATGGATGGAGGAAATAAGATGGAACATATAGCCTTACAGGCCGAGCCCCGGGAGCCGATGAGTAAAGGTGGTTTAAAAGCGTTGCGCCGGGGGGGCAAGGTCCCGGCGGTGGTCTATGGCCGGGGAAAAGAGAACCAAAACCTGCAGGTGGACGGGCGTAGGCTCAACCAGATATTAACCGCCGAGGGCAGCAACGTCTTGCTGAACCTGCAATTAGATGCGGCGGGGAGCGGGGCAGAGACTGTAATGCTCAGGGAAATCCAGCGGAACCCTATCTTGAGGGAAGAGATTTTGCACGTGGATTTCATTCGGATCTCCATGACCGATCGGATTGAGGTGGAGGTCCCCTTGACCTTTACCGGTGATCCAGTGGGGGTTAGCGATGAGGATGGGGTGCTGGAAATCCTATTGCGTGAGATTACCATAAAATGCTTGCCGGCGGAGATCCCCGAACATATAGAGGTTGATGTGTCGGCTCTGAACATCGGTGATAGTATTAATGCCCGCGACTTACAGCTGGATGAAAACCTGGAGTTGGTGACTGATCCAGATGAGCTGTTGGTTCAGGTATCAGTGATCGCCGAGGAAGAGGAAGAAGAGATTGAAGAGGAAGAGGAGTTGGAAGAGGCGGTAGAAGAGCTTCCGGAAGAGGAGGAGGCCGCGCAGGAGGAAGAGGAGCCGACGTCTTAAAATTGACCGGGATGGCGGGCTTAATTGGAATACAGGGGGAACCGGCGATTGTTTGCTGTTATTGGCCTGGGTAACCCGGGTCGAAAATACGAGGGGACCAGGCATAATGCCGGCTACCGGGTTACGGGGGCATTAGCCGAAGAGTTATCCGCCGGTCGTCCTTTTCGGTTATCAAGGTCGCTTTGTGCTACTGCGACCTATGCCGGGAACCGGTTGCTGCTGGTTCAACCGTTAACCTATATGAACCTGAGCGGCCGGGCCCTGCTCGAACTATTGCGAAAATATCCCCTCTCTTCCAAAGAGTTGTTGCTAATACATGATGAACTGGATCTACCGCTGGGGACTATCCGTTTTAAACTGGGCGGGAGTAGCGCCGGGCACCAGGGGGTACAGTCGGTTATTGAAAGCATGGGCTCCCCAGAATTTTTACGACTGAGGTTTGGAATAGGTCGCCCCCCGATGGAGGAGGCCGCCCGATACGTGTTACAGCCTTTTCTTCCCACGGAGTTAACCCAGGCGGAGGAGGCGGTGCAGACGGCGGTAGAGGCGGTGAAACTGTTAATCGAGGGGGGGCCGGTAGCGGCGATGAACCGGTTTAACCGGTGAACTATAAATTCTATTAAAGGCCAGGAAAGAGGAAAGTAAACCAGGGAACCCTACCCTTCAGAGAGGTCGGGTCGTAGGCTGAGAGCCCGCCGGGAGAAGGCCTGGTTGAAGTTCCCTCTGGAGCCGGGAGCTGAAACCCTGTTGTCCTAGGCAGGGCCGGTAGGCTCTACCGGGTCTTCCCCGTTATCGGAAGAGGGTATCGGCGGTTTTAGTGGCACCGCCCGTACCTGTGAAGAGGGTGGTCAACCAATCAGGGTGGTACCGCGGAGAAAATCCGTCCCGTTAGGGGCGGCTTTTTATTTATCTAAAAGGGGGTTCTCAACATGATCGTAGTAATGAAGCTATCGGCTACCGGTTCGGAAATAGAGAGGGTCGAGCAGCGATTGGAGGAGATGGGTTTTAAGTCCCACCTTATCCATGGGGTGGAAAGGATCGTTATCGGGGCGGTCGGCGAAAAAAAGATCGCTTTTCCCACCGGCCTGGAGCTACTTCCCGGGGTAGAAAAGGTGGTCCCGGTGATGGCTCCCTACAAGTTGGTTAGCCGGGAGGTTCGGGAGGAGACCAGCCGGGTTACGGTAGGCGACCTGGTGTTCGGCGGAGAGAGCCTAGTCGTCTGCGCCGGTCCCTGTGCAGTGGAGAACGAGGAGCAGTTGGTTACCATCGCCCGCCGGGTAAAGGCGGCCGGTGCCCATATTTTACGGGGTGGAGCCTTTAAGCCGCGCACCTCGCCCTACAGTTTCCAGGGCCTGGAGGAACGGGGGCTGGCCATGCTTGCCCGGGCTAGGGAGGAGACCGGCATGCCGGTAGTGACCGAGGTGTTGAACCCCCAAGATGGGGATATGGTGGCCAGGTACAGTGATATCTTGCAGGTGGGGGCCCGGAATATGCAAAATTTCCCCCTGCTCAAGGAGCTGGGGCAGATCGGGAAGCCGGTACTTTTAAAGCGGGGCCCGGCTGCCACGATAGAGGAGTGGCTGATGGCGGCCGAATATATCCTGGCGGAGGGTAATGACGCGGTTATCCTTTGCGAGCGGGGTATAAGAACCTTTGAACCGGCCACCCGGAATACCCTCGATATAAGTGCTGTGCCCTTGGTAAAACTGTGGAGCCACCTGCCGGTGATTATTGATCCCTGTCACAGCAGCGGTTACTGGCGGCTGGCGATGCCGTTAAGTATGGCGGCGGTGGCCGCCGGGGCTGACGGATTAATGATCGAGGTTCACCATCGGCCGGAGGAGGCCCTCTGTGACGGTCCTCAGTCGCTTACACCGGCTAATTTTCAGCAGCTAATGCGGTCGGTGGCCCAGGTTGCCCCGGTTGTGGGCCGTTGCCTGGTTCCTCCTACCGGTAAAAGGGGAGGAGAGAATGAGCACTAATTTAGGTTATTTAGGGCCGCCGGGAACTTTTTCGGAGGAGGCGGCCCGCAATTATATCGGGACTTACCGGCGCCGGCTGGTGGAGTATTCAACCATTCCGGAGATCGCCGAAGCGGTGGCGGCGGGTCGGGTGGAGGAGGGGCTGGTCCCCCTGGAAAACTCCCTGGAGGGAGGGGTGGCTGTAACCCTGGACCTGTTGGCCTCCCGGGACGGCCTACAGATTTGCCGGGAGCTAATCCATCCGATCAAGCATTGTTTGCTAGCCCTTCCGGGGACCGGTTTACACAATTTAAAGGTGGTGGCCTCTCATCCCCAGGCCCTCGGCCAGTGCCGCCAGTTTCTTGACCGTCGGCTTCCCGGGAGGTCCTTTTTTCCGACAGGCAGTACCGCAGCAGCGGCGTTAAAGGCTTCCGGTGAGAAGGGGGTGGCCGCCATCGCCCCCCGGCGGGCGGCCGCTCTCTATGGCCTGGATCTATTGGCGGAGGATATCCAGGATAATGATTTAAATTCGACCCGTTTTGTAGTACTGGCTGACCAGGATCATTTACCTACCGGCGATGATAAAACCTCGTTAGTGGTGGCGATACCCGACGGGCCCGGCAGTCTCTATCATATTTTAAGCTATTTTGCCCGTTACCATGTAAACCTGACCCGGATCGAATCCCGCCCGGCCCGTCGCCATCTGGGGGAATACCTGTTTTTTATCGATTGCCAGGGGCACCGGTTACAGGCGGAGCTGGTGAGGCTTTGGGGTGAGCTGGGGCGGGAGTCAAGCTGGTTTAAAATACTGGGTTCCTACCCCCGGTTTTGCTAGGGAACGGGGTCGGGGCGGCCGACCTTCTCTGGTGGCGGGATAATTAAGGAACCGGCGGGGCAACCTATAGGGGAGCCGTTGACCATTATTTATGGAGAATTCAAGTTGAGAGCTACATTTATTTGCCAGGGTTGTGGAGCGTTGATCGGCGAGCTCTGTCTAACCCGGTCAGAGGGGGAGCAGCTGGGGGTAGATTTGTTGACGGCACAGGGGAAGGAAGATATAATAAAGAGCGCCACCGGTGATCTATTTATCTATTCCCTCTGTGATTCGTGTGCGGAGAATGTTGGTTTTAAGCGGAATAGGAGTAATGACACAGTTTTACTGCCACCCGATTCCTGAGCAAGGGGAGATCGGGTGACAATTTTAATTGCGGAAACATTCCAAAACCCGCTCTTCCCGGAAGGAGAAATATGTTTTTGCAACATTGGTTGAAGCTTTGGGCTAACACCCCACTCTTTACCAACTTAAAGGCTGGGATTCAATCCATACCCGGCTATCGCGCCTCGGTACAGGGTGTAGACCCTACTGCCGGGGGCTTTTTAATTGCCGGATTAGCCGGTCACCTCTATCGGCCGATATTGCTCATCGCTGCCGATGCCTCCCGGGCGGAAGAGATCTACGAGGAGCTCTTGGTCTATTTCCCCCGCTCCCGCGTGCACCTTCTCCCCCCCCGGGAGCTCTTTGTTACCGGGGATCTGTTGAGCCGGAGTTCCGAGCCCTCGCAACAGCGTCTCCACTTTCTTAACTGGGCTATCTCTGGAAAAGAGGGCATCTATGTAGCCTCTCTAGGGGCGGTCTTTAACCGATCTCTTCCGCCGGACTATTGGCGTGATCTTACCTTAAAATTAGAACCGGAGCAGCGGGTAGATCGCGATTACCTGGTCAACCGCATGGCGGAACTCGGTTATTACCGGGTCCCCCTGATCGAGGGCAAGGGGCAGTTCAGTGTCCGGGGGGAGATTCTCGATATTTTTCCCCCGGAGCGGGAGGAGGCGATCCGGTTGGAGCTTTTTGACGATACCATTGCCTCCCTGCGCTCTTTTGATTACCGGACTCAACGCTCGACCGGTACCCTGCCGGCGGTCAATGTTAGCCCGGCTTTTGAACTAATCCTAACACCGGAAAGGTACCGGGAGAAGGAGGGGGAGCTGCGCCGGGAGGCTGCGGAGGTGATCGCCCGGTTAGCCAGGAACCGACGGGCCGATGCCGCCGATAATTTGCAACGGAAAATCAACCGGTATCTAGAGCGGTTGGGCGAACCAGAGGGGCTGGAGATGCTCCCGGTTTACTTCTCCTATTTTTATGGCCCGGGGGCCTCTCCGTTACATTATTTAAGCCGGCGTTCCCTTATTATTCTGGATGAGCCGGCCCGGTTGGCCGACCAGGGGGGGCGCCTGCGAAGGGAGCTGGAGGATCATTACCGGGGCTGCATCTTACAGGGTGAGTTCTTGCCGGATCTCCCGGCCCCAGTGTTTAATGAACAGGAGCTGTTGGCGGGTATTCCCCGGCCGATCCTCTCCCTATCCCTCTTTCCCGGGGGGCAATTTTTCCTTCCCGGGGAGCAGTATAGCCTGGAGGTAAAGGGGGTCCCCCATTACTATGGCCAGTGGGAGCTATTTCAGGCCGATGTACGGGGGTGGTTACAGGAAGGTTACCGGGTTGCGCTCCTGGCGGCAAATAGTAACCGGGAGGAGCTATTACAACGGGAGCTGGCAAAGTTAAACCTACCGGTAACCGGGGGGGAAGAGGAGGGAGCCGCCCTCCCGGAGAGGGGACAGTTGAAGATAGCGGTAGCCGGGTTGGACAGCAGCTTTATTTTACCTTCGCTGCAATTAGTGGTGATTTCTGAACGAAACCTGGTTCCCCGCCGCCGTAAAAAAAGGGCGTTGGGTCGGCGCCAAGAAGGTATTCATTTACGGGACTACCGCGAACTCAGCGCCGGTGACTACGTGGTTCATGAGCAGCACGGGATTGGGAAATACCTGGGTTTAACGGCGTTGGAGGTTAACGGTTTAAAAAAGGATTACTTACAGGTTAAATACCGGGGAACAGACCGTCTCTATATCCCGGTGGATCAGATCCAGCTTATTCAAAAGTATATCGGCAGCCAGGGTAAGGTTCCCACCCTTCATAGCCTGGGCGGCGGGGAGTGGTCCCGCCTAAAAAGTCGGGTCAGCTCCTCCATTCGGGAGATGGCCGGTGAGCTGTTGTCAATCTATGCCCGCCGCCAGGCCTCTACCGGCTATGCCTTTGGGCCGGATCACCCCTGGCAGCAGGAGTTTGAGGACCGATTTCCCTATGAGGAGACACCCGACCAGTTGCAGGCGATCGCCGCGGTTAAACGCGATCTGGAAAAACCTCAGCCGATGGATCGCCTGATCTGTGGCGATGTAGGTTATGGAAAGACCGAGGTGGCGTTAAGGGCCTCTTTTAAGGTGGCGCTGGAGGGAAAACAGGTGGCCCTCCTGGTCCCCACCACTATCCTAGCCCAGCAGCACTATCGTACCTTTGAGGAGCGCCTGGCTGATTTTCCGCTAAAGGTGGCCCAAATTAGCCGTTTTGTTTCACCTTCTCGACAGAAGGAAATTTTAAAACAGCTGGCCCGGGGGGAGATCGATATTATTATCGGTACCCACCGCCTACTATCCAAGGATGTGAAATTTTCTGACCTGGGGTTGTTGATAATCGATGAAGAGCAGCGCTTCGGGGTTCGTCATAAAGAAAGGCTAAAGAAAATGCGGTTAGAGGTGGATGTCCTCACCATGACCGCCACCCCGATTCCCCGTACCCTGCATCTTTCGATAGTTGGGGTTAGGGACTTAAGCGTAATTGAGACCCCTCCGGAGAACCGCTACCCAGTCCAAACCTTTGTCGTGGAGCATTCGGACCAGTTGATAATTGAGGCGATTCAGCGGGAAATTAAGCGCCAGGGGCAGGTCTACTACGTTTTCAACCGGGTGCGAGGGATTAATGCCTTTGCCGAATATTTGAGTAAACTCGTACCGCAAGCCCGGATAGCGGTCGGCCATGGCCAGATGGCGGAGGCAAGGTTGGAACAGGTGATGAGCGATTTTTTAGACCAAAAATATGATGTTCTGGTGAGCACCACTATTGTTGAGGCGGGGCTCGATATTCCCAACGTCAATACCATGATTATTCATGAAGCTGATAAATTTGGCCTGGCCCAGCTCTACCAGCTCCGGGGGCGGGTAGGCCGCTCCAACCGGCTGGCCTATGCTTTTTTAACTTACAATAAGGACAAGATCCTTACTGGGGAATCGAAGAAGAGGTTACAGGCGATTAAAGACTTTACCGAGCTGGGATCCGGGTTCAAGATTGCTTTAAAAGATTTGGAGATCCGCGGTGCCGGGAATATCCTGGGTGCCGAGCAACATGGCTTTATGGTGGCGGTCGGTTTCGATCTGTATTGCCGTCTCCTGGAAGAGGCAATTGCCGATTTAAAACAGGAGAAAAGGGAAAAACCGACCTCCCTACCCACGATCAACCTAAAGGTAAGCGCCTTTATTCCCGGTTCTTATATCGTTAGCCAGGACCAGAAGATTGATTTCTACCAGAGAATTTATGCTTCGCCTTCGGAGCACGAATTAACAGCCTTGGAGGAGGAACTAAAGGATCGTTATGGAGCGCTCCCCCTTCCCGTAATAAACCTGTTGGGGGTAGCCCGACTAAGGGGATTAGCCCTGGAGGTGGGAGTCGGATCGATTGAGCAGCGGCCCGGGGGCGCGGCAATCCGGTTCAACCGGATTGCCCGGCCAGATCCCAGGCTTCTTCGGCCCATGGTCCGGGATTTCGGGGTGAAGATTACCTTGCCGGATAAAAATACAGTAGTGATTAAGCTGGCCCCGGGGCAACCGGTATTACCGGCTTTAATCGAGTGGTTATCCCGCTGGCGGGATCTAGTTTGCCAACAGGAACCGGCGGCGACGGTTAACTAAGGCAAGGATTGTAAAATAGGCCCATGATGTATAAAACCCTATCCTTGGATGAATACTAACAAGGAAAGTTTGGCAGTTTTACGCAACCAACAAAGGGGGAGACGGACTTGAAGGCCACCGGGATTGTACGGCGGATCGACGATCTGGGCCGGGTAGTAATTCCCAAGGAAATTAGAAGGACCCTGAGAATTAGGGATGGCGATCCTTTGGAAATCTTTGTTGATCGGGATGGGGAAGTTATTCTTAAGAAATATTCACCGATTGGTGAGCTGGGCGAATTTGCCCAGGAGTATGCCGATGCCCTCAACGAATCGTTGGGTCATATCGCCTGCATCGCCGATCGGGACGTTATAATTGCAGTTTCTGGGGCGCCCAAGAAAGAATTTGTTAATCGCCCCCTAAGCAGCACCGTGGAACAGGTTATTGAGGGTCGAAGGCCGGTATTAATAAATGGCACCAGCGAACATGATCTGTACCGGGATCGAGAGGAAGATGGTGCTCCGCGTTTTGCCAACGAAATTATTGCGCCGATAGTTTGTGAAGGGGACCCTATAGGGGCGGTAATTATGGGTAGCAGGGATCCGGCGGTAATAATGACTGATCTGGAGATGAAGATGGCGGAAACAGCCGCCTCCTTCCTGGCCAAACAGATGGAACAATGACAGCTTAATGATCGTTTTTGCCGGGCAAAACCGAGCGGTAGTAGATAGATAGATAGATTTTAATGGGGGAGGAAGGGCTTTGTCCAGCCATAATACCTTTGTCAGAGGGGCGGCTATACTGGCGGCGGCGGGGGTGGTAGTGCGCCTGATGGGGGCCGCCCTACGCATCATTCTAGCATCTCCGGGCCTGTTAGGGGATCAGGGGATCGGGCTTTACCAAATGGCCTATCCCGTATTTTCGACTTTACTGACGATCTCCACCGCCGGGATCCCGGTAGCTATTTCAAAGCTAATTGCAGAAAATTTAGCCCTTTCCAACTACAGGCAGGCCTTCCGGGTATTTCGTATTGCCTTGATCATCCTTACCCTGACTGGATTAGTAATTACCCTGGCCATGCTGGGGGGAGCCGGCTATATTGCAGAAGTAATTATCAGGCAACCTCTGGCGTATAATTCGTTGGCGGCGATCGCCCCGGCTATATTTTTTGTAACGATGATGTCTGTATTTAGGGGATATTTCCAGGGCCGTCAAAGGATGCTCCCGACGGCTATCTCCCAGCTGGTTGAACAGCTGGGGAGGGTGATCGCCTCGCTTTACCTGGTCATTACACTTTTGCCCAGAGGCCTGGAATTTGCCGCCGCCGGTGCCTCTTTTGGCGCGGTGGCCGGTAGTGTGTTAGGCCTGGCCGTATTACTAATTATCTATTTTTGGGATAGGCCCCGGTTTAAGGGGCAGGTATCCCGTCGCGCCCTCCCCGGGGCAGGCTTTTCCAAAATTGTCAGCCAAATCCTCCGGTTGGCGGTGCCGATTACCTTGGGCAGCCTGATCATGCAGCTATTTACTTTAATTGATCTGGGCCTGGTGACCCGCCGGCTCCAGGTGGCCGGGTTCACTGTAGATCGGGCTACGGCTTTGTACGGGCAGTTAACCGGTATGGCCAGCTCCGTAATCTATTTTCCCAACGTAGTTGTCATAGCCTTGGGGGTAAGCCTAGTTCCGGCAATATCTGAAGCCTTGGCTCGGAAAAACCGCGAATTGATCACTGGCCGGACCGACCTGGCAATTAAGATTACCGTCTTGTTCTCTCTGCCGGCGGCGGTCGGCCTCTATATCTTGGCCGCCCCGATCACTGTATTTTTATTTACCTCCGAGGCCGTAGAGGCGGCCGCTCCCCTGGCAGCCCTCTCCTGGTCGGTAATTGCCCTTTCCCTCTATATTACCAGTACCAATATTATGCAGGGGCTAGGTCGCCCTACTATCCCGGTGTTGAACATGGTTTACGGTGGGGCTGTCAAGGCTATCCTTTGCTGGTTTTTAACTGCCAACCCGGTCTGGAACGTGGTTGGGGCGGCGGTGGCCTCCCTGATCGGGTTGGCGGTGGCGGCGATTGCCAACCTCTATTATCTCACCCGTTTAACAGGGTGGAAATTTAATACTATGAAACTGGTAATCCGGCCGGGGATAGCGGTGGTGGTAATGGCGGCGGCGGTCCATGTAGCATACCGGGGGTTTTTCCCGCTGGCCGGCTACTGGCTAGCCCCGGGCCCGGCAAACGGAGTGGCGGTAATTGGTTCTATCGCTGTCGGCCTGGCTATTTACGGGCTGGCCCTGTTGCTATCGGGCAGTATTAACCGGGAAGAACTTAATTTAGTGCCCATATTAGGCGGGTTCCTGGTAAAATTAACAGGGAGATACAATCTATTACGCAAGTAAGGGGTATTATATGGAGACCGTACATGTTATCGGTTTGGGCCCCGGGAGAGCGGGGCAGTTAACGGCGGAGGCCCGAAGGGCGCTCCGGCGGGGGCGACCTTTATACCTACGGACCGGCCGGCATCCGCTGGCCGGGTATTTGGGCGAGCGGGGTATAACCTATCGGACCTTTGATCATTTATATAGATCAAGTACAAGTTTTAAGCAGGTATACCGGTCTATAGCGCGAACATTGATTAGGTCTGCAAAAAACCACGGGCAAGTCTATTATGCGGTACCCGGTCATCCGTTGGTTGGCGAGGCGGCGGTAGAGCAGGTGCTGGCCGAAGCACCCGGGAAAGGGATCCGGGTCAGAATTATAGCCGGCCTAAGTTTTATTGAGCCGGTCTTGGAGGCTTTGCAAATAGATCTGTTAAGCGGTGTAACCGTGTTGGATGTATTGCACCTGGAGCAATTGCTAGAACCCTGTCCCCAGCATCTGATCCTGAGCCAGATCTATAACCGGAGTGCAGCCTCTCGGGCTAAGTTGGCCCTGTTGGAGCTATATCCGGCCGGCTACCCTGTAACAATAATTAAAGGGGCCGGATTACCGGGGGGGAAGATATTGCGACTCCCCCTTTACCTGTTGGATCGCCGACCCTGGTTTAACCACTGTACCGCCCTTTACCTTCCTCCGAAGGGGGGTTACCGGCTGGGGCATCTTTTAAAAGTGATGGACCGGTTGCGCCGTGATTGCCCCTGGGATCGGCGGCAAGATCACCGGAGTTTAAGGCCCTACCTGGTCGAGGAGGCCTACGAGGTGGTGGCCGCTATCGAACAGCAGGATCAGGCTGCCCTTTGCGAGGAGTTGGGGGATCTGTTGCTACAGGTGGTATTTCATAGCCAGGTGGCCCGGGAGAGCGGGGATTTTACAATTTACGAGGTGATAGAAGGGATTGTTACCAAGCTGATCCGCCGTCATCCCCACGTGTTCGGGGAGGAGAGCATCGCCACGGAGGAAAAGGTTGCCCGGCGGTGGAGGCAGATTAAATTACAGGAAAAGGAGGGTAAGGTGCTGGACCTGGAGGCGGCCAGCTTTGGACTGCCATCGCTGCTGAAGGCACTGAAAGTACAGGAAAAGGCCTCTGATGTCGGTTTTGACTGGTCCACCATCGACGGTGCCCTGGAGAAGCTCCGAGAAGAGTTGCTGGAGTTTGAGGATGCATACCGTCGGGAGGATTGGGTCAAGATAGAGGAGGAGCTGGGGGATTTTATTTTCGCGGCGGTAAATGTAGCCCGCTTTTTAAAAATGAATCCGGAACTGGTGTTAAATGGAGCAGTAAAGAAATTTATAACCCGGTTCAATTATATCCAGAGCCAGGTGGAGAGTTCTAACCGTCCATTTTCGAGTTACAACCTGGAACAGTTGGAACAATGGTGGAATGAAGCAAAGAAACAATAGGCGAAATTAACCAGGTAAGCAGGAACCGATGATACTTTAGCGAATAATCAGGTATGTGGTATGATTGCCCAAACTTCTTATATCGGGAGGGATTTACAAGGTGAATAAATCAGAACTTATTGAAACTGTCTCCGAAAAAACGGATGTTACTAAAAAAGTAGCCGATAAAGTAGTAAATGCGGTCTTTGATACTATTATCGAGAGTCTCGCCAGCGAGGAAAAGGTCCAGGTGATCGGGTTCGGTACCTTTGAGGTCCGTCATCGGGACGCTCGAGAGGGGCGCAACCCGGCTACCGGTGAAAAAATAATGATACCGGCGCTAAAGGTGCCGGCATTTAAAGCAGGCAAAAGACTAAAAGACCGGGTTAGATAGACAAAAATTGAAAAGTTTTATCTTTTTGTCCAGGCCTTACTATGGGGCCTGGATTTTTTTGCAGAAGATTCCAATTTCCCTCCCTGGTATAAGTTTGAGGTTATATAAAAAGAATAGATTCAAATAAGGCCTAAGGAGTATTACCAATGAGAATAAGAAAACCGTATAGGGCCCTTTTTATCATGATCCTAATCCTGCTGGTGGGGGGAGGTTGCCGTTGGTTTCAATCCAGCCCCCGAATCCCGGAGGAAATTAGGGGCGAGGAGGGGGTTGAACCGAGCCTAAAG
Organism: Bacillota bacterium; assembly: GCA_012799185.1. Taxonomy (GTDB): domain Bacteria; phylum Bacillota; class Dethiobacteria; order DTU022; family DTU022; genus JAAZLS01. Next base: position 696 of record JAAZLS010000037.1, on the reverse strand, counting down.
GTTTATTTCCACCGGGAGGAAGAGGTTAAATATCTACCGATGGAGGACTATATTGCCGGGGTAGTGGCGGCAGAGATGGATCCGGATTGGGCGCTTGAGGCTTTAGCTGCCCAGGCTATGTTGGCCCGCAGTTTTACCCTACAGAAGATCAAAGAGGGGGGTGGGGTTCCGGCCCATAATGCCCATGCTTCCACCGATATTAAGGAGTTCCAGGCCTACGACTCCGACCGGATAAATGACAAGGTGCTACGGGCGGTAGAGAAAACCCGGGGGCAGGTATTTGTCTACCAGGGTGATTTTATCAGGGGCTGGTTTCATGCCTATGCTGGGCCTAAAACAGCCCGGGCCGACGAAGGGCTGGAGTTTAAAGGGAAGAATCCGCCCTATATCCAGATTGTCCCCTCGCCGGGGGGGGAGATAATACCGGAAAGCGAGGGTACCTGGAGCGCCTCTTTTCCCCTGGAAACGGTCCGGGGAGCGGTAGAAGAGGTGACCGGTTCAGATCCAGGGCAGATTTCCGAGGTGGCGGTTGGGGCCAGGGGCCCCTCGGGGCGGGCTACCCGGTTAACTTTTAATGGCGTGGAGACCCCGGCTGCCTCCCTGCGCCTGGCCCTGGGGAGCACAGAAATGCGCTCTACATATCTTGATAGTCTGGAGATTTCCGGCGATAGCTTGGTCATGGCGGGGGTGGGATAT
>JAAZLS010000003.1 GCA_012799185.1 Bacillota bacterium | reverse complement strand
GTTTAATTAAGACTGATCCGACGGATTCCCGGCTACAGGAGAGCAACGTAAGTTAAGCCTATTTGAGACATTTTTTTTGATCCGGGCTATCTGCTCACCGGTTACGAACTTTTCATTATTACGAAATCCGGCCAGCCTAAATCCATGCTTACGAGCTAACCGGCGGATCTCCATGACTTTATCCAGGCGGAGTTCCCGCCCTAGGGAAAAATTTTCAAACCGGTTTTCAAGGGTTAAAATCATCGCTTCAGCCATGCAAGCATAGGCCAACCGGGGAGGAAAACCAAAATTAAAGTTAAAATTAACATCCCCCGGCACCTCGATCACCCCCCCCTCAATAACCAGCAGGTCATCACGACAACCTACCCGGCTGGAAATATCACGGGGGCGGGCCACATCACAGACTACCGCCCCGGGCTGAAGGTCTTCCGGCTCCAATAGCGTTTCCGCAGAACTACTTACCGCTACTATTACCCTCGCCCGGCGGGCGGCCGCTTTTACCTTGCCGGTAACCTTGCAGGAGACACCGGTATCATGCATTATCTTAAGGGCTAAATTTTCCAGGCGCCGCTGATCCCTGGCCACCAGGGTCAGGTAATTTACCCCATCACGGGCAAGCAGCTGGGCACAGGCACTACCGATCGAACCGGTAGCACCCAGGATCATCACCTCGGCCTGCTCCAGGTCGATACCCATTAGTTCCGCAGCTTTCCCAGTGGCCTCCAGTGCTGTAGCCACCGTATAGCTATTGCCGGTGGTAACAGCGGTTTTCAAATGGCGGGCTACGGTAACCCCCCCGTCTCCAACCACCGCGGTCATCGCCCCTAAACCGATAAGTCGGACACCCAGGCGCTCCGCCAGTTGCCCGGATTTAATAATTTTTCGCAGCACATAACGCTGGGGAAGCTTCAATATCTGCCGGGAGGTTAGATTAGTCGATACGAAATAGCCGTTGGCCCGGCCGTGAGCAGACTCAATCCCAACAATTTCAGATATTTTGAAAGGGGGCAGCCAGCGAAGAACCCGGTGGGCCAGGGCGGGGGGCCAGCCTTTCATAAAACGTAGCGAGCGATAGGCATCATTTAGCGACAGGGGGTGTACTATAAACCCAAACTTATACTCCATGAAGATCTTTCCATCCTCCTTCTCGTGCTGTACCTAAAAATGGATTATCCGGGGAGTGATATTTAATTCAGGCAACATCCGGTTATATTCCTCTTCGGTTAACTCGCTATCCCGGCCGGCCAGGCTTACCATTAACGCCTCCATTATATTCGTACCGAAGGAACGCCCCCCCATCTCGGGGGTAGTAGTAATCAAAGTTTTAACCCGCCTGTTCCGGAGATCCTCTATATCGGCCGGTGTAACCGTGTTGGTAATAATAGTTTTACCCGGCAAGGAGGGAGGAGCATAGCGCCGGATAAAATGAAAATCGCCGGCAATGATATCGTTTTCTATAAAGTGGCGCACCTGGCGAGGTTGGTTCCCCTTTTGCCTCTCTCCGGTGGGATAGACTAACCGGAAAGGCAGGCGACTAATTATCGGCATCAGCAACCGGGCCCATAGAGCCAGCGCCTTTAACGACCCCAGGGGAAAGGGGAGATTTAATACAAAGAGAACATCGCCATAGGTCATTTTACAGCCAGTTTTACCCAGGGCCTCCGCCAGCCCCAACCGATCCATGGCACAAATCATTAAAACCTTCTTGGAACCCTGGAATAGATCGGTATGTTTCTCCAGGTACTCGATAACCCGGCGTTCCAAGGTGTTTTTTAAACCGGAGCCATCCACAATCGGGGTTTTTCGAGCCGCCTGAACTATCCGCCGGGCATCATGGAATTCATATCGCCGGTCCACCGCATAAATATAGCGGTCAATACCGCCCAATCCAAAAGCATCAACCTTGCCGTCTAAGTCTTTAATGATGGCAATCATTTTTTCAATATCCCCATCGGTACCGATTCGTTCTACTCGACAGTCATGACCCATAATGTTTACAACAGCCGTATGGTCCCGCTGGGAAGAGCCTAAGCTGATTCCTACTACCTGTTTCAATATCCCACCCCCGGATTTAATCGCGTTTTAAATAATATCCTGTAATTTCTGTTTAAATAACACCGGCTCTACCCGACGATCCTCCTCCAGCGGAGTAGGGCCCAGGTTTACAAATATTACCTGCAGATCCAGCAGGGCCTCCGCCAGACGATACCATCGCTCCGATGTAATTAGGACTAAGGTATCGTATCCCTTAAGCCGAGCCACAATCTCCATCACCTGGTTAAAAAAATCGAGGGCCTTTTGCCGGCCGACCAAAGACCACCGCTCCTGATTGGTTAATAAAAATATAAAATCAAGACCCTGTTCCCGACAGATAGCAGCCAATTCTTGTTTGTTTGCAATAGGGAAGCCGATTACCGCCACCCGCCCCCCCTTGCGCACCTCGCCGATTGCCTCCAGCCGGGAGACAAAACTCCGATCAAGGGTGAGGCGATTAGCCACCTCTTGCTGGGATAGGCCCTGCGAGCGTAGTCGCAGAACCTTTTTAAGCACCCGCACCGCCCGATCCACACTGATTGTTTTATCCGCAACCCTGACGGTCTCTTCGAATTCCACGGCTTCTCCTTTGTGCACAATATTGTGATCACATATTACCATAAGGTTTACCTTTAATACAAGTTATTTTAAAAAAAAGAGGCAGTAATCTGCCCCTTAACGCTATCCCTATCTACCCCTGGACAACCCGGTTAATCCACCTCTTCTAAAATAATCCGGTGATCCACCAGCTGCAACTCCTTAATCCGGGCTGCAATAAGTTTTTCTGTTCCCAGAATATCAACCATCAAGATCTGAGCCCCCCGGGGCTTAACAATGTTAACATCTTCCATAACCAGCTCTTCCCGGCCATCTTCCTTAATAAGATAGGCGCTGGACTGGCACACCTCGTTCACCCCCCCGTTATTCTGGTAGCAGGTCCACCCCCGCCCAGGAAACCGGTAATTAAGGCGGACATCCGTTCTCGATTGGTAGCGGCCATTAACTGCCGGCGGATCCGGGAGACCTCCGGCAAACCCCGCAAATAAAAGGCTGCCTGGCCCCGCATTTCAAGCAAGGCAATCCGTTCACCCTTTAACCGGCACAATAGATCCAGATGCCGAATAACTGTCTCCCTAAGCTCGTTTTCAGAAGGACCGGGAAGCAGCTCTCCTCTCTCTCGCCAGTGATTGATCTGCTTAAATATCCAGGGGTTTCCCCGAGCAGCCCGACCGACCATTATCCCGTCACATCTACTTTGTTGTATCCGCCGCTCCACATCTGCGGGATGCTCAATATCTCCGTTACCGATCACGGTTAGGTCGGGTGCGGCCCGCTTAACCTCCCGGATAATATCCCAATCGGCCCGGCCATTGTAACCCTGCTCAACCGTTCGCCCGTGAACGGCCACCGCCTTTATGCCGGACTCCGCCGCCAATACCGCCAGTGCCGGAGCATTGGGAGTCTGGTCATCCCAGCCCTTACGCATTTTTACAGTGACCGGACAATCTACCGCCCCGCTCACCGCCTCCATAATCCGGCGACAAAGCTCCAAATCCTTCATCAATGCCCCGCCCTGGCCCCGACGGGTAACCTTTGGTGCCGGACAACTAAAATTCAGATCAATTATGTCTGCCCCCAGGTACTCAAGCTTTATAGCTGCCTCGGCCATTATCGCCGGCTCAGAACCAAAAATCTGGAAGGCAACCGGCCTTTCCCGATCAGTATGATATACCATAAAAAGATGGCGACCGCGCTCGCCGTGAACCAGCCCCCGTGCACTAATCATTTCAGAGTAAACCAAGCCGCAACCCTGCTCTTTAGCCAAGAGGCGGAAGGGGTGACTGGTGATCCCCGCCAT